>NZ_JBJDQT010000036.1:0-82969 GCF_044903565.1 Streptomyces sp. NPDC004065 | reverse complement strand
CAAGACGCTCGGCTGGGATACCCCAGCCGAGCGTCTACGTGATCTACTCACCACCTGAAACCAAGTGGTGTTGCGACGACCCCTTGAACCCAAGCTCCCCGGGGCCCTTCGTCGTCTCGGCGTGCCGCCACGCCTAGAGCAGTTTGCGCGCCGCCCTCCTCAGGTCGTACTCGTGGATGATGGCCTTGGCGTGGCCGTACGCGAGGTTGTGCTCGTGGCGGAGCCAGCTGAGCTTCTCCTCGAAGCAGAGCGCGGGGCCTTCTTCGACGGTGCGCAGCCAGTCGGTGACTTCACGACCGGTGCAATGGGGGATGCGGGCGAGCAGATTGCGATGGGTCTCCTCGGAGAAGACTTGGGACATCGGCGCCTCCGGACGCATTCGATGAAGCCGGTCCTTCACGTCACCGTGCCCGACCGTTCGCGTATTGGCAACAGTCCCGGTGCGGCGCGTAGTCTCGCCGCGTGGTTGACACGACATCTCTGACCCGGGCCGTGGATCACTTCGCCGACCGTCTCCGGGCCGCACCGCAGAGCCGGCTGCAGCGGTCGGCCGCGGCCGAGGCACTGGCGCTGGCCAGGGAGTTCGCCCGGCGCGCGCAGGTGCTGGAGGAGCCCGGGACGCGGCCGCGCGAGATGCCCGACGCCGGTATGTTCGCCGCCGCCGACCAGGTCACCGTGGCCGGCCACGACCTCGCCCTCGTACTGACGGACGAGGCCGAGGTCGAGGAGGCGGTGCGGCTGGTGCGGGAGGCGCAGCAGCGCGCGGGGGTCTGAGGACCGCCCCGCGCGCGACGGCCGTCGCGACGGCTGCGGCGGGGCGTCGTGACGGCCGGGCGCGAGGGGCTCGCGGCGGCCGGGCGCGAGGGGCTCGCGGCGGCCGGGGCGAGGGGCTCGCGAAGGCTACAGCGAGGCGATGACCCGGTCCGCGAGGATGTAGACGTTCTCCTCGCCGCAGGCGAAGGTGAGGGCGTAGGCGCCGGAGACCCCCGAGCCGCCCAGCAGGACCGGGGACTCGCCCGCGCGCAGGGCGGCGGCCAGGCGCTCCGCGGTCTCGCGGTGGCCCGGGGTCATGCACAGCGTGGTGCCGTCCGCGAAGACGTAGACGTCGAGGGTGCCCAGCGGGCCCGGGCGGACGTCGGCCAGCTCGACCCGGGAGTCGGCGAGCTGCTCCAGCGCGGCGACCGTGCGCTCGTGGTCGCCGACGACGGGGGAGGGGTGCGGGGTGAAGTCCGGGTGCGAGGGGTGGCGGCGCCGGGCCGCGGCCAGCTCGGCGGACTCCCCGGCGGAGCCGCCCTCCTCGGCGTCCTGACCCGTCTCGGTCACCGGCTCCAGGTGGTCCATGCCGGCGAAGTCGGCCTGCCGCGGCAGGAACAGCTCGCTGTCGGGCAGCCCGAGCAGGGACGGCGCGTCGGCGGCGTCGCGGGCCTCCTGGGCGGCCCAGAAGGCGCGCGCCTCGGCCAGCTCCCGCTCCCGCTCCTCGGCCAGGGCCTGGACCACGGCGGCGCGTATCTGCTCGGCGTCGCTGTGGCTGCGGGCGGCGGGCAGCAGGGCGCGCGCGGTCGCGGCGTAGTTCTCCGCGAGCTGCTCCTGCAGCGCCGAGACCTGACGGCGCAGCGCGAAGAGCGTGCGCAGGACGGCGACGCCCACGGCGCCGGTGGCGACCGTGGTGAGCAGCAAAGCGATCGGCATGGCGCTCACTGACGTACTCCCGGGTTCAAGGTAGACCCCCGACTTCCTACATCAGCTTGAAGGGCGGACTATCCAACTGTCAGTGCGTAACATCACGAAACGGACGGAAAAGAAGCCCTCCGGTGATCCGGTGGGACTTCCCAGGCGGGCCTGACCTGCGCGAACATCCCTCCCGAGGGAGATAGGTCACACTCTGGGGGAGATTGGATCACAAAACGGCCCGGAATCCAGGCGCTTCTTGGATTCCGGGCCGTTCGATGACGCTGGGTGCTATGGCGGGCACTGACGGTCCCTCACCGGCCGTCCCGCGGGCCGCGCGTGAGCCGGCCGTCCCGCGGGCCGCGCGTGAGCCGGTCGCCGGCGCCCGGCCGGCGCGCGGTCAGCTGAGGCGCTCGATGACCATGGCCATGCCCTGGCCGCCGCCGACGCACATCGTCTCCAGGCCGAACTGCTTGTCGTGGAACTGCAGGGAGTTGATCAGCGTGCCGGTGATACGGGCGCCGGTCATGCCGAAGGGGTGGCCCACGGCGATGGCGCCGCCGTTGACGTTCAGCTTGTCGAGGTCGATGCCGAGGTCGCGGTAGGAGGGGATCACCTGGGCGGCGAACGCCTCGTTGATCTCGACCAGGTCGATGTCGTCGATGGTCAGGCCGGCCCGCCGCAGCGCCTGCTTGCTGGCCTCGACCGGGCCGAGGCCCATGATCTCGGGGGACAGGCCGGAGACGCCGGTGGAGACGATCCGGGCGAGCGGGGTCAGGCCCAGCTCGCGCGCCTTGGTGTCGGACATGATGACCAGCGCGGCGGCGCCGTCGTTGAGCGGGCAGCAGTTGCCGGCGGTGACCATGCCGTCGGGGCGGAAGACCGGCTTGAGACCGGAGACGCCCTCGAGGGTGACGCCCGCGCGGGGGCCGTCGTCCTTGCTGACGACCGTGCCGTCGGGCAGCGTCACCGGGGTGATCTCGCGCTCCCAGAAGCCGTTCTTGATGGCCTCCTCGGCGAGGTTCTGCGAACGGACGCCGAACTCGTCCATCTCCTGGCGGGTGACGCCCTTCCAGCGGGCGAGGTTCTCGGCGGTCTGGCCCATCGCGATGTAGGCGTCGGGGAGCAGGCCGTCCTCGCGCGGGTCGTGCCAGGTGGTGCCCTCCTGCTCGGCGACGGCGGCGGTACGGGCCTCGGCCTCGGCGAACAGCGGGTTGTGCGTGTCGGGCAGGCTGTCGGAGTTGCCCTTGGTGAAGCGCGAGACCATCTCGACACCGGCCGAGATGAAGACGTCGCCCTCGCCGGCCTTGATCGCGTGCAGGGCCATGCGGGAGGTCTGCAGCGAGGACGAGCAGTAGCGGGTGATCGTGCAGCCGGGCAGGTGGTCCATGCCCATCTGTACGGCGACGATCCGGCCGAGGTTGTTGCCCTGCTCGCCGCCGGGCAGGCCGCAGCCGAGCATCAGGTCGTCGATGTCCCTGGGGTCCAGCTCGGGAACCTTCGCGAGGGCCGCCTGCACGATGGTGGCGGCCAGGTCGTCGGGGCGCAGCTCCTTCAGGGAGCCCTTGAAGGCGCGGCCGATGGGGGAGCGGGCGGTCGAGACGATCACGGCTTCGGGCATCACGGCTCCTGAGTGGGTACGGGGTACGAGCGGATGGGCAGGGCTGGTTGGGAAGTTACCCGTACGTATGCACCGGGTCACGGGTATGGCGGTGTGATCCTGACCGCAACTTTCTAAGCGCTTGCTTGGTCCTCCGTCGGCGGAGCCGTCCCCGCACGCCGGCGCCCCCCTCCACGGACCCCGGTCCCCAGCCGCCCCGCTCCCAAACGGCCCCGAGGCCTCGACGGGCCCGGCTCCCGGCCCGATCCCGGCCCTGGCCCTGGCCCTGGCCCCCGATCCTCGGGCCCGGACCTCCCGGTCCCGGTCCGCCCGGGGCGCAGGCCCGCCCCGGGTGGCCTGCGCCCCGGGATGCGGGGGCGCGGCCCGCTCGCCCCCGCACGGGCTCGTCGTCGAGTGCTGGGTGGGGCCTTGGCGGCCGTGGGCGGGTGGGGTGGTGGGTGTCCGGGTCGCCGGGCGTACCCGGGGGTGAAGTGGCCCCGTCCCCGGCCGGGGGCCGGGCCGATCGCGGGCGGGGCCGGCCCGGTGCCGGCCGTCCACCCCGGGGGGCGGGGACGGGCCGATCGCCGCCGGGGTCGGCCGGGGACGGGCCGATCGCCGGCCGGGGTCGGCCAGGTGCCGGACCGGCCGCCGGCGCCGGGGCCGAGCGGGTCCCCGGCTGACTGGCGCCGGGGGCGGGGGCCGGGAGCTCCCGGGCGCGCAGGCCCGGGAGGCGGGGCCGGGGTTCAGGGCGAGGGGGTCGCCGGGGCCGGTTCCGGTTCGGGGACCCGCCTGCGGCGGCGGCGCTTGAGAAGGGCCCACGGGCCGCGCGGGCCGGTCGGCATGGCGGCCGTGACCTCCGTGCCCGCCTCCGACGCGGCCTCCGCCGCCGCCCGGGCCACCGGCAGGAAGCCCTCGCGCCGGGAGACGTCCGGCCGTTCCTCCTCGGCCGGCCACAGGCCCAGCGCCGCGCAGACCGTCGGCAGCACCGCCATCGCCGCCGTGGCGTACCCCTCGGCGGAGGGGTGGTAGTTGTCCGGCCCGAACAGCTCGCGCGGGTTCGCCGCGAACTCCGGGCCCAGCAGGTCGCCCAGCGACACCGTGCGGCCCCCCTGCTCCACCACCCCGATCGTCTGCGCCGCCGCCAGCTGCCGCGAGGCCCGCCGGGCCAGCCACCGCAGCGGCTGCTGGACCGGCTCGATCGTGCCGAGGTCCGGACAGGTGCCCACCACCACCTCCGCGCCCGCCGTGCGCAGCCGCCGCACCGCGGCCGACAGATGGCGCACCGAGCGGGTCGGGGGCATGCGATGGGTCACGTCGTTGGCGCCGATCATGATCACGCAGATGTCGGGCACCAGGGCCGGATCGGCCAGCACCAGCGCCACCTGGCGGTCCAGGTCGTCGGACTGCGCCCCGGGCAGCGCCACGTTCCGCAGCCGCACCGGCCGCTCGGCCACCGCCGCCAGCCCCGAGGCGAGCAGTGCGCCCGGCGTCTGCCCGGCCCGGTGGACGCCCTGCCCCGCGGCGGTGGAGTCACCGAGCAGGGTCAGACGCAGCGGGGGCTCGCCGGGGGTGTCGTAGCCGCGGCCGTACAGCCCGTCGGCGACCGGCACGTGGTTGTCCGTGCCGTTGCCGACGTGACGCTTGGCCAGCTGCACCTCGGCCAGCAGCAACCCGGCGGCCGCCGCGCCGGCCAGCCCGAGCCCGCCGCCCCCGTACGCGGCGCCGGCCGCGATCCGCCGGGCCACTCGCGCCCTCGACATGCTCGTCATGCCTCGCCGCCACCTCCCGCATAGCCGTACACCCAGTCCTTGCCCCGTACCGACCGTCGCCCAATCTCGACGGTGAGTGAACGACCGCGGCGGACGGGCGGCTGGCCTTAGGCTGGCGGAACCACCACGACCACCTTTTTTGCAGCAACCGGAGACAACGGTGCAATTCCACGACTCGATGATCAGCCTCGTCGGCAACACCCCGCTGGTGAAGCTCAACAACGTCACCAAGGGCATCAAGGCGACGGTCCTGGCCAAGGTCGAGTACTTCAACCCGGGCGGCTCCGTGAAGGACCGCATCGCCCTGCGCATGATCGAGGCGGCCGAGCAGAGCGGTGAGCTCAAGCCGGGCGGCACGATCGTCGAGCCGACCAGTGGCAACACCGGCGTGGGACTGGCCATCGTGGCCCAGCAGAAGGGCTACAAGTGCATCTTCGTCTGCCCGGACAAGGTCTCCACGGACAAGATCAACGTGCTGCGCGCCTACGGGGCGGAGGTGGTCGTGTGCCCCACGGCCGTGGCGCCGGAGCACCCGGACTCCTACTACAACGTCTCCGACCGGCTGGTGCGTGAGACGCCGGGCGCCTGGAAGCCCGACCAGTACTCCAACCCGAACAACCCGCTGTCGCACTATCACTCCACCGGTCCCGAGCTGTGGGAGCAGACCGAGGGCCGGATCACCCACTTCGTGGCGGGCGTCGGCACCGGCGGCACCATCTCGGGCACCGGCCGCTATCTGAAGGACGTCAGCGACGGCCGGGTCAAGGTCGTCGGCGCCGACCCCGAGGGCTCGGTGTACTCCGGCGGCTCCGGCCGGCCGTACCTGGTGGAGGGCGTCGGCGAGGACTTCTGGCCGACCGCCTACGACCGCTCGGTCGCCGACGAGATCGTGGCCGTCTCGGACAAGGACTCCTTCCAGATGACCCGCCGCCTCGCCAAGGAGGAGGGCCTGCTGGTGGGCGGCTCCTGCGGGATGGCCGTCGTCGCCGCGCTGCGGGTCGCCGAGCGGCTGGGCGAGGACGACGTCGTGGTGGTCCTGCTGCCGGACAGCGGGCGCGGCTATCTGTCGAAGATCTTCAACGACGAGTGGATGGCCGACTACGGCTTCCTCGAGGACGAGGGCCCCAGCGCCCGCGTGGCCGACGTGCTGAGCGACAAGGAGGGCGGCTCCATTCCCTCCCTGGTCCACATGCACCCCGACGAGACGGTCGGCCAGGCCATCGAGGTGCTGCGCGAGTACGGCGTCTCGCAGATGCCGATCGTCAAGCCGGGCGCCGGCCACCCGGACGTCATGGCGGCGGAGGTCGTCGGGTCCGTGGTCGAGCGGGAGCTGCTGGACGCGCTGTTCACCAAGCGCGCCTCGCTGGAGGACCCGCTGGAGAAGCACATGTCCGCCCCGCTGCCGCAGGTCGGCTCCGGTGAGCCGGTCGCCGACCTCATGTCGGTGCTCGGCGCGGCGGACGCGGCGATCGTGCTGGTGGAGGGCAAGCCCACCGGCGTGGTCAGCCGGCAGGACCTGCTGTCCTTCCTGGCCAAGGGCGGAAAGCAGTAGCGAACACCCGGCGCACCGCCGGGGCGGGCCGGCCCGGGGACGTGTCGGCACGTCAGAAGCCCGTGGACTTCGCGGAAGTGGTACGAGCACGTCACGTTCGCGCAGCACCGGCTTAACACGGGTGGGGCAGATTGGTGGGCGTCGGCACGGAGAGGGGCCGCCACCCAGGCGTCAGGCACTGGGGAAGGCGTCCCGACCGGGCCGGCGCCGTACGGCGCCAAGGACCTCCGGAGCGGCTCCCGGACCTCCATGGACGCCATGGACGCGCAAGCCCGGCCCTGACCCGGCCCGCGTCCCTCGCGGGGACCGCCGTCGTCCCGCCCCCCGGCAACGGGGGTGCGGCGGTCCCCGCGCATCCCGTTCCCGGCGGCCTCCGCGGTTCCGGCGTCCCCTGCGGTTCCGGCGGGATCGCAGGGGACGCCGGGATCACAGCGGCCCCGGGACACAGCAGCCCTGGGATCACAGCGGCCCCGGGACCGCCGCCGGTGTTCCCGGCCGGCCGGCCGGTCCGGTCATTCCTCCCAGTCGGCGTCCCTGCCGGGGCGGCGGCGCCGGCCGCGGAAGAGGTCCGGGTTGGTGCGGGCGGCCTGGACCGCGTTGACGCCGACGATGCCCATCCAGGCGGCCAGGAGCCCGGGCAGATGGCCCAGCGAGCCGCCGATCGCGGACAGCGGGACGGCCAGCACCAGCGACACGATGCCGAACCCGAAGCGCTCCCCCCAGGAGTCGGTGGGCTTCGGCGACCGCGCGTCCCGGGCCGCCGCCATCTGCTGCTCGGCGAACTGCCGGCGCACCCGGCGCTCGATGGCGCCGTCGATGTGCTGGTCGACCTTCTCCAGGAACGAATCGACCAGCGCGGACTCGTACTCCTCGCCCAGGTCCCCGCGGACCCGCAGGGTGGCGTCGAGGTCCTTCTTCAGGTCGGTGCCGTGCGCGTCCCTACCGCTCATGCCGCCAGGCTAGGGAGCGGGCCGGGGCGCCGCACTGGGGGTAGCCCCCGTGTTCGCGGGGTGGTTCCGCGTTCGCGGGTGGCCCCGCCTTGCCCGTTCTGTATGACGTCATGCAGAGTTCTAGTTGTCTGAATAGAAACTGGTCGGGGAGTACTCTCCCGGGTCGTCGACGACTTCTGGAGGGGGAGAAACGGCATGAGCGTGACCGACAGCCCTGCCGCACGGCTGCAGGCGCTCTTCGAGGGGCACCGGCTGACGCCGACCCAGAGGCGCATCGCGCACTGCATGGTGCGGCGGGCCGCCGACGTGCCGTTCCTGTCCAGCGTCGAGCTGGCCGAACTGGCCGGGGTCAGCCAGCCGTCGGTGACCCGGTTCGCGGTCGCCCTGGGCTTCGACGGCTATCCGGCGCTGCGCCGTCACCTGCGCGAGGTCGGGCCCGCCGAGCCGGCGGCCCGCGCGGAGTCGTACAACGAGTACCAGCAGGCCGTCGAGGCCGAGATCGAGAACCTGCGGCACCTCGCCGAGGCGCTGGCCGATCCGCGGCCGGTGCGGGAGGCCGGGCGCGTCCTCGCCGCCTCGCGCCCGCTGCCCGTCCTCGGGCTGCGGGCGGCGGCCTCCCAGGCGTACGGCTTCTCGTACTTCGCCGCCAAGGTCCACCCGGACGTACGGCTGCTCGACGAGGGCGGCTCGATGATCCAGGACCGCATCGCGGGCGCCGTACGGGCCGGCGCCTCGGCGCTGCTGTGCTTCGCGCTGCCCCGGCACCCCAGGGAGGTCGTCGACGCGCTCGCCTTCGCCCGGGAGGCCGGGCTGACCGTCGTCACGGTCGCGGACTCGGTGTTCGCGCCGGTGGCGAAGTACTCCGACCTGCTGCTGCCGGCGGCCGTCGGCACGGGCCTCGCCTTCGACACGGCGTGCGCGCCGATGCTGCTCGGGCGGGTGCTGCTGGAGGCCATGTGCGACGACCTGCCGGACGCGCAGGCGCGGCTGGAGGAGTTCGACGCGGCGGCCGCGGCACGCGGGCTGTTCGTGGAGTGACGGACCGTCCCCCCGCCGTGGGAACCGGCCGGCCTCGCCGCGCGGTGGACCGGCCGGCCTCGCCGCGCGGACGGCCCGCCCGCCCCGCCGCGCGGACCGGCGGGCCGCCAGGCCGCCGGGCGGCGGCAGCGGGTCGGCGTTCCTGGGCGCGGGCACACGTGGGCTCTTGGCCGTCGGGGACGCCGGGTCCCTGGACGGCGTGTCCCGGGCGGTGGTGCGCGGGGGCGCGAGCGGTCCGGGCCAGGGTGGCGGACGGCCGTCCACGGCCGGGTCGCGGACGGCGGCGACGGACGGCGGCGGGCGCCCGGGTACGGGACGGCTGTGCCGTCCCGCCGACGCGACGGCCGCGTGTCGGCGGCCCCGGGTGATGCGGGTCGCGGGGGCGGTGCCCGGGGGCCCTTGGGGAGGTGCGCGTCGTACGGGTGGGAGGTGCGCGTCGTACGGGCGGTCCACCGGCCGTCGCTGTGCGCGCCCCGCCAACCGTCGCCGGGTGGCGCCGCGGCCGTCGCCGGGTGGTGCGGCGGCCGTCGCCCGGCGGTGCGGCGGGCCCCGGGCCGTACCGGCCGTGCCCGGCGGTGGCCGGTTCGAGGTCGGTGACTTCTCAGACTCGTCTCAGCAACGCCCGCTAATCTCCCGGGCGAACGCAGTGTGCCAAGACGAGAAGGAGGCGGCAGGTGGCACGCGCAGGGCAGGCGGGGCAGTCGGCAAGGGCGGGCCGGGGAGGGCGCGGAGGCCATGGACTGGCCCGGGTCGCCGTCGTCGTACGGGCCGGAGCGGCGCCGTTGTGGTGGCTCGGGGTGCTGGCGGCGGGGACCGGCGCGCTGGTGCCGGGACTGACCGGGCGCCGGACCGGGCTGCTGGCCGGGGCGGCGCTGTACGTGCTCACCGCGGCCGTCGTCGCGGGCGTCCGCCGCCGGCGGTACGTGGCCCTCGCCCGGGGCGCCGCCCGGGCCGGGCGGCACGACGTCCTCCAGGACCGCGCGGTCACCGCCCGCGTCTGGCGGCGCGGCCACCGCTGGTGGCTGCTGCTCGCCTTCCTGGCCGCGCTCGCCGGTTCGGCGGTGCTGCCCGCGGCCGGCGGGATGCTGCTGGCCGGCGCCGGGACCGGGCTGCGGCTGAAGGCGGCCTGGCTGGGACGGCGGGAGCGGGCCGGGGACGCACTGCTGTGGGTGCGGGTCGACTGGCTGGACAAGCGCGGCGGAAGCCCCGCGGGCAGGAAGGTCAGGGCCCTGCGCAGCACCGGCATCGCGGCCGGCGACGCGGCCCCGGGTGGGGCGCGTCGCCGCACCGCTGCGCTGGTCCGGCAGGGATGACGGGGGCCTCCCGTCCGCGGGGGCCGGATCAGACCTCGAGGTCCTCCTCGATCTTCCTCAGCTGGTGGCGGGCCATCGCCAGGTTGGCCCGCTTGGAGTCGAGGACGAGATAGAGGAAGAGGCCGTTGCCGCCGCGGCCGCTGATCAGGCGGATCATGTGGTACTGGTCGGTCAGGGTGATCAGGACGTCCTCGATCTGCCCCTTGAGGCCGAGGTGCTCCATGGTGCGCATCTTGGCGCGGACGACGTCCGTGTTGCCCGCGGCGGCGACGTTGAGGTCGAAGGTCTTGCTGCCGCCCATCGTGCCCAGCGCCATGCCGCTGGTGTAGTCGACGAGCGCGACGCCGGTCGCGCCCTCGATGGAGGCGAGGCATTCCTTCAGGCAGGTCTCGGTGTTGGCCATGTCGTATCTCCTTGGTTCTCTAACTTTCGGTTGGGGTGGGCGCGTTGGTGCCCGTGGTGCGGGGCGCGCGCGTGGTTCTGGTCCGTGCGGCACCGGTGCGGGCCGCCGGCCGGGCGCCCTTGGCCGGTGCCCTGCCGAGGGCGCGGGCCGCCGCCTCGGCGTCGACCAGCTCCCCGATACGGGTGCCGCTCCGGCGGCCTTCCAGGTGCAGCCGGCCGACGTTGACGCGGTCCTGGGCGAGCAGCGTCAGCACCGCGGTACGGCCGGCGGCGTAGGTGGCGACATAGCCGTAGACGCCCCGTACCAGCAGCTCGCGCAGATCGCCCTGGCCGGTCACGTCCGCCATCCGCACCGCGACGCCGAGCGCCGTCGCGGTGAGCGCCGCGACGCCCTCCGGTTCCACGCCCGGGGTGTCGTGGGCCAGGACGAGGCCGTCGACACTGGCGGCGAGGGCGCCGGTGAGCTGGGGGACGCGGGCCCTCAGCCGGCGCAGCTCGTCGAGGATCTCGGGCTCGGCCGGCATCCGGTGTCTCCTCTCAAAGGGCCTCCAGCGCATCCCTGAGCCTCTTCAGCAGCGTGATGTGGGGGTCGGTGGTGAACGCCGGCCGGTCGGCCGGGCCGGACACCGGCTGGACGGGCACCGACGCAACGGGTGCCGGTGGTGGCGCCGGCCGCGGCGCCACCAGGCCCGCGGCCACCAGGCGCCGGACGTCCACCAGCGTGTGGAACGCCTGCCGGCCCAGCTCCCGGGCCAGCTCGGTCGCGGTGCGGACGCCGTCGACCCGCTCCAGCAGGGCGTACTGGCGCAGGGTGAGCCGGGGGGCCGCGCCCGCGTACGTCCGCACCAGCGGGGCGGAGTCGGGACGGGTGTCGGGCCAGATGCGGTGCAGCAGCTCCCGGCGCCGGACGGTCTCCCGTTCCAGCGCGGAAACAGGGACCGGCACCACCGGCCCGAGCCGGTGGGCGACGCCGTAGCGGAAGCGGCCCGGGGTGCTGCTCGGCGCGAGGGCGAAGTAGGCCGCGTCGTAGAGGGCGCCGAGGTGGCACAGCTGGAGCGCGCCCTCGGTGAGGTGGCCCGCGTCGAGCAGCAGGCGGGCGGCGCCGCGCCGCTCGTCGGCCCGCGATACGGCCTCCCGCCAGGCGCCGGCGTCGAGCGTGCCGTGCGCGGTCAGCAGCACCTCCAGGCCGGGGGCCAGGGCGGACTCGGCGTGCACCACGTGGCCCTCGCTCAGATAGAGCGTGCCGCGCTCGCGGACCAGGACGCCGGTGGCCTGCTCGGCGGCGAGCCGGGTGAGCATCGGCGAGACGCCGCCCCAGGGCCGCTCGGCCGCGGCCACCCTGTCGCGCACGGGCAGCCGGGGCGGGGGAGTCGTGTCGACCACGGTCATCCCAGCACCAGCCGCTCCGCCATCTCGCCCATCCGTATCCGCGCCAGGGCCAGGTTGCCCTCGGCGCGGGCCAGCCACAGGTGCAGGAAGACGCTGCTGTCGAAGGAGGTGTCCACGAACCGCAGCAGGTGGTAGCTGTCCCGGTTGCTGACGATCAGGTCCTCGACCGGAGGCCGCTCGCCGCCGGGGTCGTCACCGGAGGCGAACGCCCCGTGCTCGGCGGCCAGCCGGGCCAGTTCGGCGGCCTCCGCCGCGGTCGTCTCGTGATCGCCGCCCGGGGACTCGCCGACCGTGCCCAGGGCAAGACCGCTCGTCCAGTCGACCAGCGCGGCACCTCTGGCGCCGGGCAGCCGCATGGCTTCCAGAAGGCACTCGTCGATTCCGGGCACCGTTGTTCCCCTCCCGCCTGGGGTTCGGCTGAGTGATGCCGACGCTACGCACCGTGTGCGGAAGGGATGGGGGTTACGGCATTTTCCGGTGGAACATGCGACCGAGGGGCTAATGTGGGTCAACTGACCCGGGTTTCACACCAGTTGCACCCGGTGTCCCAGGCGTGCCTCAAGAGCGTGCGGAGGCGTGCAGAGTGGTGAGCGCCGAGACGTGCGCCCCTCCGGCCTCGGCCACGATCTCCTCGGGCGGCTGCGGCTCGCGCACGGTGGCGAAGGCGATCCCTCCCGAGCCGTCCGGGGCGAAGCCGTGGACGCCGGGCCTGGGCAGGGAGTTGTAGGCGTAGTGGTGCGCGAAGTAGTAGGCGCCCGTGTCCAGCGCGGCCACGTGGTCGCCGGGCCGCAGCAGCGGCAGCGCGCGGGCCTCGGCGAGCAGGTCGCCGGCGAAGCAGGCGGGCCCGGCGACGTCCTGCACCACCTCGGGTCCCGTCCGGGGCCGCCCCTCGGCGTCGTACGCGGCCAGCCGCAGCGGCCACGCCCCGGGCGCGTAGACGGTGCGGGTGGCGACCTGCACGCCGGCGTGGGTCACGGCGACCGGCCGCCCGCCGGCGCTCTTGGTGTACTCCACCCGCGCCACCAGCGTGCCCTGCTCGGCCAGCAGC
Source organism: Streptomyces sp. NPDC004065 (assembly GCF_044903565.1). NCBI lineage: Bacteria > Bacillati > Actinomycetota > Actinomycetes > Kitasatosporales > Streptomycetaceae > Streptomyces > Streptomyces sp. NPDC004065. The sequence goes on along the minus strand of NZ_JBJDQT010000036.1, from coordinate 70,240 downwards.
GACCGCCCGAACTCGGTCACCAGCCCGTACCGCCCGTCGAACAGCCCCGGCACCACCTCGCGCAGCAGCCGCGCGTACTGCGCGTGGGTGGGCGTGGTCGCCTCCGAGCCGAAGTTCACCGGCAGCCCGCCGCCGATGTCGAGGGTGTCGATCTGCCGCCGTCCGGCGCGCGCGTTGATCTCCTCGGCGAGGGCGTAGGTACGGGCCACGCCCTGCGCCATCAGGTACAGCGGGATGCCCTGCGAGCCGGTGTGGGCGTGCAGCCGGGTCAGCCACGGCCGGTCCAGGCACGCCCGTACGACCCAGGCGCGCGCCCCCTCGTCGCGCAGTGCCACCCCGAACTTCGAGGTCGCCGTGGCCGTCGACAGCGCCTCGATGGAACCGCCGCCGACCTGCGGGTTCACCCTGATCCCCAGGGGTGAGCGGGGAGCGGTGCGCGCCATCAGGGCGTCGATGCGCTCCAGCTCCTGGGGGTTGTCGGCGTTGACGGCGATACCGAGCGCCAGCGCCTCGCGCAGCTCGTCGGGGGTCTTGGCGGGCGAGTCCAGCACGGTGCGCTCCGGCGGCACCCCGGCCGCCCGGGCCAGCGCCAGCTCGCCCGGGCTCGCCACCTCCGCGCCGATGCCCTCCTCGTGCAGCAGCCGCAGCACGGGCACCAGGGGGGTGGCCTTCACCGCGAAGGCGTGCAGTACGGGGGTGCCCGGCGCGGCCACCGCCTCGAAGGCGGCCCTGAGTGCCGCCGCCGACCGGCGGATGCCGACGACGTCGAGCAGGCCCACCACGGGCGTACGGGGTCCGAGCAGCCCGCGCCGCACCGCCGCCCGCACCGCCAGGTCCCGCCGGGCGGCCCGCTCGCGGGCGTCGTCGCCGTGGCCGGAGTCCGTACGCCCATCCGTACGCCCGCCCGCATGCCCAGCCGTACGCCCATCCGTAGGCCCGCTCATACGCCCATCCGTACGTCCGTCCATGCCCTCGTCCCCCGTCCCGTCACCGCCGGCCGCCATGGACCCAGCCAAACATCCCGGCCGCGCGACTGTCGGCACCCCGACGTATTGACTAGTTCTATTCATCAGGTCACGATGTGAATAACTGCGAAGAGCCGCAGTGAGTGCGCCGGGAGCCGGCACCGCCGGATCCCGTCCGCGAAGACCCGTCCGTCAGGAGGCAGACCCATGTCAGGACCCCGGCCCGTCCGAGCGCCGCGAGGTACGGAACTGAGCGCCCTGGGATGGCAGCAGGAAGCCGCCCTGCGGATGCTGCAGAACAACCTCGACCCCGAGGTCGCCGAGCACCCCGACAAGCTCGTCGTCTACGGCGGCACCGGCAAGGCGGCCCGCGACTGGCGCTCCTTCGACGCGATGGTGCGCACGCTGAGGACCCTCAAGGCCGACGAGACCATGCTCGTCCAGTCCGGCCGGCCGGTCGGCGTGATGCAGACCCACGAGTGGGCCCCGCGCGTGCTCCTGGCCAACTCCAATCTCGTCGGCGACTGGGCCAACTGGGAGGAGTTCCGCCGCCTGGAGGCCCTCGGCCTGACCATGTACGGCCAGATGACGGCCGGCTCCTGGATCTACATCGGCACCCAGGGCATCCTCCAGGGCACCTACGAGACCTTCGCCGCCGTCGCCGCCAAGAGGTTCGGCGGCACCCTCGCCGGCACCATCACCCTGACGGCCGGCCTCGGCGGCATGGGCGGCGCCCAGCCGCTCGCCGTCACCATGAACGACGGCGTCGCCCTCTGCGTCGACTGCGACCCGCGCGCCATCGAGCGCCGTATCGAGCACCGCTACCTCGACGTGCGGGCCGACAGCCTCGAGCACGCCCTCCAGCTCGCCGTCGAGGCCCGCGACCAGCGCCGGCCCCTGTCGATCGGCGTCCTCGGCAACGCCGCCGAACTCGTGCCCCAGCTGCTCGCCCTGGGCGCGCCCATCGACATCGTCACCGACCAGACCTCCGCCCACGACCCGCTGTCCTACCTGCCCCTCGGCCTCGACTTCGAGGACATGGCCGAGGCCGCCGCCAAGGACCCGGCCGGCTTCACCACCCGCGCCCGCGAGTCCATGGCCCGGCACGTGGAGGCGATGGTCGGCTTCCAGGACGCCGGCGCCGAGGTCTTCGACTACGGCAACTCCATCCGCGGCGAGGCCCAACTGGCCGGTTACGACCGCGCGTTCGCCTTCCCCGGCTTCGTCCCGGCGTACATCCGGCCGCTGTTCTGCGAGGGCAAGGGCCCCTTCCGCTGGGCCGCGCTGTCCGGCGAGGCCTCCGACATCGCCAAGACCGACAAGGCGATCCTGGAGCTGTTCCCCGAGAACGAGTCCCTGGCCCGCTGGATCAAAATGGCCGGCGAGCGGGTGCGCTTCCAGGGCCTGCCCGCCCGCATCTGCTGGCTCGGCTACGGCGAGCGCGACAAGGCGGGCGAGCGGTTCAACGACATGGTGGCGAGCGGCGAGCTGGCCGCACCGGTCGTCATCGGCCGCGACCACCTCGACTGCGGCTCCGTCGCCTCCCCGTACCGCGAGACGGAGGCCATGCTCGACGGCTCCGACGCGATCGCCGACTGGCCGCTGCTGAACGCCATGGTGAACGTGGCCTCCGGCGCCTCCTGGGTGTCGATCCACCACGGCGGCGGCGTCGGCATGGGGCGCTCCATCCACGCCGGGCAGGTCACGGTCGCCGACGGCACGCCGCTGGCCGGCGAGAAGATCCGGCGGGTGCTCACCAACGACCCCGGCATGGGCGTCATCCGGCACGTGGACGCCGGGTACGACGTCGCGGAGTCGGTCGCGGGCGAGCGGGGCGTTCGCGTCCCGATGCGCGAGGGTGAGGAGCGTTGAGCTTCCACAGCATGTGGGCGGAGCTGCTGCCGGTCGGCCGCGGCTCCGCCTCCGGCGGCTACCGCCGCTTCGCCTGGACCGGCGCCGACGCCGAGTGCCGGGCCTGGTTCAAGGACCAGGCCGAGGCCCGCGGGCTCGCGTACGAGGCCGACCGCAACGGCAACCAGTGGGCCTGGCTGGGCGACCCGGCCGCCGGGAACGCCGTCGTGACCGGCTCGCACCTGGACTCGGTGCCCGACGGCGGGGCGTTCGACGGGCCGCTCGGCGTCGTCTCCTCCTTCGCCGCGCTCGACGAACTGCGCGCCAGGGGAGCGCGGTTCACCAGGCCCCTGGCCGTCGTCAACTTCGGCGACGAGGAGGGCGCGCGGTTCGGGCTCGCCTGCGTCGGCTCACGGCTGACCGCGGGCGTGCTCACCGCCGAGCAGGCGCGTCTGCTGACCGACGGCGACGGGATCACCCTGCCGCAGGCCATGGAGGCCGCCGGGTACGACCCGGAGGCCATCGGACCCGACCCCGAGCGGCTGGCCCGCATCGGGGCCTTCGTGGAACTGCACGTCGAGCAGGGCCGGGCCCTGGACCTGACCGGGGACCCGGTGGGCGTCGCCAGCGCCATCTGGCCGCACGGGCGGTGGCGGTTCGACTTCCGCGGCGAGGCCAACCACGCCGGCACCACACGGCTGGACGACCGGCGCGACCCGATGCTGCCCTACGCCGAGACCGTGCTCGCCGCCCGCCGCGAGGCCCGCCTCGCCGGCGCCGTCGCCACCTTCGGCAAGATCGCCGTGGAGCCGAACGGCGTCAACGCCGTCCCCTCCCTGGTGCGCGGCTGGCTCGACTCCCGCGCCCCCGGCCGGGAAGCCCTGGACGCCGTGGTGACCGGCATCGAGCGGGCCGCCCGCGAGTACGCCGCCGCGCACGGCGTGGACCTGGACGTGGTGCGCGAGTCCTTCACCCCCGTCGTCGAGTTCGACCACGCCCTGCGCGACGAGCTCGCCCGGATCCTGGGTAAGGACACCGGGGCCGAGGTACCCGTCCTCGGGACGGGCGCCGGACACGACGCCGGAATCCTCTCCGGGAGCGTCCCCACCGCCATGCTGTTCGTGCGCAACCCCACCGGCGTCTCGCACTCCCCGGCCGAGTTCGCGGCCGAGGACGACTGCCTGGCCGGGGTGCGCGCACTCGCCGACGTACTGGAAGGACTGGCCTGCACGTGACCTCCACCGAGCGGACGCGGACGTACTGGCTGGAGCAGGCCTGGCTGGGCACCCACGTGGAACCGGGCGTGGCCCTCGACGTGCGGGACGGGCGCATCGCGGCCGTGCGCACCGGTGCGCACACCGCGCCGCCGGGCGCCGAACCCCTGCGCGGCCTGACCCTGCCCGGCCTGGCCAACACCCACAGCCACGCCTTCCACCGGGCCCTGCGCGGCACGGTCCAGGTCGGCTCGGGCACCTTCTGGACCTGGCGCGAGTTCATGTACGCCACGGCCGCCCGGCTCACCCCGGAGAACTACCACGCCCTGGCCCGCGCGGTGTACGCCGAGATGGCGCTGGCCGGCATCACCGCCGTGGGCGAGTTCCACTACCTCCACCACGCCCCCGGCGGCTCCCGGTACACGGACCCCAACGCGATGGGCGAGGCGCTGATCGACGCCGCCGCCGAGGCCGGCATCCGCATCACCCTCCTGGACACCTGCTACCTGTCCGCCGGCTTCGGGCAGCCGCCCACCAGCCACCAGCTGCGCTTCTCCGACGGGACGGCCGAGGCCTGGGCCGAACGCTGCGCGGAGCTGACGGACCGGGACCACGCCCGGATCGGGGCCGCCGTGCACTCGGTGCGGGCCGTGCCCGCCCGGGAGCTCGCCACGGTCGCGGACTGGGCCGAGGCGCGCAGCGCCCCCCTCCATGTGCACCTGTCCGAGCAGACCCGCGAGAACGACGCCTGCCAGGCGGCCCACGGCTGCAGCCCGGCCCGGCTGCTCGCCGACCACGGCGTCCTCGGCCCGCGCACCACCGGGGTGCACAACACCCACCTCACCGACGACGACATCGCCCTGCTCGGCCGCTCCGGCACCGGCACCTGCATGTGCCCGACCACCGAACGCGACCTGGCCGACGGCATCGGCCCCGCCGCCGCCCTCCAGCGCGCCGGCTCCCCGCTCAGCCTCGGCTCCGACAGCCACGCGGTCATCGACCTGCTCGAGGAGGCCCGCGCGATGGAGCTGAACGAGCGGCTGCGCACCCGCACCCGCGGCCACTGGACGGCCGCCGCCCTGCTGCGGGCCGCCACCGCCGACGGTCACGCCGCCCTCGGCTGGGACGAGGCGGGCACCCTCACCCCCGGCGCCCTCGCCGACTTCACCACGATCGCGCTGGACTCGGTCCGCACGGCGGGCACGCTGCCCAGGCTCGGCGCCGAGACGGCCGTGTTCGCGGCCACGGCGGCGGACGTGCGGCACACCGTCGTCGGCGGCCGCCATCTCGTGCGCGACGGCGTCCACGCCCTCGTACCCGACGTGCCGGCCGCGCTGGCGGACGCCGTCGAAGCCCTGCGCGGCTGACGCCCGCCGCCCCACGGAAGGACCCCATGAGCAGCACCACCGGCAGCGACCGCACGGCCACCGTCATCACCGGCATCGCCACGCTGGTCACCAACGACCCCTCCCACGGCGGGTCCCCGCTCGGCGTGATCCGGGACGCGGCCCTCGTCCTCGAGGGCGACCGCGTCGTGTGGACCGGCGCGTCGGGCCGGGCGCCCGCCGCCGACCACCGGGTCGACGCGGGCGGCCGGGCGGTGATCCCGGGCTTCGTGGACTCCCACTCCCACCTGGTCTTCGCGGGCGACCGCACCGAGGAGTTCAACGCCCGCATGTCCGGCCGCGCCTACAGCGCGGGCGGCATCCGCACCACCGTGGCCGCCACCCGCGCCGCCGGCGACGCGGAACTGGAGGCCAACCTCACCCGGTACCTCGCCGAGGCCCTGCGCCAGGGCACCACCACCCTGGAGACGAAGTCCGGCTACGGCCTGACCGTCGGCGACGAGTCCCGCGCCCTGCGCATCGCCGCCCGCCACACGGACGAGGTCACCTACCTCGGCGCGCACGTCGTCCCGCCCGAGTACGCCGGTGACCCGGCCGGCTACGTCGACCTGGTCACCGGGGAGATGCTGGACGCCTGCGCCCCGCACGCCCGCTGGATCGACGTCTTCTGCGAGCGGGGCGCCTTCGACGGCGACCAGGCCCGCGCGATCCTCACCGCCGGAAAGGCCAGGGGCCTGCGTCCGCGCGTCCACGCCAACCAGCTCGGCCACGGCCCCGGCGTGCAGCTCGCCGTCGAGCTGGACGCGGCCAGCGCCGACCACTGCACGCATCTGACGGACGCCGACGTCGACGCGCTGGCCCACAGCGACACCGTCGCCACCCTCCTGCCCGGCGCCGAGTTCTCCACCCGCGCCCCGTGGCCGGACGCCCGCCGCCTCCTCGACGCGGGCGTCACGGTCGCCCTGTCGACCGACTGCAACCCGGGCTCGTCCTTCACGTCCTCGGTGCCGTTCTGCATCGCCCTCGCCGTGCGGGACATGGGCATGACCCCGGACGAGGCGGTGTGGTCGGCCACCGCCGGCGGCGCCGCGGCCCTGCGCCGCACCGACGTCGGCCGGCTCGCCCCCGGGGCCCGCGCCGACCTCGTGGTCCTGGACGCGCCCAGCCACGTCCACCTCGCCTACCGCCCGGGCGTCCCCCTGGCCGGCCAGGTCTGGCGGGGCGGGGTGCGCGCGGTGTGACGGGCCGCGCTCAGGCGTCGCCCGACCGCCACCGCTGGTCCGCGTCCCCGGTCAGCGGATCGAAGGACAGCTCGCCGCCGTAGTGCGCGGTCAGGCCGGTCTCGATGGCGACGGCCGGGCGGATCACCCCGTCCGGGTCGACGGTGAACGTCAGGTTGTCGCCGTGCCTGCCGTCGACCGAGTCGCAGTGCCAGATGCCCACGCCGTTGTCCACCGAGCCGCGGCTGTCCAGGCAGAAGTCCGGGTCGGCGGCGGACTGCAGGACCCCGCGCGAGGAGTCCACCCGCCAGCGCTGGGTGGCCGCGGGGCCGCAGGGCTCCAGGTCCACGTCCGTGCCGTCGTCGAAGTCGCCGGCCACGTCCAGGCAGCGGCCCGTGGCGGCGTTCACCACCTGCGCGGGGGCCGCGCCCGGCGGCCACACCGTCGGCGGGGGCGGGGTCGGTCTCGGCTTCGGGCGTGCCGTGCGGGAGGGAGCGGGCGCGGGCCTGGCGGAGACCGTCGGCGGCCTGGAGGTGGCCGACGGGGACGGGGGCGCGGTCGTGCCCGGCACCGTCGCGGTCACCGTCACCCGCGGCGGCGCCGGCGGGGTGGCCGCCGCGCCCGCCGGCCGCCGGTCCGTCCCGCCGCCGCCCGAGGTGAGCAGCAGGAGCAGCACCGGTGTCAGCGCCACGCCGAGCGCCACCGCGGCCAGCACATGGCGGCGCGAGGGCGGCCACCCGGTGGCGCGCGGGCCGGGCCGCCGCACGGGTGCCGGGGCGTCGGCGGACCGGTGCCGGGTGACGTACGCCGTGCCGCCCCAGGGCAGCAGGCCCTCGGCCAGCGCGGTGCGCGGCTGGTCGCGCAGCGCGGTCTGCTCCTCGAACGCGGCCGTGCAGTGCGCGCAGTGCGCCATGTGGGCCTGCAGGTCGGAGCTGGTACGGGCGTTGTCGGGCCGTACGGCCTCCTCGATCAGCCGGCGGAAGTCGCCGCAGCACGGATCGTCGGAGGCGGCGAGCCGGGCCCGCAGGCACGCCTGGGCCATGGTCTGCAGTGCCTGCGGGGTCTCGAACACCACGTCCTGGCGGGTGACGCCGAGATACCCGGCCGTGCGCTCCACGTCCTCCCGCTCCACGGTCCCGTACCAGACCATGCCCTGGGCGCGCAGCGGCAGCGACTGGAAGGCCGTGAGCAGCGGCGGTACGGGGCCGTCGCCGCCCGCCGTGTTCAGCACCAGCAGCAGCCCGGCGTCCAGGCCGCCGGAGCGCCCCTCGCGCGCCCAGGAGGCGGCCAGCCGGGCGGTCAGCAACAGCAGGTGCAGCCGCACCGGGACGCCGGGGTCCACCCCGCGGGCCGTCTCGCGGGCGGCGTGCGTGAAGGCCTGGGCCGCGAGCTGGCGCGCCGCGGACTCGCTCGTCGCGCACTGGCGCGCGTAGGCGAGCACGGCACCGTGGTGGCGGGTGCGCAGTTCCCGCAGCGCCGGGTAGACGGCCGGCGTGCCGGCCCGCAGCAGCGCGGTCAGCCGCGCGTCGGACGCGTCCGCGTACGGCCCGCCGCCCGCGTCCCCGGTCTCGACGTCGCTGTCGGTTCCGGCCCGAGCCATGCACCCGCCTCCTCGCGCCCCGGCCGGGCTGTTGCGTCGTCACGTACCGGCCGGTTCGGGGGGTGACCCTAGTGGTACCGGGGGGTGCGGGGAAGAGGTTTCCCCGGGTAACCGAAGGGGCCCGTCCGGCGCCCTCGGGCTCCCGGACGGACACCTCGTGTCACACCGGTCATTCGTCGACGGTCAGCCCGCGGCGCAGCCTCACCAGCGTCCTGGACAGCAGCCGGGAGACGTGCATCTGGGAGATGCCGAGCTCCTCGCCGATCTCCGACTGGGTCATGTTGGCGACGAACCGCAGCGAGAGGATCTTCCGGTCCCGCGAGGGGAGTTCGGCGATGAGCGGCTTCAACGACTCGACGTACTCGATGCCTTCGAGCCCGTGGTCCTCGTAGCCGATGCGGTCCGCGAGCGCGCCCTCGGAGTCGTCGTCCTCGGGCTGGGCGTCCAGCGAGGAGGCGGTGTAGGCGTTGGAGGCGGCCATGCCCTCGACGACCTCGTCCCGGGACAGGCCGAGGTGCGCGGCCAGTTCCGTCACCGTGGGGGCGCGGTCCAGCCGCTGCGCCAGTTCGTCACCGGCCTTGGCGAGGTCCAGCCGCAGCTCCTGGAGCCGGCGCGGGACGCGCACGGACCACGAGGTGTCGCGGAAGAAGCGCTTGATCTCGCCCACGATGGTAGGCATCGCGAACGTGGGGAACTCGACGCCCCGCGAGAGCTCGAAGCGGTCGATCGCCTTGATCAGGCCGATCGTGCCGACCTGGATGATGTCCTCCATCGGCTCGCTGCGGGAGCGGAAGCGGGAGGCGGCGAACTTGACCAGGGCGAGGTTGAGTTCGACGAGCGTGTTGCGGACGTAGGCGTGCTCGTGGGTGCCTTCCTCGAGGGACTCCAGCCGCTCGAAGAGGGTTCTGGACAGGGCCCGGGCGTCGTCCGGGGCCACTTCGTCGTAAGGGGGGATGTCCGGGAGTCCGGCCAGGACGTCGGCCGGATCGGCCAGTGGGGCCCGCTCGGCGCGTACGGCGTCGCGTACGTCGTGAAGCTCGATCGGATCCAGGGACTCCGTGGGGGATGCCGACGTCGCCCTCTGGGTATGCGATGCGTCGAGCCGGGGTGACATGATGTCCTCCATCGTTCTCGGCATATGGCTGCCGGGGCCATTCGTGCACTGCGGTGTGCGGCGCCTCCAAAGCCGGCCGTGTCGGGTACGTGTCTCTACTAGCCCTACCCGCTTTCCCACAGCCACCGCAAGTGCGTTGTGTGGGGGTATGTCCGATTGTGTGTAGTTGTTCGGGTGTCGGAGCGGTGAGGGAAGGCGTAGTGTTCGAGGGCGTCAGTCAGCAGCGAAGACCCCGGGAGAGAGAGACGGCATGGACCGCGGGACGGTCGGCAGTGCACAGTCGGGCCGGCTTCTGGTGGAGGTGCGGCAAGAGGGCTCCAGCGCCGTCGTGACGCCGTCGGGTGAGTTGGATCACCACACGGCCGACCTGCTGCGCGAGCCGCTCGAGGAGTGCCTCGAGAAGGGACGGTCGCGGCTGGTCGTGGACTGCTCGCGCCTGGAGTTCTGCGACTCCACGGGGCTCAATGTCCTGCTGGGCGCGCGGCTGAAGGCGGAGGCGGCCGGGGGCGGTGTGCACCTCGCCGGAATGCAGCCGGTGGTGGCGCGCGTGTTCGAGATCACCGGAGCGGACGCGGTCTTCAGCGTGCACGACACGCTCGAGGACGCCCTGGCCGACGAGTCCGGCTGAGCCGGGCGCCGGGCCGACCGCATGTCCTCTCCGTGTCCCCGGGCCCCGGAGCCGCACGGGACCCCGCTCCCCGAGGCGGCGCCCCACGGGTCCCTCCTCCGCGAGCCGACGCGCCCTGTCGCGCAGGTCCGGGCCCGTACGGCACGGCCGCTCGCGGCGTCCGGACGCCACGGCCGGCGCGCCGAATACGGTGGTGTTCCGCCGGATCGGTCGGGCAGGAGACTTCCTGTGAGCGGTTCGGCGGTTCGGCCACCGGGCCGGGATCCGGAGACCGGCGGAATGGCGTGTGTACTGGTGTACTGCCCAAGTACGTGTGCAGTGACGACTTCTGAATCGTGCATCGTGAACGGTGAATCGGTGAGGTGAAGCGCTGATGAGCACCACCCGGCCTTACTCGCCGGGCGACCGCGGCCCGGAGCCCAGCGGCGCTTCCGGGGTGTCCGAGGGGGGTGCGCCCGCTGCCGAAGCGTCCGCAGGGGGTGCGACGGCCGCGCCGGCGGTCCCGTCGGGGGGTCGCCAGGTCCGCAGACTGAGCTTCGACGGCCAGAGCGGCGTCGTGCCGCTCGCCCGCGACTTCACCCGCCAGGCGCTGTACGACTCCGGCTGGCTGCCCGCCGCGACCGCCGACCAGCGCGCCGCCGCCGAGGACGTCCTCCTCGTCGTCTCGGAACTGGTCACCAACGCCTGTCTGCACGCCGAGGGCCCGGACGTGCTGGAGATCACCATCGACAGCAAGGTGATCCACATCGAGGTGTCCGACCGCGGCACCGGCCAGCCGGCCCCGCGCACCCCGCACCGCGCCGGCCGCCCCGGCGGCCACGGCATGTTCATCGTGCAGCGCCTGTGCCTGGACTGGGGCGTGCTCCGCACCCCCGGCGTGGCCGGCAAGAGGGTGTGGGCGGAACTGGGCGCCCCGGCGTAGACCGGACGGACCGGACGGACGGGACGGCTCCCCGCCCCCGCCCCCGGGCGGAACCGCACCGTACGGCTGCCGCGGACCGCGCGGCCCCGGTCCGTGAGGCGCGCGCGTCCCTGAGGCGCAGGTGCGTGAGGCGCACGTCCGTGCGGCGTACGTCCGTGAGGCACAGGTGCGTGAGGCGCACGTCCGTGCGGCGTACGTCCGTGCGGCGCAGGTGCGTGAGGCGCACGTCCGTGCGGCGTACGTCCGTGAGGCACAGGCCGCCCCTCCGGCCTCTCCCCTCTCCTGCCCGCCCGGCGGTCCGACGCACCGTCAGCCGTCCCTCCGCCCCCGTCCCGTCGGCGGTCAACCGCCCACCGGCCCTGTCCCGTCGGCCACCGCCGCATCCCCCCGCCCCCGTGGCGCCCGCGCGGCGTGGGCCGTGCGAACGCCGGAGGGCCACCGCGTCCCTGGGGATGCGGTGGCCCTCCGGGAGAGCGGGGGCGTGCGTCAGTGCACGTCGCCCATCAGCTCCTTGACCTTCCTGCGGTACATCCACACCGCCGCGCCGGCGAGCACGGCGAGGGCGGCCTCCAGGGTCACGATGCCCGTCTTGTTGAGGTCGACGCCGGCGATGGAGAGCAGGCCGGTCGTGGCGTCACCGGCGGTGACGGCCAGGAACCAGACGCCCATCATCTGGGAGGCGTACTTCGCGGGAGCCATCTTCGTGGTGACCGACAGGCCCACCGGGGACAGCGTCAGCTCGCCGACGGTCTGCACGAAGTAGATCGCGACCAGCCACAGCGCGGCCGCCTTGTGACCGCCGTCGGCGATCGCCAGCGGGGCGAGGAAGAGGAAGAAGGACGCGCCGATCAGCACCAGGCCCATCGCGAACTTCACCGCGGTGCTCGGCTCCTTGCCGCGCCGGGCCAGCGCCAGCCACGCCCAGGCGAAGACCGGGGCGAGGGCCATGATCATGACCGGGTTGACCGACTGGTACCAGGAGACCGGGAAGTTCCAGCCGAGGATGGTGTTCTTCGCCGAGGAGTCGGCGAACAGAGACACCGTGGAGCCGCCCTGGTCGTAGATCATCCAGAACACGGCCGCGGCCACGAAGAACCAGATGTACGCCGTCATCTTCGACTGCTCGGCGCGGTCGAGCGCGCGGTCCCGCTTGATCCGGGCGATGACCAGGACCGGGATGACCAGGCCGGCGACGGTGATCGGCACCAGCAGCCAGTTCAGCGTGTAGGCGCCGGAGAGGCCGACGATCGCGTAGAAGACCACCGCGACGCCCGCCCACAGGGCGGCCTTCGTCAGGGTGGCGCGCTTCTCCTCGGCCGACAGCGGGGTCGGGACGACGTCCGAGCGGGAGCTCAGGTGGCGGGTGCCGAGCAGGAACTGGGCCAGGCCCAGCGCCATGCCGAGCGCCGCCAGCGCGAAGCCGAAGTGCCAGTTGACGTTCTCGCCGACGGTACCGATGACCAGCGGGGCGGCGAAGGCGCCGAGGTTGATGCCGATGTAGAAGACCGTGAAGCCACCGTCGCGGCGCGGGTCGTCCGGGCCGTCGTAGAGGTGGCCGACCATGGTGGAGATGTTGGCCTTCAGCAGACCGGAGCCGATCGCGACCAGGCCGAGACCCGCGAAGAACGTGCCGGAGAAGGGCAGCGCCAGGGTGAGGTGGCCGAGCATGATGACCGCGCCCGCGACGGCGACCGTCCTGCGGGGGCCGAGGACGCGGTCCGCGAACCAGCCGCCGGGCAGCGTGAGCAGGTACACGAGGGACAGGTACACCGAGTAGATCGCGGTCGCGGAGGCCGCGCTCATGTGCAGGCCGCCCGGTGCCACCAGGTACAGCGGGAGCAGTGCCTTCATGCCGTAGTAGGAGAAGCGCTCCCACATCTCGGTCATGAAGAGGGTGGCCAGGCCGCGGGGGTGGCCGAAGAAGGTCTTCTCGGAGCCGGGGGTGCCCGGTTGGACCGAGTCCTTCGTCAGGCTGGACGCCATGGTCGTTCCTTGCTGGTCGGGACGCGCCGCGATGAGCGGGGACGCGCCCGGTGGGGGTGGCCGGCACCGGCGGGGCCGGACGCCCACCCCACGCCCAGGGGAGTCCGCCCCGGGTCACGGAGCGGCGGACGACGGCCACCGGGATCCACGCCGCCACCCGCGTCGATCCGCGGGCGGGGCCCGGCCCTAGGTCATTCCTTCCGGCCGGCCGCACGGGCCGGCTCGCACACAAAAGGGACCCTCGGTGACGGATGAACACCAAAGGTCCGCTGCGTGCTACAGGCGTTCAACTCACCATACGGCAGGACAACACCGGATTTGGCACACCTGAGACGCGGATCACAGGTGATGGCGGCAACCCCGGCGGCCTTTCGAAGGTCTTCCAAGGATCGCATCTTCCGATGATTGGTCCGGACCACGGCGTGGCAAGGGGCGGTGAAGGTTCCGTGCCCGCGAGCCGCAAGCCGGCCGCAAGCCGGCCGCAGGCCGGCCGCAAGGTAAGAGAGCCGGTTCCCCGTCACACCGCAGCACCGCACTGACGGACGGCACGGCGGACTACCATCACCTCATGACCCGTGTACTGCTCGCCGAGGACGACGCGTCCATCTCGGAGCCGCTGGCCCGCGCACTGCGCCGGGAAGGCTACGAGGTCGAGGTGCGTGAGGACGGACCCGCCGCGCTCGACGCCGGAATGCAGGGCGGCGTCGACCTGGTCGTGCTGGACCTCGGCCTGCCCGGCATGGACGGCCTGGAGGTCGCCCGCCGGCTGCGCTCCGACGGCCACACGGTGCCCATCCTCATCCTCACCGCGCGCGCCGACGAGGTGGACACCGTCGTCGGGCTCGACGCGGGCGCCGACGACTACGTCACCAAGCCGTTCCGGCTCGCCGAACTGCTCGCCCGGGTCCGGGCCCTGCTCCGGCGCGGCGCCGCCGAGCCCCAGCAGCCGCCCGCGACCCACGGCGTCCGCATCGACGTCGAGTCCCACCGGGCGTGGATGGGCGAGGAGGAACTCCAGCTCACCGCCAAGGAGTTCGACCTGCTGCGGGTGCTGGTGCGGGACGCGGGCCGGGTCGTCACCCGCGACCAGCTGATGCGCGAGGTCTGGGACACCACCTGGTGGTCGTCCACCAAGACCCTCGACATGCACATCTCCTGGCTGCGCAAGAAGCTCGGCGACGACGCCGCGAACCCCCGCTACATCGCCACCGTGCGCGGCGTGGGCTTCCGCTTCGAGAAGAGCTGAGCCCCATCACCCGGGCCGCCCCCGCAGGTAAGAGGACATGCGCCGCCGACTGATCCAGTCCACGCTCGCCGTGGTGCTCGTCGTGATCGCCGTCTTCGGCGTCTCCCTGGTGATCGTCGAGACCCGGACGATCAGCAACAGCGCCCAGGAGCGCGTGGACTCCGAGGCGCTGCGGCTGGCCAGCATCGTCGACAGCCGGCTGATGGGCTCGGAGACCGTCAACGCGCGGATCCTGGCCGACCAGGTGGCCCCCGGCCAGTACGCCGTGGTGAGCATCCCGGGACAGCGGCCGATCCGCATCGGCAGCAGGCCCGCCGGCGACGTGATCCATTCCACGGCCCGCGGTGAGCGGGGCGAGACCGTGCGCATGGAGGAGTCACGCTCCTCGGTGACCCGGGAGGTCGGCCGCACCCTGCTGATCATCGGGCTGGTGGCGCTGCTCGCGGTGGTGGCCGCCGTACTGCTCGCGATCCGCCAGGCCAGCCGGCTCGCGTCCCCGCTGACCGACCTCGCGGAGACCGCCGAACGCCTCGGCTCCGGCGACCCGCGTCCCCGCCACAAGCGCTACGGCGTCCCCGAGCTGGACCGGGTCGCCGATGTGCTGGACCGCTCGGCCGAGAAGATCGCCCGCATGCTCACCGCGGAGCGCCGACTGGCCGCCGACGCCTCCCACCAGCTGCGCACCCCGCTGACCGCGCTGTCCATGCGGCTGGAGGAGATCACCCTCACCGACGACCCGGACACGGTGAAGGAGGAGGCGAACGTCGCGCTCACCCAGGTCGAGCGGCTGACGGACGTGGTGGAACGCCTGCTGACCAACTCCCGCGACCCGCGCAGCGGCTCCGCCGTCTCCTTCGACCTCGACGAGGTGATCCAGCAGCAGATCGCCGAGTGGCGGCCGGCCTACCGCAGCGCCGGCCGCGCGATCGTCAGCTCCGGCAAGCGGCACCTGCGGGCGGTGGGCACACCGGGCGCGGTGGCGCAGGTGCTGGCGGCGCTGATCGAGAACTCCCTGATGCACGGCGGCGGCACGGTGGCGCTGCGCACCCGCGTCACCGGCAACCAGGCGGTCGTCGAGGTCACCGACGAGGGGCCGGGCGTCCCCGCCGACCTGGGCGCCCGCATCTTCGAGCGCACGATCAGCGGCCGCAACTCCACGGGCATCGGCCTCGCGGTCGCCCGGGACCTCGCGGAGGCCGACGGGGGCCGTCTGGAACTGCTCCAGGCCCAGCCGCCGGTCTTCGGCCTGTTCCTGTCGCGCACCCCGCCGCCGAAGAAGACCGCCGAGGACGCCCCGACGGTCCGCTGACCCGCCGGACCCGCCGGACCCGCCGGCCCGCCCGCGCGGCCCGGGGGACGGTCGGCGCGGTCCTGGGGACGGTCGGCGCGGCCCGCGACGGTCGGCGCGGCCCGCGAAACGGTTGGCGCGGTCCGAGGTGCGGTCGGCGCGGTCCGCGGGACGGGCCGGCGCGCGACGGTCAGCGCGGGACCCGGGTGCGGGGCTTCTTCGACTCGGCCGCCAGGATCGACTCCGCGTCCGCCACCGTGTCGCGGACCGGGAGGGCGCGGAATACCCAGGTGCGGTAGGACCAGAAGCGGAACAGGGTCGCCACGCCGATGCCCAGGAACTTGAAGATGTTGCTCTGCAGCCGGCTGTCCCAGCCGAAGCCGTACGTCGCCAGGTACAGCACACCGTTCTCGATCACCAGCCCGACCACGCTGAACAGCAGGAACAGGGTGAGTTCCTTGGTGCGGCCGCTCTTGTCGCGGTCCCGGTAGGTGAAGTAGCGGAAGCCGACGTAGTTGAAGATGATCGCGACGACGGTCGCGATGACGCTCGCCCGCACCACCTGGAGGTCGGTCACGTTCCGCACCAGGTTGAAGACGAGCAGGTTGACCAGGAGCCCCGCCCCGCCCACCGCACCGAACTTCGCGACCTCGCGCCACAGCTGTCCGATGCGCCGGCGCAACGCGCTCCGGGGCGCCGGGGGCGCCGATCGGAGTCCCGAGGAACCCTGTCCCATGGCCGTGCAGGCCCCCGTCCGGTCGGTTGTGTCAACCCCGCCATGCTAACCAGCGCCCGCTGCCCGCGCCCGGGGACCGGCCGTGAGCTGGGTAACCCCGGTCGGAAAGAGGCCGGGAAACGACGGGAGCGAAACCACCGATTCCGGCGGCTGCGGGCGGTACGTCCGCAATGCCGCGCGGCCCGCGCGGGCGGGATCCGGCCGCCGTGGCGCGGCCGATACCCTTGAGGCGTGACATTCCCGGTAGTCGGCATGGTCGGCGGGGGTCAGCTCGCTCGTATGACACACGAGGCGGGCATCCCGTTGGGCATCAGGTTCAAGCTCCTCAGTGACACCCCACAGGACTCCGCGGCGCAGGTCGTGAGCGATGTCGTCGTCGGCGACTACCGCGACCTGGAGACGCTGCGCGCCTTCGCGCGGGGCTGTGACGTGATCACCTTCGATCACGAGCACGTGCCCACCGAGCACCTGCGGGCCCTGGAGGCGGACGGCATACCCGTGCGCCCCGGCCCCGACGCGCTCGTGCACGCCCAGGACAAGGGCGTGATGCGGGCCAGGCTCGACGCGATCGGCGTGCCGTGCCCGCGGCACCGGATCGTGACCGATCCGCAGGACGTGGCCGCGTTCGCGGCCGAGCTCGCGGCCCAGGACGGCCCCGGGGCACAGGACGGGCCCGGCGCCTCCGCCGGCGAGGACGGCGGGCGGCCGGCGGACGGGTTCCCCGTCGTCCTGAAGACGGTCCGCGGCGGCTATGACGGCAAGGGCGTCTGGGTGGTCCGCTCGGTGGAGGAGGCCGAGGAGCCCTTCCGGGCCGGCGTGCCCGTCCTCGCCGAGGAGAAGGTCGACTTCGTCCGCGAGCTCGCCGCCAACGTCGTACGCTCCCCGCACGGCCAGGCCGTCGCCTACCCCGTGGTCGAGTCGCGCCAGGTGAACGGCGTCTGCGACACGGTGATCGCCCCGGCCCCCGGCCTGGACGAGAACCTCGCGCTCCAGGCCGAGGAGATGGCGCTGCGGATCGCGAAGGAACTCGGCGTCGTCGGCCACCTCGCCGTCGAGCTGTTCCAGACCCGCGACGGCCGCGTCCTCGTCAACGAACTGGCCATGCGCCCGCACAACTCGGGCCACTGGTCGATGGACGGCGCGGTCACCTCGCAGTTCGCCAACCACGTCCGCGCGGTCCTCGACCTGCCGCTGGGCGACCCGCGCCCGCGCGCGAAGTGGACGGTCATGGTCAACGTGCTCGGCGGCGACTACCCCGACATGTACTCGGCGTACCTGCACTGCATGGCCCGCGACCCCCAGTTGAAGATCCACATGTACGGCAAGGACGTGAAGCCCGGCCGCAAGGTGGGACACGTCAACACCTACGGCGACGACCTGGACGAGGTGCTCGAGCGCGCCCGTCACGCAGCCGGCTACCTGAGAGGCACCATCACCGAATGAGCCCTGTTGTTGGCATCGTCATGGGGTCGGACTCCGACTGGCCCGTCATGGAGGCCGCCGCCAAGGCGCTCGACGAGTTCGAGATCGCCTACGAGGTCGACGTCGTCTCCGCGCACCGCATGCCGCGCGAGATGATCACCTACGGCGAGCAGGCGGCCGAGCGCGGGCTGAAGGCGATCATCGCGGGCGCGGGCGGTGCCGCCCACCTGCCCGGCATGCTCGCCTCCGTCACCCCGCTGCCGGTGATCGGTGTGCCCGTGCCGCTGAAGTACCTGGACGGCATGGACTCGCTGCTGTCGATCGTGCAGATGCCGGCCGGGGTCCCCGTGGCGACCGTCTCCGTGGGCGGCGCCCGCAACGCCGGACTGCTCGCCGCGCGCATCCTCGCCGCCCACGACGAGGAACTGCTCGCCCGGATGCGGGAGTTCCAGCAGGAGCTCAACGACCAGGCCACCGAGAAGGGCAAGCGGCTGCGCACCAAGGTCGAGGGCGCCGGCGGCGGTTTCGGCTGCGGCGCGGGGAAGTGACCGCCGTGAGCCACCTGGAGCGCGCACGGGAACTGCTGCGCGAGTTCCCGGTCGTCGACGGCCACAACGACCTGCCCTGGGCGCTGCGCAAGCAGGCCCGCTACGACCTCGGGGCCCTGGACGTCGCCGCGCGCCAGAGCGCCCGCCTGCACACCGACATCCCGCGCCTGCGCGAGGGCGGCGTCGGCGCGCAGTACTGGTCGGTGTACGTCCCCGCCGACCAGCCCGAGCCGGTGGCGGCGACCCTGGAGCAGATCGACTGCGTACGGCAGCTGCTCGCCCGCTACCCGGCGGACCTGGCCCCCGCCCTGACCGCCGCCGACATGGAGGCGGCGCGCGCGCAGGGCCGCATCGCCTCCCTGATGGGCGCCGAGGGCGGCCACAGCATCGCCGGCTCCCTGGGCACCCTGCGCGGGCTGTACGAGCTGGGCGTCCGCTACCTGACCCTCACCCACAACGACAACGTGCCGTGGGCGGACTCGGCCACGGACACCCCGCGGGTGGGCGGTCTGTCGGCCTTCGGCCGCGCGGTGGTGCGGGAGATGAACCGCCTGGGCATGCTGGTCGACCTCTCCCACGTGGCCGCCACCACCATGCGGGACGCGCTGGACGCCAGCTCCGCGCCGGTGATCTTCTCGCACTCCTCCGCGCGGGCCGTCTGCGACCACCCGCGCAACATCCCGGACGACGTGCTGGAGCGGCTGCCCGCGAACGGCGGCGTGGCCATGGTCACCTTCGTGCCGAAGTTCGTG
The DNA here is from genome assembly GCF_044903565.1 of Streptomyces sp. NPDC004065. Classification (NCBI taxonomy): domain Bacteria; kingdom Bacillati; phylum Actinomycetota; class Actinomycetes; order Kitasatosporales; family Streptomycetaceae; genus Streptomyces; species Streptomyces sp. NPDC004065. Next base: position 51,405 of record NZ_JBJDQT010000036.1, on the reverse strand, counting down.
CTCCAGGCCGCCGTCGACTGGACGGCCGCCGCCGACGAGAACATGCGCGCCCACGGCTTCCACCACCTCGACACCACCCCCGAGGCGATGAAGGTGCACCGCGCCTTCGAGGAGCGCAGCCCGCGCCCGGTCGCCACGGTGTCCACGGTCGCCGACCACCTGGACCACATGCGCGAGGTCGCCGGTGTCGACCACCTCGGCATCGGCGGCGACTACGACGGCACGGCCTTCACCCCCGACGGCCTCGACGACGTCTCCGGCTACCCGAACCTGCTCGCCGAACTGCTGGACCGCGGCTGGTCGACGTCCGACCTGGCCAAGCTGACCTGGCAGAACGCGGTGCGCGTGCTGGGCGCCGCCGAGGACGTGGCCCGCGAGCTGCGCACCACCCGCGGCCCCTCCAACGCCACCCTCGAGGAACTCGACGGCTGAACCCCGGGCCCCGGCGGGACGGGCGGTCTCAGAGGTGCTCGATCCGGCACAGGCAGAACGGGTGCCCGGCCGGGTCGGCGTACACCCGGAAGTCCTTCTTCTCCGCGTCCTCCACATCCAGCGGGCGGGCGCCCAGGGCCAGCACCTTCTCGTGGGCCGCGTCCATCTCCTCCCAGGTGGCGCCCGCGTCGAAGTCCAGGTGGAACTGCTGGGAGTCCCGGTCGGCGCGCGGCCACCGGGGCGGGGCGTACCCGGGCGCCCGCTGGAACGCCAGCCGCGGCCCGTCCGGGATCCGCAGGACGACCCAGTCGTCGTCCTCGGCCTGCGGCGTGCCGCCGCCCACCCGGGCGTAGAACCCGGCCAGGGCGTGCGGGTCGGGACAGTCGATCACGACGGAACGCAGACGTGCCACGGCGGGCATCGGGCTCTCCTGTCTGTCGGTGTCCGCCGGCGTCAGCGGGCGTCAGCGGGCGCCCGCCGGTGTCAGCAGGCGCAGAGGCAGAACGGGTGCCCGGCCGGGTCCGCGTAAACCCGGAACGTACGGGCCCGGTCCTCCGCGTCCAGCGGCCTGGCCCCGAGCTCGAGGACGCCCTTCTCCGCCGCGTCCAGGTCCTCGACGGTCAGGTCCAGGTGGAACTGCTGCGAGTGGTCGGCCGCCGGCCACTTCGGCGGCACGAACCCCGGTGCCTTCTGGAAGGCCAGCGCGGGTCCGCCCGGCACCTTCAGGTCCACCCAGTCGCCCTCGCCCTCGACGGTGCCGCCCAGCACCCCGGCGTAGAAACCGGCGAGCGCGCGCGGGTCGGGACAGTCCAGGACGACGACACCCAGTTCGGCCAGAGCCATTGCTGCCTCCCAGTGACGGATGATCGGTTCGGCGGTAGCCGGTTACCCACAGAGGCGGGTAACCGGTAACCGTTACCGCATGCTCCCGTATAGCCGGTAACGCCGCAACCGGTTTGGGGGGATCGCCGAGATAAGCCCAGAAGGGGCCACGAGATGATCTTGATGCCTTGAGGCCGCAACCCGTCACCTGTTCGGCTTGGCCTCGTTGGTGTGATGTTGGGCTTGTCGTCTGGGGCCGGGGCGGGACTTGTGACCTCGATCGAGCGGACCGCGTATCCGCGGTTCAAGCGGCTGATCACCGCGCATGAGCTGCATCTGTTCTTCTCGCCGACACGTGATGAGGTCGCGTGGGCGTCGGAGGTCACGGACTGCGACGAGCATCTGTTGGCGCTACTGCTGATGCTGAAGTCCTATCAGCGGATGGGGTGTTTCCCCAGGCTGGAGGACGTCCCGGAGATGGTGGTGGACTTCGTGCGGCGGGCGGTGGAGCTGCCGGAGGGCACGCTGCCGCTGTACCAGGCGGTGAAGACCGCGAAGAACCACCGGGGCCTGGTGCGGCAGCGGGTGGGCGTGGTCTACGACCAGGCCGAGGCCCGGAGGATCGCCGAGGCGTCGATCCGCAGCGAGGCCGCGGCGAAGAACCGCCCGGCAGATCTGATCAACATCGCGCTGGAGAAGGTCGTGGGGGCCGGACTGGAGCTGCCGGCGTTCTCCACCCTGGACGCGATGGCTTCGACCGTCCGCAAGGAGGTCAATGCGTCGATCTGCGCGGGCATCCACGACCGGATGAGCGCGGTGGAGCGGGCGGGGCTGATGCGGCTCCTGGAGGAGCGCGACGCGGACGGCACCACGCAGTACAACCGGCTGAAGAAGTTCGCGCAGAGTCCGACCTGGTCGCACTTCAAGCGGCTGATCGCGCAGCTGGAGTGGCTGGATGCCCTGGGCGATTCCTGGGTGTGGACGGACGGTGTGGCTCCGCGGAAGGTCACGGATTTCGCCGGGGAGGCGGATGCGGCGGACGCGTCCGAGCTGAAGGCGTACACGCCGGTCAAGCGGGTCGCGTTGATGGCGTGCCTGGTGCACAAGGCACGGATGCGGGTGCGGGACGAGCTGGCGCTGATGTTCTGCAAGCGGGTCGGGTCGAAGACGAAGAGGGCGAAGGAGGAACTGCAGGCGCTGAGGCTCGCCGAGCGGGAGATGACCGAGACTCTGATCGGCAACTACCGCACGGTGCTTAAGCACCTCGATGACGGTGGCCCGGCCCAGGAGGCGCTGGCGAAGGCCGCCGCGATGACCGCCGAGGCGGCCGGAGCCCTTCAGGGCCTGGACGAACAGGCGCCGGCCGACGAGGTCACCCGGCGGCTGGAGGGGAAAGTGTCCCCGGCGGTGCTCGCCTTCCTGAAGGCCATGACGGTGCAGGCCGGAGGGCTGGGCACGGTGACCCGGGCGGTGGAGGGGTTCGGCGGGTTCGCCAGGGAGTACGAGCAGATCGAGAAGGTCTCCGCCCATCACGGCAACTTCTGGGAGGTGCTGCTGTACGGGCAGATCGGCCGGGACCGGGCCCTGATGTTCGACCTGGCCGGGAAGCTGGAGTTCGCCGCGACCTCGGAGGACCGGACGGCGCTGGCCGCGCTCGCGCACGCCCGCCGCAACCAGGGCGCCCGCGGCGAGTACATCAGCGCGCTCGGTGAGGACGGCCGTCCGGTCGACGTCTCCTTCGCCACGCAGAACTGGCAGAAGGCCGTGGTCGACCGGACGCGGCCGGGGCAGTTCGTGCGCCGGCACTTCGAGGCGATGGTGTTCACCTACCTCGCCGAGGAACTGCGCACCGGGGATGTGGCGGTGGCCGGCTCGGAGGAGTACGGCGACTGGTCCAAGCAGTTGCTCGCGTGGGAGGTCGTCGAGGAGAAGCTGCCCGCCTACCTGGTGGAGATTGGGCTGGCCGAGGACGAGGGTGAGGCCGCCGGCTTCGACGCCGGGTATCCGGACAACGAGAGCCTGGTCATCGACCCGGCGACCGGTATCCCGTCGCTCAAGGCGCACCGCTCGGAGGGACAGCGGCCGTCGGCGAAGCGGCTGGAGCAGGAGGTCAAGGCGAGGATGCCGGAGCGCACGCTGATCGGGATCTGTGCGCGGACCGCGTACTGGGTGGAGTGGTGGCGCCGTTTCGGGCCGCCCTCGGGCCACGACCCGAAGCTCGCCGACCCGTTCGGCCGGTACGTGCTCACCACCTTCGTCAAGGGCACCAACATGGGCCCGTCCGTCGCGGCGGACGGCACGCACATGGACACTTACCTCGACAACCTGCTCGCCGAGACGTCCGTCAGGTACGGCAAGCCGGGCGGCATCGCCTACCACCATATCTCGGACACCTACATCGCGCTGTTCACGCACTTCATTCCGTGCGGGGTGTGGGAGGCCGTCTACATCATCGAGGGCCTGCTCAAGAACGCCTCCGAGGTCAAGCCCACCACCGTGCACGCCGACACGCAGGGCCAGTCACTGCCTGTCTTCACTCTGGCGCACCTGCTGGGCTTCGACCTGATGCCCAGGATCAGGAACTGGAAGGGCCTGGTCTTCTACCGGCCGTCCAAGACCACCGAGTACGTGCACATCGACGCCCTGTTCGGCGAGGCCGGGAAGAACGTCATCGACTTCGACCTGATCGAGTCCCAGTTCCGGCACCTGATGCGGGTGGCCGTCTCCGTCCGTGAGGGTGTCATCTCCTCGGCGACGCTGCTCAAGCGGCTGCGCTCCGGCTCCCACAAGAACGCCACGTACACCGCGTTCCGCGAGGTCGGCCGTGTGATCCGTACAGTGCAGCTGCTTCGGTATCTGACGGACGCGCCGCTGCGCCGGCGGGTGACAGCGGCGACGAACAAGGTGGAGTCGTTCAACCGGTTCTCCCAGTGGGTCGGCTTCGGCAACCGGGGCGTCATCGCCGACAACGATCCTGTCGAGCAGGAGAAGGCGATGAAGTTCAACGCCTTGTTGACCAACGCCGTGATCTTCCACAACGCCCTGGACATCGCCGAGATCGTCCGCCAGCTCCTGGAGGAGGGATGGGAGATCGACCCCGAGGACCTGGCGCACATCTCGCCATACCTGACCGAGCACATCAAACGGTTCGGCGAGTACAGCACGCACGAACTCGGCATCGAGCCAGAGGCGTATCACCCGAAACTCGACGTCGACTTCACCCTGCTGCGCGAGCCAGACCAGGCCGCTGGCGGCTACGGCCAGGCTGCCTGATCCGGCCCAACGGCTTCAGCGACAGGAATCAGCACGGCTCAGGGACGTATCTGCTCGATGAGTCGGAGGTTGCAGGAGGCGTGGCCCTTGCCGTTCTTCGGAAGCACCCAGAAGGAGCCGTCACTGCCTCGTCCCACCACCGTTGAGCCGCGCTTCAGCGAGTCGGAGTCGTAGTTCCTGGCCGCCTTGTGCAGTTCGACGAGTGCCTCCTCCCGCGTCTTGTTCCCGCTCACCGTCCGAGCCTTGACCTGTCGATGCGATGCCAGCCCATCGGCTGTGACCGTCTCCTCTTCGATGATCAACCACGTAGACATCAATCAGCCTCCTTGTGGCTGGCGTCGGTGACTCGCTCACAACGAGCGGCGAACTACATCGGGACTTCGACCCGGTCTGCCCGATACGGTCGCACCCCCGGTGTGACAGTGGCAGTCAGCCCCCGAGGGCTGCTCTTACACCCTGCACTGCCTCAATCACAGGAACACCAATGGTGCCAACCATCGAGGCGATGCCGGCAATACTTGCGAGCGCCCGACGTACAGCGCCGTTAGGGGAACTTGGCTCCGCCTCGATCGTCTCCAGCGCGTCGTCAAGGACCTGTTGGTCCTCCTCGGGAACGTGCTCTCGCAAGAGCCGCACCGCCTCAAGCAGCGTCTCCAAATGTGCCCCGGCCTCAGCGGGTGCCTGGCTCTTAGCGATACCGATGTTGTGGTCACCGTACTGCGTGACGGAGTCGCCAATATGGAAACTGTTGCTCACTTCACCCAGCCTGCTTTCCGATGTTGTAGCCGCCGTGTTGCGTGATTTTGTCGCCAATGTGCACGGTCTCGATCTGCACGTGGAATTCCGTGTTCGGGTCGCTAATCGCTTCCGTGATCTGCTTGTTGAGGGCGTGTACCTTAATCCAGTCGGTGCTTGCAATGACCGTCTCTGCTGCGCTGGGCGTCTCGATGTTCAGCACGTGGACGTCTGGCGTGCGCAGCCTCTTCACTAGCACGATGACCAGTATGAGGAACACGAGGACCGAGACGCCTGGCGCAAGTTCCTTCAACGTCTGACTGAAAGTCTCGCCTGCTGTCATCAAAATGACCATGGCAACAAAAAGTGCGATGACGGACTTTACGAAGCTCTTTACGCTGCCCCCGCGATCAGCTTCAATGACCTGGCGGCGAGTGGCCGTTACGTTCCGCAACGGATAAGCGTCTGCCCCGATCCAGAGCACTTGATTTTCGATCTTCACATCGACAAGGTCAGTTCTCTGAGTCACCGACGAAATCCCTTTCAAGCATTGCTGTGTGGTCGCCTTGGTGTACGTACGCGCTTTAGCTCAAGTTCCAGCCTTCCCTGCAATTAATGTCGGCGATTCAGGGCTTATCTGGTCGGCGGCTGGTACTGGTCTTCGAGGCCCATGCCACGCATCAGGTCTTGCATCAGCAGCTCGAACATGGGCTCCTGGTCGGAGAAGAGGGGGGCGAAGTGCCCGAAGACCTCCAACGCGATTTGACCGTAGAGCGACCGCCAGCAGCTCAGCATCACAACCATCGCGCCAGGGGGAAGGTCCACGCCGGTGTCTGCTCGGTAATCCTGCATCTGTTGCCGCAGACGAGGGTCCATTTCATCGTCTGCGAGGACCGGAAACCGGCGTTCCGCCCACAGCTGCACGAAGATCGGGCCCCAGACGGCGGCAAGCCGCCGCACCCAGGCGCTGGTCAGCTCTGCGTGGGCGTCACCGGCGGCTGCGGACGGGGTACCGAACAGCAGATTGAATTCGGACTGGTGCGTTATTGCCCAGTTGCGAAGTGCACGCACTGGCTCGATCATCCGCATCGCGAATTTGTCTTCAGGGTGGGAATCGGCTGCGGACTGCAGCTCGTGTACCAGGTCGTCGACGATGTCCTCGGCGACCCGGTACACGATCTCCGGGAGTCCGTCATCGAAATGGTGATACAGGGCTGCAGGGGTCACGCCGACACGTCGCGCGATCTCCGCAAGGGTGAGAGCCTCGACGCCCTGGTGAGCGATGATGTGGCGGGCAATGGACCGCACTTCGCCAGACATCTGGGCCCGCATCCGCTCCCGACGTCCCGGTGCGGCCATCTACTCCCCTCCTTGCTCCGAGAAGTCAGTGCCGTCAGGCACTGACGTATATCCACGCGTGGACCACGAAGTGTGACTAACCTTGAACCGAGATTGAGAAGGGCTGAGGGCGCCCTTCCTTGTACGTCATCCCTTCCTCATACTTATCGAGGACACTATCGGGGCCCTTGACTTCGAAGGTGATATCGGATGTTTTCCCTTCAGGCACTCCTTGCAGGATGAGTGTCCCGGTGTTCACAGCCCCAGAACCGCCTCGACTCCCAAGCAGAAGCCCAGGTCCACAGTTGACCACCTCGTTTCGGGTGTAGTACGTCACCCCCTCCGGGACGCCCTTAATGGAAATCGTGGCGGTATCGGGATCGAACTTGCTGGAATCAGCTTCCCAGCGTGGATCGTTTGCATTGAGGACTTCGAGCGTCACCGGAACGATTGACTTGCCGGGAAGAGCCTTCAGTCCGCACGCGTCGTCGCTTTGGGTGGGCTGACCAACCGTTGCGGTTACCTTCCCGCGAGAGCGGTAGATGGTCTTACCGCCTCCCAAGTCGATATACGTCCCCTGGATGTCGAAGTTGACCGTCTTGGATTCCGGTACTTTCGCGTCGCCGACAGCAGAACCCTGCGGGCCGACCGTATCTCCCGAAATGGACGGCTGGCCATTTGCTTTGGTCCCGCCGTCGCCGCCGACCCACTGCGTGACTCCGTAGCCACCGAGGACGACAGCGAGGAGGGCGAACGCTCCGAAGCCGATGCGGATGTTGCGCTTCCTGCTGTTGTCAATGTTGCCGCCGGCGACCTGGTGGCCCTTCCCGCTGATGTCACCACCGCTGATGTTGACCTGGTGGTGCGGCGAGCCGGAGGTGGCGGTGCCCTGGTCCGTGTCCTGGTGGTAGACGTTCACCGCGTCGTTCAGGGCCTGCGCGAACGCAGGGTCGCTCTGAGCGGCGCTGGCTAGCATGCTCGCGGCTTCCATTCGCCGTCCGGAGTCCTGCGGAGTGTCTTCAAGCCGGTCCAGCGCTCTCGCGCCGTCATCGGTCGACCCCAGGCGCTGCCTCACCAGTTCTGTCACGGTGCCGGCCGCCACGTCCTGCACGACTCCGGCCAGGAAGTCCGCTGCGATGCCTACCGCCGCGCCTGCCAGGATCCCGAGCTCCACCATCTTTTCCTCCCCCGAGTATTGAGCCAACCACCCCTCAGTTAAAGGGGCTTTAGAAAGTAGTGCATCTTTAAGATCCTTCTCCAGCTGTGCGCGACAAAGGGACGTGAGCGTTTGGTGTCTGCCGCAGTAAATACCGGATTTACTGCGGCAGAGCCGATACCCTTCCCTCGGCGCCCCTTCAGCGACCTTGGATGTTCGATCTCGCGCCAGGATCGTGATGCGGGGTGAGGTGTACGCATTTACTGCGGCAGGGCCGAAAGGGGCGGACGGGTGGCAATCGAACGGGCGGCCGCGCCGGAGAACGGGGGCGCATTACGGTTGCCGCGCGCCCGGGTCGTGCCGCTGTCCGCCCGGCCCCCGTCGTACGAAGCTGCGGTCGAGCGGTACCTCACCGGCGCGGGCATCGCGAAGTCCTCCGCACGGATCTACCGGATCTCGCTCACCACTTGGGGATGGATGCTGCGCGGCGAACCGGCACCGACCGGGCCCGATCGCCGCGGCGCCAAGCCCGCACCTTTCGAGCTAGCCGCGATCGACGACCCTGAACTGCCGTCGGCGCTCGCCGAACTCGCCGCGGCGCGGGCGGACGAGATGGACGCCGACACCGTCAACCGTGAACTGTCCATCGCGCGCAAGGCGCTCGGATGGTGGCAGGCTCAAGGGTGGATCGAAGCCGACCCCACGATCGGGATCGAGCGCCGCCCGGCCCCGCCGGACCGTACGAAGGCACTGTCCAAACCACAGATCACCGCCCTATGGCAACTGGACGCGTCCGTACGGGAGAAGACGTTCTGGAAGCTCCTCTACGAGAGCGCGGCCAGAGCAGACGAGATTCTGTGCCTGAACATCGAAGAGCTGTTCCCCTCTGACAAGCGCGGACGCGTCGTCTCCAAGGGCGGCGCCATCGAATGGATCCACTGGCAGTCCGGCACCGCCCAGCTCCTGCCTCGCCTCATCGCCGGCCGCACCCGCGGCCCGCTCTTCCTCACCGACCGCAGAGCCCCTGCTCGCACCCCGAGCCTGGACATCTGCCCGGCCACCGGCCGCGCGAGACTGTCCTACCGCCGCGCCGAGGAAATCTTCGAGGCGAGCACCCGACTGCTGGCCAACCCCCTCGCCAGCCCCGACGACTTCGACGAACTGGAGGGCTGGACGCTCCACCGGCTCCGCCACAGTGCGCTCACCCACGACGCGGAGGACGGCACGTCCACGCCCATGCTGCTGGCCCGCTCGCGGCACGCGTCCGTGCGGTCCCTGGAACGGTATGCACGTCCCGGCGTCGATGCGGTCGCCCAGCACGTCGCCGAGCGCGATCCAGCCGCCCGCCGCCGTAGGTGAGCCCGGGCACTCAAGGCTTCAAGATCACCCCGTGGCCCCTTTTGGGCTTATCTCGGCGATCCCCCTTTTGCGGGGTACCGTCGCTGGCATGAGTGAGAGATCGCCCGCGCCGGGGGGCCTGGCTCTGGTCGAGTCCCTGGTGAACACGCTGGACGTCGAGTCGGGCGCCGACTCGCTCGACACCGCGGACGGCCGGGCGCCCTTCGGGATCACGGAGGCCGGCCTGCCCGCGGCCCGCGAGCTGCGCGAGTCCCTGCGGGCCGCGCTGCTCGCGCACGCCGGTCACCCGCCGCACCGCCCGGTGACCCCCCTCGGCGAGCTTCTCGCCGCGTCCCCGCTGGTCGTGGCCGTCGACGACCGCGACGGCTCCGCGCGTCTGGCCCCCCTCGACCCCGCCCCCCTGCTCTCCCGGGTCGCCGCCGCGGTGGCCCAGGCGCTCGTGGAGGGCACCTGGACGCGGCTCAAGGCGTGCGAGGCCGACACCTGCCACTGGGCGTACTACGACCGCAGCCCGGCCGGACGGGGCCGCTGGTGCTCCATGCGGGTGTGCGGGGCGCGTGCCAAGATGCGGCGCTATCGCGCGAAGGAGGTGTGATCCCGGACGGATCCACCCCGGGTTCACCGCCGCGCGGCCGCGCGGTGGTGCAGAATGCGGGAAGACGCCGGTTCGGCCGACTGAGCCTCGGCCGAACCGGCGTCGCCCGCCCGCGAGCCCCCTCGCCGGTCCGGCCGTCCCCGGCCGTCCCCGGCCGTTACGCCGTCGGGCGGCCCATCGCCCGGTACGTCCAGCCGGCCCGCCGCCACAGCTCCGGGTCCAGCGCGTTGCGCCCGTCGAGCACCAGCCGGACCGCCACGGCCTCGCCCAGCGCCGCCGGGTCCAGCTCGCGGAACTCGCGCCACTCCGTCAGATGCAGCACGACGTCCGCGCCCCGCACCGCCTCCAGCGCCGATCCGGCGTAGCCGAGCGTGGGGAAGACCCGGCGGGCGTTGTCCATGCCCTTGGGGTCGTAGACCGTCACCTGGCCGCCCTGGAGGTGGATCTGGCCGGCCACGTTCAGCGCCGGCGAGTCGCGCACGTCGTCCGAGTCGGGCTTGAAGGTGGCGCCCAGCACCGCGACCCGCTTGCCGAGGAACGGACCGCCGCCCAGCGCCTGCCGGGCCAGCTCCACCATCTGCCCGCGCTGGCGCATGTTGATCGAGTCGATCTCGCGCAGGAAGGTCAGCGCCTGGTCGGCGCCCAGCTCGCCGGCGCGCGCCATGAAGGCCCGGATGTCCTTGGGCAGGCAGCCGCCGCCGAAGCCGATGCCGGCCCGCAGGAACTTGCTGCCGATCCGGTCGTCGTACCCGATCGCCTCCGCCAGCTTCGCGACGTCGCCGCCCGCCGCCTCGCACACCTCGGCCATGGCGTTGATGAAGGAGATCTTCGTGGCGAGGAAGGAGTTCGCGGAGGTCTTCACCAGCTCCGCGGTAGGGAAGTCGGTGACCACGAACGGGGAGCCCTCGCCGATCGGCGTGGCGTACACCTCGCGCAGCAGCTTCTCCGCCCGCTCGCTGCGCACGCCCACCACGATCCGGTCCGGGTGCAGGGTGTCCCGCACCGCGAAGCCCTCGCGCAGGAACTCCGGGTTCCACGCGAGCTCCACGTCCTCGCCCGCGGGGGCCAGCTCGGCGATCAGCCGGGCCAGCCGGTCGGCGGAGCCCACGGGCACGGTCGACTTGCCGACCACCAGGGCGGGCCCGGTCAGGTGCGGCGCGAGCGAGGTGATCGCGGAGTCGACGTAGGACATGTCGCAGGCGTACTCGCCGTGCTTCTGCGGAGTGTTCACGCAGACGAAGTGGATGTCGCCGAACGCCGCCGCCTCGGCGAAGTCCATCGTGAAGCGCAGCCGCCCCGTCGAGCCCTCGATCCCGGCCACGTGCCGGCGCAGCAGCTCCTCGAGGCCGGGCTCGTACATCGGGACCTCGCCCCGCCGCAGCGTCTCGATCTTCTCGGGCACGACGTCCAGCCCGAGCACCTCGAAACCGAGCTCGGCCATGGCCGCGGCGTGGGTCGCGCCGAGATAGCCGGTGCCGATCACAGTGATCTTGAGGCTCATGGGTGCTCCAAGAGGGACGATGGTGATGCGGTGCCCGAGCATATCCGGGGCATGGGAGCGGTCTTCGCCGGGCAGTGTCCCGGCTGTCGTCAAGCTCACGTACTCACGGGCGTGGGCGGACCTCTAAAATTTGAGTTACTTAACGGTAATTAGCGTCAGTGCGTCTTCTTTGGAGTGAGAGACCTTGGCCGGATCGGCTGACTTCGACCTGTACCGCCCGTCCGAGGAGCACGACATGCTCCGCGACGCCGTCCGCTCGCTGGCCGAGGCGAAGATCGCGCCGTACGCCGCCGCGGTGGACGAGGAGGCGCGCTTCCCGCAGGAGGCCCTCGACGCGCTGGTCGCGGGCGACCTGCACGCCGTGCACGTGCCCGAGGAGTACGGCGGCGCGGGCGCGGACGCCCTCGCCACGGTCATCGTGATCGAGGAGGTGGCCCGCGTGTGCGCCTCCTCCTCCCTCATCCCCGCCGTGAACAAGCTGGGCTCCCTGCCGGTGATCCTCTCCGGCTCCGAGGAGCTGAAGAAGAAGTACCTGGGCCCGCTCGCCAAGGGCGACGCGATGTTCTCGTACTGCCTCTCCGAGCCGGACGCCGGCTCGGACGCGGCCGGCATGAAGACCAAGGCGGTCCGCGACGGCGACCACTACGTCCTCAACGGCGTCAAGCGCTGGATCACCAACGCCGGCGTCTCGGAGTTCTACACGGTGATGGCCGTCACCGACCCCGACAAGCGCAGCAAGGGCATCTCCGCCTTCGTGGTGGAGAAGTCCGACCCGGGTGTCTCCTTCGGCGCCCCGGAGAAGAAGCTCGGCATCAAGGGCTCCCCGACCCGCGAGGTCTACCTCGACGACGTCCGCATCCCGGCCGACCGCATGATCGGCGCCGAGGGCACCGGCTTCGCCACCGCGATGCGCACCCTCGACCACACCCGCATCACCATCGCCGCCCAGGCCCTCGGCATCGCCCAGGGCGCCCTCGACTACGCCAAGGGCTATGTGCGCGAGCGCAAGCAGTTCGGCAAGCCGATCGGCGACTTCCAGGGCATCCAGTTCATGCTCGCGGACATGGCCATGAAGATCGAGGCCGCCCGCCAGCTGACCTACGCGGCCGCCGCCAAGTCCGAGCGCAACGACCCCGACCTCACCTTCCAGGGCGCCGCCGCCAAGTGCTTCGCCTCCGACGTCGCCATGGAGGTCACCACCGACGCCGTCCAGCTCCTCGGCGGCTACGGCTACACCCGCGACTACCCGGTCGAGCGCATGATGCGCGACGCCAAGATCACCCAGATTTATGAGGGCACGAACCAAGTGCAGCGGATCGTGATGGCGAGGAACCTGCCGTAACGGCGAGGCGGGTGACCCGGACACCACGAGTACCACGGCCCCCGGCACGCGCCGGGGGCCGTAGTGTTTCCGGCGGACGCGCGCCCCGTGCGGCAGGCGCCCGTCCGCGCCCGCCACTGCGGGCTCCCCTCCCGCGCGGCACCGCGGCCTCACCCGGACGGGTGCAGCGGAGCCGGTGTGTGTGCCGGATGGCGCGTCGGGGTGCCGGGGCGTACGACGGAGGGGAACGGGGCCCGCCCCGGGCCCCTCTCGTCCCCCAAGGAGGAGCCGTGACCAACACCCAGCCCGGCGCCATGGCCGCCATGAGCAAGGAGATGCAGGACTGCGTCGACGCCTGCATGAGCTGCCACAACATCTGCGAGGAAGCCATGAGCTCCTGCATGCAGATGGGCGGCCAGGCGCAGATGCAGATCATGCGGGCGCTCATGGACTGCTCCGAGACGACCCGCATGTGCGCGGACATGATGATGCGCCGCTCGCCGATGTCGGCCGAGATGTGCGCGATGTGCGCCAAGGCCTGCGACATGTGCGCCGAGGCGTGTATGTCCATGCCCGACGATCCGATGATGATGCGCTGTGCGCAGGCGTGTCGGCACTGCGCCGACATGTGCCGCACGATGGCGGGCGCCGGCATGAGCTGAGCCCCCAGCCCTGAACCCCGGCAGCACACGCGGGAGCCCCGCGGCGCGTGAAGCGGATCGCGGGGCTCCTGGTGGTGCGGCCGTACGGTTCGGGCGCGGTCGCCCGGTCAGTCGCTCGTGACGGTGACCTTCTCGTCGTTCTTCAGCTGGTTCACCAGCGTCTTGACCTTGGCCTTGTCCCAGACGAGGTTGCCGCCGGCGGAGCCCGATATCGGCATGTTCATGGAGGTGCCGTCGCCGCCGCTGACGCCCTTCATCGCCCAGAACATCGACGCCAGGTCCCACAGGCTCATGTCCTTGTCGACGATCAGCGAGTCCAGGCCGGCGCTCATCGTCGGGTAGAGCGTGAAGGGGTTCAGCACCGTCGAGGGGGTCGCCACCTGGTGCGCCAGCGCGGAGAGGAACTTCTGCTGGTTCTTGGTGCGCTGCAGGTCGCTGGCGGCGAAGGCGTGCCGGGTGCGGACGAAGGCCAGGGCCTGCTCGCCGTTCAGGGTCTGCTTGCCGGCCTGGAAGTCGGCGCCCGAGTACTTGTCCTTGAAGGGCTTGTCGATGGTGATGTCGACGCCGCCGACCGCGTCCACGATGTTGGCGAAGCCGGCGAAGCCGATCTCCACGTAGTGGTCGATGTGCAGGCCGGTGTTGTACTCGATGGTGCGCACCAGCAGCGTCGGGCCGTCGAAGGCGTAGGCGGCGTTCAGCTTGTTCTGGCCGAGCGGGCCGCGGAGCTTGCCGGACTCCGAGCCCTGGAACTTCGGGATCGTGACGTTGGAGTCGCGCGGCAGGGATATCAGGGTGTCGCCGTTGTCACCGACGTGCAGGATCATCATCGAGTCCGTGCGCTTGCCCTCGGCGGACCCGGTGTGCAGCTTCTTCTTGTCCGCGTCGGACAGCCCGGCCCGGCTGTCCGAGCCGACGATCAGGTAGTTGGTGCCCTTGCCCGTCTCCGGCCGGTCGATCACCTTGGACAGGTCGACGTCGCGGTGCAGCTTGGAGTCGGCCCAGAAGTAGGTCGCGACGGAGGTGACCACCAGCACGGTGACCAGGGTCAGCGCGGCCCACTTGATGCGGCGGCGCCAGTTCGGCGCGGGGCGGCCGGGGCCGCCGTAGCCGTCACCGGGTCCGCCGCCGCCCGGGGCGCCGTAGACCTGGCCGGTGTTGTAGCCGCTGTCGTAGCCGTAGCCGTCGTGGTTCCCGGCGTCGTCGTAGCCGCGGCCGTCGACGTACGACGGCTGCCGCGGGACCCCGTACGGCGGGGCCGACGGACCCTGGCCGCCGTAGCCGCCGTCCCGCGCGGGCGGTACCGCCGGGCCGCCGCGCCGCACTTGACGCATCACGCGGGCGCCCTCCGGCTGTGCGCCGGCACTGCCGCGTCCGTATCGGGGGCCGCCGTTCTCACCGGACCATCCATCGGGCCAATCATTCATGCGCCCCAGTGTGCAGGGCACGACGGTGTGCCTTACAAGGCCCGTCGGAAAATAAGGTCGCCGCTGTTGCCAAGCTGACACAAAATCCCCGGATGTCGCCTCGGCATAGGGTGGGGGCATGACAGACCAGGCCCCCGCCGCCGCCGAGTCCGGAACTCCGGACATTCCGGGCAAGCCGACCTCGGCGTCCCGCACCACCCTGAGCCACATCATGACCCACAACGACACCAACCTCCTGGGGACGGTGCACGGCGGGGTGATCATGAAGCTGGTCGACGACGCGGCGGGAGCCGTGGCCGGCCGGCACAGCGGCGGACCCGCCGTCACCGCCTCCATGGACGAGATGGTGTTCCTGGAGCCGGTCCGGGTGGGCGACCTCGTCCATGTGAAGGCCCAGGTGAACTGGACCGGCCGGACCTCGATGGAGGTCGGCGTGCGCGTCCTGGCCGAGCGCTGGAACGAGTCCACCCCGCCGACCCAGGTCGGCTCCGCCTATCTCGTCTTCGCCGCGGTGGACGCCGACGGCAAGCCGCGGATCGTGCCGCCGGTGCTGCCCGAGACGGAGAAGGACAAGCGCCGCTACCAGGAGGCCCAGATCCGCCGCACCCACCGGCTGGCCCGCCGCCGCGAGATCAGGGAACTCCGCGAGAAGCGCGCCGCGGAGGGCTACGAGGACTGACCCCGCCCACGGGGGCGGGGCACAGGACCGCCCGGAGGCGACGGCCTGGAGGCGACGGCCTGGAGGCGACGGCCCGGAGGCGACGGCTCGGAGGCGACGGTCCGGAGGCGCCGGCTCAGGAGCAGGCCACCTCGTCGCCGGTCACCACCGTGGCGGACTGCTGGGCCGGGTTCTGGACCTGGACCTTGCGCACCTGGCGGAAGTCGCCGCCCGCGATCACCTTGAGCGTGGGGCCCTGGCCCGGGACGGCCCGCAGTTCGCTGCCGGGCAGGGCGGCGGCCACGGACCGGGCCGACCGGTCCCAGCGGGGGTCGTACAGGACGAGCGTGCGCGCGGTGTGCTCCTTGGCGTCCATCGGTGTCCGCGTCGTGAGGAACCCGGCCGCCGCCAGCGCCGTGTCCACGCGCCGGCCCAGCCCGGCCGTGCCCACGCCGTTCTCCACCTGCACCCGGATCCGCTGCGGGGCGACCTCCACGTCCACCGGCCGCTCCGCCGGCCGCCGGGACGGCTTGCGCACCGCCAGCGGCCGGTCCTCGCGCAGCGCCCGGAACAGCGCGTCCGCCCGGGCCGCGTCCCACTTCACGGTCGAGCCGAGCCCCTTGACGGGGTACGACATCCGGGCGACCGGCACGGTGGTGAACTCGGAGGAGGAGGGCGAGAAGTTCCGCATCGCCCGCCCGAGGTCCAGCAGCTCCTCGGTGTGGAAGCCCTTGTCCGCCCGGACCGAGCCCAGCACGGCCCGGGTCACGTCCCGGAACCGCATGGGGTTCAGCAGCACCCGCGAGGAGGTCGCCCGCTCGATCAGGGCGGCCAGGAAGCTCTGCTGCCGTTTCATCCGGCCCAGGTCGCTGGCCCCGTCGACGTGCCGGGAGCGGACGTACTGCAGGGCCTGGCCGCCGGTGAACGTGTGGGTGCCGGCCGGCAGGTCCAGCCCGGTGTAGCTGTCCTTGAGCGGTTCGGAGGTGCAGATCCGCACCCCGCCCAGGACGTCGACCGTCCGCATGAAGGTGGTGAAGTCGACCTCCAGATAGTGGTCGATCTTCAGGTGGGTCATGTTCTCGACCGTGCGCACGGTGAGGTGGGGGCCGCCCTCCGCGTAGGCCGCGTTCAGCTTCACCGGGTGCGGCCCGTGCTGCCGGCCGGTGACGCGGTCGGTGTGGGCCGGGACCTCCGCGTAGGAGTCCCGCGGCAGGCTGACCACGCTGGCCCGTCTGCGGTCCTCCGACAGGTGCACGATCATCATGGTGTCGGTGCAGTGGCAGGGCTGTCCGCCCAGCCGGTACCGGCGCCGGTCCTGCTCGCTGATCCGGTCCCGGCCGTCGGTGCCGACCAGCAGGACGTTCATGCCGTTGCCCGCCTGCGGGCGGTTCTTCATGTCCCGGAACGGGTCGACCCGGGCGATGTCGGCGTCCAGGCTGGAGACCACCGCGTGCCCGATCCCGGCGGAGGCGAGCACCACCACCGACAGCGTGGTGACGGCCCGCATGGCCCAGCGGGGCCTGCGGCGCGGCACGGGCGCGTACGGCACCCGGGCGCCCGGCCGTCCGGGGGAGGCGGTCCGCCGCGCCGGTGCGGTCCGCCGCGCGGGGGCGGGGGACCGCGCGGGGGCGGGGGGCTGCCGGGCCGGAGAGGTCCGGCGTGCGGGACCGGAGGCCGTGGAGCCGGTGGCCTGCTGCGGCGCTCGGGGCGACGGGGCGGGCGGCCGGGACGGCTTGGTGGACATGGTCGGACACCTCCGCTTATGGCGTGGGTGGGCACCGTGAGCACCGTAGGGCCATACGATCTGCAGCCCGGTCAGGCGGCCCCCGCCGCGCGCACCGGTGTCCCCCGTTCGCGGTAACGTGAGCACCGATGAACGCCAAGCCCGACGTGCGGTTCCCCGCCGTATCTGTGATCATGCCCGTCCTCAACGAGGAGCGGCATCTGCGCGGGGCCGTCGAAGCGATCCTCGCGCAGGAGTACGACGGCGAGATGGAGGTCGTGATCGCCCTGGGTCCGTCCACGGACCGCACGGACGAGATCGCCGCCGAGCTCGTCCGGGACGACCCGCGCGTGCACACGGTTCCCAACCCCACCGGCCGTACCCCCGCCGCGCTCAACGCCGCGATCAAGGCCTCGCGCCATCCGGTGGTGGTGCGCGTCGACGGCCACGGGATGCTGTCGCCGGACTACATCGCCACCGCGGTCCGCCTCCTGGACGAGACGGGCGCGCAGAACGTCGGCGGCGTCATGCACGCCGAGGGTGAGAACGACTGGGAGCACGCGGTCGCCGCCGCGATGACCTCGAGGATCGGCGTGGGCAACGCCGCCTTCCACACCGGCGGCGAGCCCGGACCGGCCGAGACGGTCTACCTGGGTGTCTTCCGCCGTGAGGCCCTGGAGCAACAGGGCGGCTACAACGAGGAGTTCATCCGCGCCCAGGACTGGGAGCTGAACTTCCGCATCCGCGAGGCGGGCGGCCTGATCTGGTTCTCGCCCGAGCTGCGGGTCTCCTACCGGCCCCGCCCGAACGTGCGGGCACTGGCCAGGCAGTACAAGGACTACGGCCGCTGGCGGCACGTCGTCGCCCGCTACCACCAGGGCTCCATCAACCTGCGCTACCTCGCCCCGCCGGCCGCCGTGTGCGCCATCGCGGCCGGGCTCGTGGCCGGCGCGGCGCTGACGCCGTGGGGGTTCGTGGTGCCCGGCGGCTATCTGGCGGCGATCGTCGCGGGGTCGCTGCCCGCGGGCAGGGGGCTGCCGTGGAAGGCGCGGCTGCGGATACCGGTGGCGCTCGCGACCATGCACATGTCGTGGGGCTGGGGCTTCCTGACCAGTCCCAGGTCGCTGGCGAGGAAGGTCATCGCCTCGCGCAGGCCCGCGGTCGTCGCCACCCCCGCCACCGACTGACACCCACCACCGACTGACGCCCACCGCCGATGACACTCGCCGCCGGTTGACACTCGCCGCCGGTTGACACTCGCCGCCGGTTGACGCTCGCCGCCGGCTGACGGCTCGGACCGGCGCCCTTGAGTTCCAACGGTCCTCGCACCACCCGCGATCTGCGGGAGTTGCGAGGACCGTGGCCGTTGGACGCGCCGCTACCAGCGGTAGGGCGCGTACACGGGCATGCACTGCTTGGTGTCGGCGCCGTTGATGGCGTCGGCGTTCTCGGGGATGTCCCCCGCCTTCGGGGGCGCCTGCTTCGGGTACGCCGAGCCGCTGCGCCAGTCGGCGCCGACGACGACGGTGACTCCGGAGACGTCGGTCGACTTCTCCACCGAACCGAGGGGGATGCCCAGCGCCCCGGCGACGCGCTCGGCGTCGCCCTTCAGTTCGGCGCTCGGGTAGCGCACCACGGTCCGCTCCGCCGACGGCGTCACCGACGCGTCGGCGGCGGCCCTGGAGAAACCCTTCTGCGCGAGCACCTGGCTGATGTCGGCCGCACGGTGCGGGACCGCGGCCGTGGTGGCCGTACGGGTGCCGTTGCGCACCGAGACGCCGATCTGGCCGTCGGTGTGCGCGGGCCGCGCACCGGCCCGCTCCTCGTCCTGATCGGCCGCCTGCTTCGCGGGGGAGTCCTTGCCGTTGCCGTCGAAGGCCACGTCGTCGCGGAGCATCTGCCACATCTTGTCGGCGTTGGCGCCGTCCGGCACCACGTGGTCGCGGTTGTCCGGGTCCTCGACCCACGGCATGGTCGTCATCGTGATGCGGTTCGTCGGGACCGTCTTGAGCTGCATGCCGAGGTCGTACAGCTTCTTGACGGTGCCGATCTCCTCGGAGACCTGGAGCGACTTGGTGGCCGCCTCGGCCAGGTCCATCAGCCGGCCGGTGCCGGTGAAGACGTTCTGCTGCTTGAGCACCCGGATCATCGAGTTCAGGTACATGTGCTGGGCCCTGGCCCGCAGCGGGTCGCTGCCCCAGGCATGCCGGGTGCGCAGCCACTGCAGCGCCTGCTTGCCCTTCACCTTGTGCGTGCCGGCCGTCAGCTTCAGCCCGGAGCCGCCGGGCACCGCCGGCAGCGGCCGGTCCCACACGTTCTGCTGTACGCAGACGTCGACGCCGCCGATCGCGTCGGCCATCTTCACCACGCCCGCGAAGTCGATGGTCATCCAGTGGTCGATGTAGACACCGGTGAGGTTCTGCCAGGTGGCGAGGGTGCAGCCGGCGCCGCCGCGGGCCAGCGACACATTGATGATGTCGGTGACCGGCGGATAGACCTCGCCGGTCTTGGGATCGGTGCACCGGGGGATGCTCACCCGGGTGTCGCGGGGGATGCTGACCACGGCGGCGCTCTTGCGGTCGGCCGAGAGGTGGATCAGCATCTGCACGTCGCCGAGCGGCGGGTTGCCGCGGTTGTCCCGGCTGCCGCCGAGGGCCACGTTCGCGTCGGAGTTACGGCTGTCGGAGCCGATCAGCAGGATGTTCAGGGGCGTCTGGCCGGCCGCGTTCGGCTCCGACTTGCGCGCCTTGGAGTCGCCGCTGCTGCGCTCGCCCTTGCGTATGTTGTCGTTGAGGTGCTGGTAGTACAGGTATCCGGCGCCGGCCGTCCCGAGTATCAGCACCGCCAGCGTCGTCGCGGACCAGCGCAGCACACGGCGCTTGCCCCCGCCCCGGCGTCCCCGGCCGTCGCGCCGTCCGCCCGCGCCGCCGCCGCCTCTTCCCGGGCCGTCGCCGTCCGGCGCGGTCTCGTCCTCCTCCGGCCGGCCGTCCGTCCAGTCGGCACCTCGCGTGCGCCGGACGTCCGTTCGCGTCCCCTCCCCGCGCACACTGCTCTGGGTCATGTCCCCTGCCTCCCCACCCTCACACCGTCGACGGGCCTGTCATGCGTCTTGTTAGACGCACAACAGGCCCGTCAGGTCACTTGGCGCACTCAACCTTGTCCGCTGTGGACTTGTCGACGTCCGGTGCCTTCTCCGGAGCGGTCAGCGGCACGCCCGCGCCCTTGAAGTCCTTGCCCAGCGTCAGTGTCATCGCGGGCAGGCCCTGGGCGTTGGTGACGCTCTTGCCGGGCTTCATCGCGGAGCCCGGCAGCCCCATGACCGCGGCCAGTTTGCGGGCCTGGGCCGCCTGGTCGGGCGCGTACTCCAGCGTGGTCCTGCCGAGTTCGGCGGGTGCGTTGCCGGCGTTCTCCGATTTGAGCACGCCCTGATCGTTCTGCAGCCAGGTAAGAGTTTCCTGAGCGCTGCCGGCCGGCGCCCCGCCGTTCATGATGCGGACCCGCACCTCGGAGGCGGCGGACTGGGTGCCCTTCAGCCGCGCGGCCTGGGCGTCCTTCTCCTTCTTCTTCTGGTTCTTGACCTCGGTGAAGGAGACGTCGTTCTTTATCGCCGCGAAGACCTGCTGGGCCTGTGTCGGTTTGAGCACGACCGTCGCGTGGACCTTCTCGGCCGGGTTGTCGACCACCGGCACCGTGGTGAAGGTGAGGTTCTTGGGGTTGAGCTTGCCGAGCTCCAGGCCGAGGTCCTTCAGCTTGCCGATGCTGTCGATCTTGGAGTCGACGGTCAGCGCCTTGGTGGCCGCCTCGGCGACGTCCACCATCTTGGTGGGGCTGGTCAGCGTGGAGTTGGACTTCAGCTTCCGCATCAGCGCGCTGAGGAACTGCTGTTGCAGGGTGATCCGGCTCAGGTCGCCGCCGAAGCCCACCGCGTGCCGGGTGCGCACGAAGGCCAGCGCGGTCTCGCCCTGGATGTGCCGCATGCCCTTCTTCAGGTTGAGGTGCGAGTCCTTGTCGTTGATGTCCTTGCCCAGGCACACGTCGACGCCGCCGACCGCCGTGGTCAGCGTCTTCACCGCGTTGAAGTCGGCGACCATGAAGTCGTCCGGGGTGATGCCGGTGAGCTGGGTGACCGTGCGCATGGTGCAGCTCGGTGTGCGCTCGTCCTGCCCGAGGCTCGTGTTGAAGCGGGCGTTGCGGCTGCCGGGGATGACCTTGGTGCTGCCGTCGGGCTGCTTCGTCGGGCAGTCCGGCACATCGACGATGAGGTCGCGCGGGATGCTCAGCGCGGTCGCGTTGGAGCGGTCCTTGGAGACGTGCAGCAGGATCGTGGTGTCGGCGTGACCGACGCTGCCGGAGTCGCCGTAGCCCTGGTTGCCGGCGCCGGTGCGCTTGTCCGTGCCGATCAGCAGGATGTTGATGGCCTTGTCCTTCTGGAAGCCACCGGTGCTCGCGCCGTCGTCGGAGACGGAGGTGATGTTGTCGTTGAGGTGCTTGATGTAGAGGTAGCCGGCGGTCGTCGCGGCGAGCACCACGAAGGCCATGGTGCCGCCGGTCCACAGCAGGACCTTCTTCGCCTTCGACTTCTTCTTCACCGGCCGGCGTCCGCGGCGCCCCGGCAGCGGCTCCTCGGGAGCGGCGCGCCGGCGGCGGGGGTGCGGGATGTCCGTGCCGGGCGCCGCTGGGGAGCCCTGCGGGCCGCCGCCGGGCCGCGGGCGGCCCGGAGCCGCCGTACGGCCCTGCGCCGTGCCGGGCCCGGCCGTGCCGCCGCCCGGACGGCCTCCGGGCCTGCGCGGCCCCGGTACCGAGGACTGCGGAGCGGAAGGAGTCAGTCGCAGTTCGTATTCGCCGGTGTGCGGGTTGAGCACCCACTGGTCTGCGGGGTCGATGTTGTCCGCCCGCCCACGGCCTTGCGCGTCCACGGTTTACCGAATCCTCCGTCGGGGCCACGCGGCGCCTTCCCCCCACAAGGCGCTCAGGTCTGGTCTCTCAGTGCACGACCCCAGGAAGACCTCGCGGCCGGATGCACCGGATCGCTCACACTATCCGCCCGGTTCGGCATTGAGCGACGGCGGTGACAAATTCCACGTCCCTACAAGTGGGCAATCCGCCCATTTCCTTGGACAAAAGTTCGCCTTTGGCCGCGGCTTTACCCGCACAGGTCCTCTGCGGCCGTGTTCCCCCGGTAGGTCGGGGTGGGGGAGGACGTCTTCCCGGAGCCGTCGGGCCCCTCACCGGCCTCCTCGCCGGTGCTCCGCAAAACATACCGAACGTAGTCGGGCGGTTGCGCAGACGAATCCACTTCCGTCAGGGAATCCGACCCGGAATCCGCGGTCCTGGAAGTCGAATTCGCTCCGTTTGCTCCGGAATCCTGTGGAACTTCCCGGGAGACCTCCACCGCCTCGTCCGCGCGCAGCCGCGCGAACAGCTTTTCGGCCTCCGGTTCCACGAGCTGGTCGCGGTTGGCGTTGTAGACGTACGACTCGCGCGGGACCGTCAGGAACCGCACCCGTTCGGTGGGGATCTCGCGCAGCCCCCGCACCAGCTGGTACAGGCCGCGCAGGCTCGCCAGCGCCGGGTCGGTGGTCAGGGACGAGGTGGCCGCGTCCAGGACGGGATACAGCTTCGCCGGGTTCAGCAGGACGTCGTCGCTGCGGACCTTGCCGACGAGCGCGCCGAGGAAGCGCTGCTGGCGCTCCATCCGGTCGGTGTCGCTGCCGTTGCCGAGCGACTTGCGGGCGCGGACGTAGCCGAGCGCCTGCTCGCCGTCGAGCGCCACCCGGCCCGCGGGCAGCCGCAGCTTGGCGTCCTTGTCGTTCATGGGCTGCTTCAGGCACACCTCGACGCCGTCGATCGCGTCGACCATCTCCTTGAACCCGCTGAAGTCCACGACCACGTGGTGGTCGACCCGGATGTCGGTCAGCTTCTCCACGGTGCGGATGAGGCAGGCCGAGCCGCCCATCTCGTAGGCGTAGTTGAACATCGCGAACATCGGCTCGGTGCGGGTGCCGTCCGGGCGGCGGCAGCTCGGCACGTCCACCATCAGGTCCCGGGGCAGGGACACCGCGGTGGCGCTGCGCCGGTCGGCGGCCAGGTGCAGCAGGATCACGGTGTCGGACCGCTCGGTGCCGTTGTCGTGCCCGTACTGCCCGTTGCCGGAGCCGGCGCGCGAGTCGGAGCCGACCAGCAGGATGTTCTGGGCACCCTTGACCAGCGCGGTGGGCCGCTCCTTCTCGTACCGCCTGAGCTCGGCCGCGGCCGCCTCGTCGGCGGTGATGTTGCCGCTGAGCTTGGCGTAGACGGCGAGCCCGGCCCCTCCGGCCGCGGCGAACAGGACGGCCGTGCCCAGCGCGGCGCCCCGCAGCCAGCGCCGGCGCCGACGACGCGCGAGCCCGGTCCCGGTGGCGGACGCCCCGGCCCCGGGCCCCAGGCCGCCGGCCGCGCCTGCGTCCCCGGGCCCCGGGCCGCCGGCCGCGCCTGCGTCCGGCCCCTCCGCCGGCCCGTCCGGCGCGCCTGCGCTGCGCGTCACGTCTGGGACCACCCCTCTGCCGTACGACGGTGCGGTGCAGCTCTCGTCCCTACGACGATGACGTGCGCCGACGGCCGGGGGCGGAAGATGCTGCGCCGAACGGGTGACCCGCCCCGGGTCCGGAACCCGCTGCCGAGAGGGCGCGGACGAGGACGCCGGGGGCGCGGTGGCGACGAGGGCCGCCGGTCGCCCTGGGCTGCGGGGGGCCGCCTGCCGCTGTGGCTGCGGGCGGCCGCCTTGCGACTTGGGCTCTGGAGGTTGCTCGGGCCGTGGGCTCGGGTGCGTGGGTGGGCGGCCCGTGGGCATGGGGCCGCGGCATGGAGGCCGTAGCCCGCGGGTGATGTCGGCGCCCTGGGCCGCGGGGTGCCGCGGACGATGCGGCGCCGCGGTTGATGCGGGTGCCGGGACCCCGCGGCCGCTGCTTGACGCGCCGAGCCGCGCGCTCCCTGCGCGCCGAGCCGTGGGTGCGCCTTACGTGCCGAGCCGCGGTGCTGCGTGACGCCCTGAGGCGCGGGTGCGGCTGAGGCTGTGGGCAGTGCGGGTGCCGTGAGGAGCGGGCGCGGCGCGCATGCGGCCGTGGGCCGCGGACGCCGCGCCCGCCTTGGGCTGTGGGTGCCGCGGATGATGCACCGCTGCGGCTGGTGCCGCGGCGCCGCGGGTGCGCCGCCGGTGCCGTGGGCACCGCGCGTGCGGGCCGTGGGGCACGGGCGCTGTGGCCCGCAAGCCCGTCGGCCCGTCGGCCCTCAAGCCCGTCGGCCCGTCGGCCCGCAAGCCCGTCGGCCCGCAGGCCCGCGCGCCCGCCGGCCATGGGCGCCACGGCGCCGCAGTCGCCGCCGGGGGCGCGTGCTACCTCGCCGTGGCCGTGACGCGTTCCGCCTCGATGCGCTTGGCGAGGGACTCCTCGGGCAGCCGGTCCAGGTTCCGGCACAGTACGACCGACCCCCCGGCCGCCAGCGGGGCGTACAGCCCGGCGCTCAGGCCCTCCCAGGTGTCGTACGGCAGTGCGGACAGCAGCCGGGAGCCCGGGCCGGTCAGGCCCAGGGCGGGCGCGTCGCCCCGGGCCCGCTCCACGACCTCGGCCGCCGTGTACTCGGCCCCGGCCACGATCAGCGCGGGCTCCTCCGGGTCCACCGGCGCGAACGGCGCGAACCGGTCGCCCTGCCCCGGCACCTCGACGGCGTAGTCGAGGAAGCCCTCCGGCGGCCGCGGGAACCGCCCGCCCAGCGGACGCAGCGCCAGCGCGACGCGCTCCCCGGTGCAGGCCCGGGCCGCCTCCAGCGTGTCCGGCCCGCTGACCACGACATCGGCCGCCGCGGCGTTCCCGCCGACGTCCGCCACCGCGCCCACCGACCCGCACGCCATCAGCCACACCGCCGTCTGCCAGTGCGCGGGCAGCAGCAGCGTGACCCGGTCGCCGGGTCCGGCGGCGAGGTCGCCCTGGAGGAGGTTCGCGGTCTTGGCCACCCAATTGGCGAAGGTGGCCACGGACAATTCGACCCGTTCGCCGGTGGCGTCGTCGTAGAAGGTCACCAGGGGGCGCCCGGGGTCCGCGGCGAGCGCGGAACGCAGCAGGTCGGCAGGGGTGCGTTCGGTGGCGTTCACCCGCGCAAGCGTACGCCGCGCCGCTGCCGCGCGGTGAAACGGCGGACGGCCGGGCCGCGCCCGGGCCCCGCGGCGGCCACCGGTATGGCGCAACGGCAGCCGACGGTCCGTCAGTTCCCCAATGGACAGATATGTATGACTATGTTCAAGATCAGGAGCATGCGTCGATACGGATTCCTTGCGTCCTCGATCGGTGTCACCTGCGCCACCGCGCTCACCCTCGCGCCGGGCCCGTCCGCGGCCGCGGCGGCGGCGGACCCCGTGGCGGCGGTGGCGCCCCGGGCCGCGGCGGGGTCCGCCGCCGACCCGGCGGCCGCCGTCCCCGGCAGCACCCAGTCCCTGCCTCTGGCCCCCCTCTCCGGGGAGAGGGCCGGCGGCGCCGTCCCCGAACAGGGGCTGCGCCGGACGGACGTACGCCACTTCTCGCTGGTCGGTGTCGTCTGGGACAACCCCGACACCTCGCTGCACGGCAGCGTCCGGATCCGCACCCGCTCCACCGCCACCGGCGCCTGGTCGGACTGGCAGGACGTCGACACGCACAACGCCGACCACGGGGCCGACCCGGGCGCCGCCGAGCGCACCACCGGGCAGGTCAGGGGAGCCACGGCGCCGCTGTGGGTGGGCGACTCCGACGGCGTCGACGTACGGGTCCGCGCCGACGCGGGCGGGCGCGGCCGGGGCGGGCCGGCCGACCCGCCCGTCCCGCTGCCCTCCGGGCTCCGCCTCGAACTCGTCGACCCCGGCGACGAACCCGCCGTCACCGCGGGCCCCGAGGCCGACCCGGCGTGGACCGGGGAACTCGGCGAGGAGGCGACCGCCACCTCCGCCGCCAACGCCGTACTCGCCCCGATCGGCGCACTCGAGATCCCGGAACTCGGCCAGGAGGCCACCGAACGCGAACTGCTCGAGCTGCGCGGCGGCGACCTGACGGGGCGCCGGCCCGCGAAGCCGTACATCGGACCGCGCCCCCGCATCGTCACCCGGCGCGGCTGGGGCGCGGACGAGTCGCTGCGCGCCCGGGGGTTCGTCTACACCAAGAAGGTCGGGGCGGCCTTCGTCCACCACACCGCCACCGGCAACAACTACCGCTGCTCGCAGGCCCCTTCGGTCATCCGCAGTATCTACCGCTACCACGTCAGGAGCATGGGCTGGCGCGACATCGGCTACAACTTCCTCGTCGACAAGTGCGGGACCATCTACGAGGGCCGGGCCGGGGGCGTCGCCAAGGCGGTGCTGGGCGCCCACACGATGGGCTTCAACACCAACAGCATGGGCGTCGCCGTCATCGGCACATTCAGCAGGTCCAGGCCCGCCGCGGCCGCGGTGACCGCCGTCGCACGGCTGGCCGCCTGGAAGCTCGGCCTCTACGGGATGAATCCGCGCGGAAAGACATATCTGAAGTCCGGCGGTGGCAACCTCTACCAAAAAGGAAAGAACGTACGCCTGCACGTGATCTCCGGCCACCGGGACGGCTTCGCCACCGACTGCCCCGGAAAGCAGCTCTACGGCAAGCTCGGCTCGGCCCGTTCGGCCGCGGCGCGCTACCAGGGCCGCTGACGGAGGGAAACCCGCGGGGCCCAGGAGGCGTCGGAGAGCTGGACAACCGTCTGCATACACTGGCCGGCCGAAGGACAGTTCGGCCGGTCCCGGCAGGAAGCAGAGACGACAGGTGACAGAAGCGATTCTCCTGGTCGGCGGCAAGGGCACCCGGCTGCGTCCCCTCACGGTGCACACCCCGAAGCCCATGGTGCGGGCCGCGGGAGTGCCCTTCCTCACACACCAACTGGCGCGGGCGAGAGCCGCGGGCGTCGAGCACATCGTCCTGGCCACCTCCTACCTGGCCGAGGTGTTCGAGCCGTACTTCGGCGACGGCTCCTCGCTCGGGCTCCACCTCGAGTACGTGACGGAGGAGGAGCCCCTGGGCACCGGCGGCGCCATCCGCAACGTCGCCTCGCGCCTGCACTCCGGCCCCGACGAACCGGTCCTGGTCTTCAACGGCGACATCCTGACCGGGCTGGACATCGGGGCGCTGGTGCGCACGCACGAGACGACGGGCGCGGACGTCTCCCTGCACCTGACGAAGGTGAGCGACCCGCGGGCGTACGGCCTCGTCCCCACGGACGGCACCGGACGCGTCCTGGCCTTCCTGGAGAAGCCGCAGACCCCGGAGGAGATCGTCACCGACCAGATCAACGCGGGGGCGTACGTCTTCCGCCGCTCGGTCATCGACACCATCCCGCAGGGCCGCCCGGTCTCCGTCGAGCGCGAGACCTTCCCGGACCTGCTGTCGGCCGGCGCCCACCTGCAGGGCATGGTCGACTCCACCTACTGGCTGGACCTGGGCACCCCGGCCGCCTTCGTGCGCGGCTCGGCGGACCTGGTCCTGGGCCGCGCCCCCTCCCCGGCCGTGCCCGGCCGCTGCGGCGACCGCCTGGTCCTGCCCACGGCCGTCGTCGCCCCCGACGCCAAGCTGACCGGCGGCACCGTGGTGGGCGAGGGCGCGTTCGTCGCCGAGGGCGCGCGCGTCTACGGCAGCGCCATCCTGCCCGGCGCCGTGATCGAGCCCGGCGCGGTCATCACCGACTCCCTGATCGGCACCCGCGCCCGCGTCGGCACCCGCTCCGTCCTCACCGGCACGGTCGTCGGCGACGGCGCGGTGGTGGGCGCCGACAACGAACTGCGGGAGGGCGTAAGGGTCTGGTGCGACGCCCGCATCCCGGCGGCCGCGGTGAGATTCTCCTCGGACCAGTAGAGCCCCGCGCGCAGCGGGCACCGCACCGGCCGCGGCGCCCGGTCCGGGCGGCCGGGTCCGGGCGGCCGCGACGCCACCCGGCCTCCGCGCCGTCCGCCTCAGAGTCCGCGGATGTCACCCACGGGCATCCGCGGCGCCCGCCGCGCCGGTACCCGCCCGCTCAGCAGGATCAGCCGGGCGGCCCGGTGCCGCTGTCCCGCGTAGGGCTCCAGCAGGCGCAGCATCTCCGCGTCGTCCGCGTCGCGGTTCCCCGCCAGCGCGAACCCCACGATCCCGGGCAGATGCAGATCGCCCACCGTCACCGCGTCCGCGGCCCCGTGACTGCGCTGGACGGTCTCGGCCGACGTCCACGGCCCGATCCCGGCGACCAGCTCCAGCCGCTTGCGCGCGTCCGCCGGAGGCATCCGTGCCGCCTCCTCCAGCCGCGCCGCGACCCGCACCGCGCGCAGCACCGTCGACGCCCGCTTGTTGTCGACGTTCGCCCGGTGCCACTCCCAGGAGGGGATCAGCGCCCAGGTCCGGGGCGCCGGCATCACGTACATCCGCTCCGGCGCCGGCCCGGGCGCCGGCTCGCCGTACGTGCGGACGAGCACCCGCCACGACGCGTACGCCTCGACCGTCGTGACCTTCTGCTCCAGGATCGAGGGGATCAACGACTCCAGCACCAGCCCGGTCCGCGTCAGCCGCAGTCCGGGCCGCCGGTGCCGGGCCAGCGCCAGCAGCCGGTGCCGCGGTG
This sequence comes from Streptomyces sp. NPDC004065, assembly GCF_044903565.1. Lineage (NCBI taxonomy): Bacteria > Bacillati > Actinomycetota > Actinomycetes > Kitasatosporales > Streptomycetaceae > Streptomyces > Streptomyces sp. NPDC004065. The sequence continues at coordinate 22,793 of NZ_JBJDQT010000036.1, read as the reverse complement.
TGAACGCGGACGGATCGTCCGCGGCCCCCAGCAGCTCGGGCAACCGCTCCAGCAGCCACTCCGCGCCCGGTCCCCACGCCTCGCCGCGGATCTCCCCGCCGCTCGCGCGGACGCGCAGCGTCCCGGGCCCCAGCGGTGTCCGGCTGGCCCGCCACACCGACCCGTCGGGCATCGCCCGGAACGTCGGGTCACCCGGCCCGCGCCGCAGCGGGCCGAGCACCAGTCCGAGGTCCAGCGGCCCGTCCGGTGCGTGGGTGCGCACCCGCCCCGGCACGGCGGCCTGCCGCGGCACACCCACGGGTACGGCGACATGCCCGCCGCGCACGGTGGTACGCGTGGGCCGGGGTGCGAAACGTCCTGCCACGAGCGGGTCCAAGGGGGTCGACGGTGTCCGGGGAAGCCCTACGAGCGTAGGCGAGCCTACGGGCCCCCGAGCCCACGGGCCACGAACCACGGGCCACGAACCACGGGGGTACGGGCCACGAACCACGGGCCACGAACCACGGGCCACCGGGTGCGAACCACGGGCCACGGGGTGCGAACCACGGGGTACGAGGCGCACGGGCCGCCGGGCGGAACCGGGCCCGGGGCGCGCCCCTGGCCCGGTCGACGCCTCAGCGCACTTCGACGAAGGCCTCCGCAGTGCGCTGCGGCCGCGGCTCCGGCTCCCGTGCCGGATGCCCCACCGCCACCGCGCCCATCGGGTCCCAGTGCGCGGGCAGTTCCAGCACCTCGCGCACCACGTCCCGGCAGAACATGGTGGAGGACACCCACGCCGACCCGAGCCGCTCCCCGGCCAGCGCGACCAGGAAGTTCTGCACCCCGGCCCCGGCGGCGACCACGAACATCTCCCGTTCGGCGCCGTCCCGCCGCGCGTCGCCGTAGGTGTGCGAGCCGTCCATGACCAGGCAGGGCACCACCAGGTACGGCGCGTTGCGCAGCACGTCGCCGCGGCGCACCCGCTTGGCGATCGACTCCTCGCTCTTGCCGTCCCGCCGCAGGTCGGCGACCCAGGCGTCGCGCATCGCGTCGAGCAGCCGGGTCCGCGACCGTTCGGACTCCAGCAGCACGAACCGCCACGGCGTGGTGTGGTGGGGCGCGGGCGCGGTGACCGCCGCGGCGACCGCGCGCCGTACCGCGCCGGGGTCGACGGGTTCGGCGGTGAAGGACCGTACGGTCCGGCGCTGGGTCACCGCCTGGCGCACGGCCTCGGAGGTGCCGAGCCGGAACATGTCGTCGCGTGTGTCGCGCACCATCGCTCTCGCTCCCCGGTCGTCGTCCTCGCCCACCAGGTGCGGCAGTCCGCGCACCACGGCGACGGGCAGCCCGGCGGTCTTGCCCTTGACCAGGTCGCCGGCGGCGGCGAGTTCGTCGGCGGTGGCGACGACGGTCGAGCCGAGCGGGTTGCCGTGCGTGTCGGTGCCGCCGCGCAGGTCGTCCAGCACACGGACGCCGGCGGCGCCGATGGCGACGTCCGTCAGGCCGGTGCGCCAGGGGCGCCCGAAGGTGTCGGTGACGATCACGCCGACGGTGACGCCGAGCGCGTCGCGCAGTCCGCCGCGGATCGCCCGCGCGGAGGCGTCCGGGTCCTCGGGCAGCAGCAGCACGGTGCCGGCGGGGGTGTTGGAGGCGTCCACGCCGGCGGCCGCCATGATCAGTCCCTGCCGGTTCTCGACGATCCGCAGCGGTCCGCGCCGGGCCACCACCCGGACGGTCTCGGCGTCGATCGCGGCCTCCCGGTCCGCCGCCTCGACGACGCGCCCCTCGGCCTTGGAGACGATCTTCGAGGTGACGAGGAGCACGTCCCCGTCGGCCAGCCCGGGCTCGGCGCCCGCGATCAGCTTGGCGAGGTCGTCGCCCGGCGCGACCTCGGGGATCCCGGCCACGGCCCAGACCCGGAACCCGGAGGCGTCCCGCGCCGCCGCGCCTCCCGGGACCGCGTCCGCCGCGCCCGCCGGGACCGCGTTCCCCGCGCCTTCCCTGATCGCGTCCGCCGCGTCCGCCGCGTCGGCCGCGTCCGCCGCGCCTCCCGTGACCGTCTCGTCCGCCGCCCTGCCCGACGGTGTGCCGCTCATGCTCCCCGTACCTCCTCGGCCAGGGCGAGCGCCTCCCGTGCCATCCCGGCCGCGGCGTCGACGTCGGTCATCATCAGCGGCACCGCCCGGCACCGGATCCCGGCCGCCTCGACCCGTTCCACCGAGTCCGCGTCCACGCTGTCGACCAGCCAGCCGTCCAGCAGCCCGGAGCCGTAGTGCTCGGCGACCGCCGCGGCCGTGGACTCCACGCCGACCGCGGCGAGGACCTTGTCGGCCATGCCGCGCACGGGCGCGTCCCCGACGATGGGGGACAGGCCGACCACCGGCACGCCCGCGTCGGCGATGGCCTCCCTGATACCGGGCACGGCCAGGATGGTGCCGATGGAGACCACGGGGTTGGACGGCGGGAAGAGGATCACGTCCGCCTCGGCGATCGCCTCCAGCACGCCCGGCGCCGGCTTCGCCTGCTCGGCGCCGACCGGCACCACCGCCTCGGCCGGCACCGAGGCCCGCAGCCGCACCCAGTACTCCTGGAAGTGGATCGCCCTGCGCTCGCCGTCGATCTCGACGGCCACGTGCGTCTCCACGCGGTCGTCGGTCATCGGGATCAGCCGCACGCCCGGCTTCCACCGGTCGCACAGCGCCTCGGTCACCGCGCTCAGCGGGTACCCGGCGCCGATCATCTGGGAGCGCACGATGTGCGTGGCGAAGTCCCGGTCGCCGAGCCCGAACCACTCCGGCCCGGCGCCGTAGGCCGCGAGTTCCTCCTTGAGGTGGAAGGTCTCGTCGGCCCGGCCCCAGCCCTGCTCCTCGTTGATGCCGCCGCCGAGCGTGTACATCACCGTGTCCAGGTCCGGGCAGACCTTCAGCCCGAAGAGGTGGATGTCGTCGCCGGTGTTGCCGATGACCGTGACGTCCGCGTCCGGCACGGCCCGCTTCAGGCCGCGCAGGAACCGGGCACCACCGATGCCGCCTGCCAGAACCACAATCCGCATGGGGCAAGTCTGGCAGGCCGGTACGACAACGGGGCACACGGCCGCCGACGCGGCACCCGCCCGTGTGCGCGCGCCGGTTACGCGCCGACGGTGTCCACCCGGTCGTGCGGCGCCCCGGTGCACGCGGCGGCGGGGTGCATCGGCATCTCGGTCAGGCCGGGGAAGTACACGTGCAGGCTGACCGCCGGTTCCAGCGTGTCGTTGACGACCTCGTGCACGTACCCCGGCGCGAACACCCGCTGGGCGCCCGGGCCCAGCGCGCGCGTGCCCCGCTCGGTCCGCTCGGTCAGCGTGCCGTCCAGGACGGTCAGCACGCCGCTGGAGCGGCCGTGGTCGTGCGGGCCGCTGCCCTGCCCGGGCACCCAGGACAGCAGCCACACCTCGTAGCCGGCCGGGGCGCCGCCCGGCGCGGAGCCGGGCACGGCGGGGACGCTGCGCAGCCGGTGGTACCAGCGCGTCGTCGCGTCGTAGCGGACCAGGTGCGCCCACTGGGCGCGGTCGGCGGCGATGGAACGGGCCAGGCCGGCGAACTCCGCCACGGTCGAGGGGTGCTCGCGCGGTGCCTGGAGCAGGTGCGGCACCTCGAGGATGTCGCCGGCGATCTGCAGGTCGCTGTCGCTGTTCATGGGGTGCGGTGGTTCCTCAGTGAAAGGAGGTCAGCGGGGAACGGGTCGTCCGGGCCGGGAAGGGCCGGACGGCGGCTGGAGCGCGCTCGGGCGCGTGGCTCAACAGCCGCGGCGGCGACAGCTACAGCGAGCGCGGGCAGCACCGTGGGACCCGGCGGTGCGGGTCGAGGTGGAGGCCGAGTTCGCGAGCATGCCCACAAGGACACCGGTTCACACCTCTGCTGTCAACTCGACGCCCCATGGCGGGACAGGTTTCACCTCATCCGGTTGATCTCCCAGATGAAAGGTTTGCTCATGGGGAGACCGGGACACATGGCGCACATGCCGGGCGCGCAAGCCCCGTTGCGATCCCGTGATCGGACTGTGATCATGCTCGCCTCGGAGCCCGTGCCGGAACGAGACCGAGGTCCTGGGCGTCCTTCCCCGTGCGGGCTCCGCACGAGGGTGCGAAGTCCTGAGGGTCCCGTTTGCGTGTCGAGGTTTATGCCGATTTGAACACTTAACGCATGGCCTTGGTTCCGCAGAGTGAATAAGGGGCCCAATAGCAGATCTCGGCTTGACTCGCCCGGAGCAGCACACTTGTAATTTCACTCGTGTCGTTCAGCCGGATCGGTAACGGCTGCATCACGGGGACGCGAAAGACAGACGAGGGGCGCACATGACCGAGCTGGTGCAGCAACTGCTGGTCGACGACGCGGACGAGGAACTCGGCTGGCAGGAGCGCGCGCTGTGCGCCCAGACCGACCCCGAGTCGTTCTTCCCCGAGAAGGGCGGCTCCACCCGCGAGGCCAAGAAGGTCTGCCTCGCCTGCGAGGTCCGCTCCGAGTGCCTCGAGTACGCCCTCGCCAACGACGAGCGCTTCGGCATCTGGGGCGGCCTGTCCGAGCGCGAGCGGCGCCGCCTGAAGAAGGCCGCCGTCTGACCGCGGGGACCCGCCCGGCACCCCACGCAAACCTCACGAACGGCCCGTCGCCGGTGGTTGTCCACAGGCGGCGGGCCGCTGTGCTGGCCAGCCGATAGTGTGGTCGCTCGTCCGAGACGCCCCGTCGCCCCCAGCGGGCACGGGCGTCCACCGTCACACCACCGAACCGGGGCCGTATCTCGATGTCCGTGCACAGCCGTACGGCAGCCCACTACGGCGTGGCTGCCGCAGCGCCGTCGGACCCCGCGCGCGCGGCGGAACCCGACCCCAGCCGCCCGCCCGAGTTCCCGCGCCATGTCGTGACCGCCGTGCTGGTCTCCCACGACGGCGCCCGCTGGCTGCCCGACGCCCTGGCCGGCCTGCTCGGCCAGGAGCGCCCCGTGCAGTACGCCGTGGCCGCCGACACGGGCAGCGCGGACGACTCCGCGCAGGTGGTGACCGACGCCCTCGGCGCCGACCGGGTGCTGCACCTGGCCCGCCGCACCGGCTTCGGCCAGGCCGTCGAGGAGGCCACCCGCACCGCGCCGCTCCTCACCCCGGACGAGCTGCCGTACCTCAGGCGCCCCAGCGGCTGGGACCCCGTCACCCGCAGCTGGCGCGACGACGCCTACGACATGCCGGACCTCCCCTACGGGGAACCGGTTCAGTGGCTGTGGCTGCTGCACGACGACTGCGCCCCCGAACCGGACGCCCTGGCCGAGCTGTTGCGCGTCGTCGACAACGAGTACGACCTGGGCCGCGAGGACGTCGCGGTCGTCGGCCCCAAGCTGCGCGGCTGGTACGACCGCCGCCAGCTCCTCGAAGTGGGCGTCAGCATCGCCAACTCCGGCCGCCGTTGGACCGGCCTGGACCGCCGCGAACAGGACCAGGGCCAGCACGACCACGTCAAGTCCGTGCTCTCGGTGTCCACCGCGGGCATGCTGATCCGCCGTGACATCTTCGAGCAGCTGGGCGGGTTCGACCGCCGGCTGCCGCTGATGCGCGACGACGTCGACCTGTGCTGGCGCGTGCACGCCGCCGGCCACCGCGTCCTGATCGCCCCCGACGCGGTCGTACGGCACGCCGAGGCCGCCTCCCGCGAGCGCCGCACCGTCGACTGCGTGGGCCGCACCGCCGCCTCCCCGCACAAGGTCGACAAGGCCGGCGCCGTCTACACCCTGCTCGTCAACACCCGTACCGCCGCGCTGCCCTGGGTCCTGCTGCGGCTGGTCCTCGGCACCCTGGTGCGCACCCTCGCCTACCTCGTCGGCAAGGTCCCCGGACAGGCCGTCGACGAGATCCGCGGTCTCATGGGCACCCTGCTGCGGCCCGAGCGGATCGTCGCCGGACGCCGCGGACGAGGCCGGCCGCAGATCGACAAGGGGGAGCTGCGCGCCCTGTTCCCGCCGCCCGGCGCCACCGTCCGGGCCACCGTCGAACAGGTCGCGAGCAACCTCGTCGGCCGCTCCGACCCCGAGGTGTCCTCGGCCGGCCGGCACGGTGGCGCGGTCGAGTCCGGGCCCGGCGGCGAGGACGCCGACTTCCTGGAGATCGAGCAGTTCGCCCGCCTCAAGCGCATCGCCCGCAAGCCCGGCCCGGTGCTCTTCCTGGTGCTGCTGGCGGTCTCCCTGATCGCCTGCCGGGCCCTGCTGGGCGGCGGCGCGCTCGCGGGCGGCGCCCTGCTGCCCGCCCCGGCCGACTCCGCCGGCCTGTGGGCGCGCTACCTCGACGCCTGGCACCCGGTCGGGTCCGGCGGCACCCCGTCCGCACCGCCGTACCTGGCCCTGGTGGCGGCCCTGGCCTCGCTGCTGTTCGGCTCCACCGGCCTGGCGGTCACCGTGCTGCTGGTCGGCTCGGTTCCGCTGGCCGGGTTCACCGCCTACTTCGCCTCCCGCCCGCTCGTCCCCTCCCGGCTGCTGCGCGCCTGGGCCGCCGTCGTCTACGCCTTCCTGCCCGCGACCACCGGAGCGCTGGCCGGCGGCCGGATCGGCACCTGCGTGCTGGCCGTGCTGCTGCCCCTGATGGCCCGCGCGGGCGTCGCGGCGAGCGGCCTGGCAGCCTCCTCCGGCGCCCGCGGCAGCTGGCGCGCCACCTGGGCGTACGCGCTGCTGCTGACCATCGCCACCGCGTTCACACCCGTCGTCTGGCCGGTCGCGTTCGTCCTCGGCCTCGGCGTACTGGCGGTGCGCCGCGGCGACATCGTCGCCCACGGGCTGCGCTTCCTGGCCCAGCTCGGCACCCCGCTGCTGGTCCTCGCGCCCTGGTCGCTGACGCTGCTGCCGTTCGGCTTCTTCCAGGAGGCCGGCCTGGACTACGGCCCCTCCGCCGCCTCCGCCCTGGACCTGCTCGGCGCGGCACCGGGCGGCCCCGGCACCGTGCACGGACTGATGTTCCTCGGCATCGTCCTGGCCGCCCTCGCCGCCCTGCTGCGCGCGCAGCGCCGGCTCGCCATCCTCACGGCGTGGACGGCCGCCCTGGTGGGACTCCTCTTCGCGGTCCTGTCCAACGCCTCCGCCTGGGCCGGCCCGGCCACCCTCGTCTACGGGACCGCCCTGCTGACCGCCGCCGTGCTCGGCGCCGACGGGGCGCGCTCGCGCGTGGCCGAGCAGAGCTTCGGCTGGCGCCAGCCGGTCGCCGCGCTGATCGCCTTCGCCTCGGCCGCGGGCCCGCTGCTGGCCGTCGCCGGCTGGATGATCCGCGGCGCCGACGGCCCGCTGGAGCGGCGCGAACCGGTCCAGGTGCCCGCGTTCGTCGCCGAGGAGAGCAACACCCGCGACCAGGCCCGCACCCTCGTCCTGGACAGCGACTCGCCCGGCCACGTCGGCTATGTGCTCGTCCGCGGCTCCGGCGCCCGCATGGGCGACGGCGAACTGGCCGCCGCGGCCGGCGCCAACGCCCGGCTCGACAAGGTCGTCGCCAACCTGGTCGCGGGCTCCGGCGCCGACCAGGCCGGCCAGCTCGGCGGCTTCGCCGTGCGCTACGTCCTCGTGCACAAGGGCGCCCCCCGCGAGGTCAGCCGGGTCCTGGACGCCACACCCGGCCTGAGCCGGCTCAGCCGGCAGGACGGCAGCGCCCTGTGGCGGGTGGACCAGCAGGTCTCGCGCGCCGCCATCGTGCCCGCCTCGGGCACCGGCACCCCCCAGCCCGTCGCCGCGGGCCCGGTGGAGATCCACACCACCGTCCCGGCCGGCTCCGGCGCACGCGTGCTGCGCCTGGCCGACTCCGCCGCCGAGGGCTGGACGGCCACCCTGGACGGCCGGCCGCTCACCCGCACCACGGTCGACGGCTGGGCCCAGGGCTTCCAGCTGCCCGCCTCGGGCGGCAGGCTCGACGTCACCTTCGACGACCCGCTCGGCCACACCGCCTGGCTCTGGACCCAGGGCGCCCTCGCCGTCGTGCTCGTCGTACTGGCCCTGCCCGGCCGGCGCCGCGACATCGACGACGACCTGCCCGACGAGCAGCCCGTGCCCGCGCAGGCCGTCGAGGGCGAGGGCCGCCGCGCCCGCAGGCTGCGCGCCCAGGCCGAGGCGGAGGCGGAGGAGGCCGGCCGGCAGCTGCCCACCCCGGACGCGGACCTCGCGCCGGCCCCCGCGCCGGAGACCCCCGCAGCCGTCCCGCACCAGCAGTCCTACGACGAGTGGGACGCCACCGCCTACGACCGGGCGGGCGCCGACCACGGCGGCTACGGCGGCGAGGGCTACCAGGACGCCGAGCCCCAGCAGCAGTACCCGGCGGGCGCCTACGACACCGAGTACCAGGACACCGAGTACCAGGCCGCGCCCTACCGGAGCGGCGCGTACGACCCGTACGGCTACGGCGTCCCGGAGCAGGCCGGGTCCTACGACCAGGGGCAGGCCGGACCGTACGACCAGGGGCAGGCCGCGCCTTACGGCCAGGGGCAGGCCGGACCGTACGACCAGGGGCAGGCCGCGCCTTACGGCCAGGGGCAGGCCGGGCCCTACGACGAAGCGCAGGCCGCGCCCTACGGCCAGGGGCAGGCCGGGCCCTACGGCCAGGCGTACCACCAGGGGTACGAGGATCCGTACGACCCGGCACAGCACCACCCGCACGGCATCGGCAGTGAGCGCCCCGACGGGAGCCAGCAGTGAACCGCACGACCCTGTCCCTGATCGCCGGTGCGGCCGCGCTCGCCGCCGTCACCGGGTTCGCCGCCCTGGACGCCCCCGACGCGGCGGGCACCGCCACCGCCGGGGCGGTGGCGAAACTGCCCGTGGAGCGCACCACCCTGGTGTGCCCGTCCCCGAGCAGCTCCGACATCGCCGACACGACCTACGCGTCGTTCACGCCGGTGACCCGGGGCGCCGCCGGCGCGGGCCGGGCCCAGCTCCAGGCGGCCGACGAGGCCGACACGGGGGACGCCGCGGGCGGGGGCAAGGGCAAGGGCAAGAGCGGCGCGAAGAAGACCGCCAAACCCGTGGTGGCGCCCAAGGCCCCCGGCACACCGGCCACCGGCGACACCTCCGGCGCGGACGCCCCCGCGCTGATCGGCACCGCGGACGGCAGGTTCGCCCCCGGCTGGACGATGCAGGCGACCACCGAGGTCGCCGCGGGCACCGGCCGCGGCCTGCTGGGCGTCAACTGCGCCGCCCCGGACACCGAGTTCTGGTTCCCCGGCGTGAGCACGGCGGCCGACCGCTCCGACTACGTCCACCTGACCAACCCCGACGCCTCGGCCGCCGTCGTGGACATCGAGCTCTACGGCAAGGACGGCGCCGTGAAGTCGACGGTCGGGGAGGGCATCACGGTCGCGCCGCACTCCAGCGAGCCGGTCCTGCTGTCCACCCTCGCCGACGCGCCGCAGCAGGACCTCACGGTGCACGTGAGCGTGCGCAGCGGCCGGGTCGGGGCGGCGGTGCAGGCCCTCGACGACAAGCTCGGCGGCGACTGGCTGGCGGCGTCCGCGGACCCGGCGGGCACCCTGGTGCTGCCGGGCATCCCCAAGGACGCCACCTCCGTACGGCTGGTCGCCTTCACGCCCGCCGACTCCGACACCGACCTCAAGGTGCGGCTGGCCTCCCCGTCCGGGCTGATCACCCCGGCTGGACACGAGACCGTGCACGTCAAGGGCGGGATGACGACCGCCGTCGACCTGGGCGACGTCACCCGCGGGGAGGCGGGCTCGCTGGTGCTGACGTCGGCGTCCGGGTCCGCGCCCGTCGTCGCGGCCGTCCGGGTCGTCCGCGGCAAGGCCGGCGCGCAGGAGACCGCGTTCGTCCCGGCGACCGGCGCCATCGGCACCCGGGCGACCTCGGCCGGGAACAGCGGCAAGGGCTCCACGCTCTCGCTGACGGCGCCCACGGCCGCCGCCACCGTCAAGGTCACCGCCTCGGCGGGCAGCGGCGGCGGCACGGCGGTGTCGAAGACGTACACGGTCAAGGCCGGCACCACGCAGGACTTGACGCCGCCGGTGCCGGACGGACTGAAGGGGACGTACGCACTGACGGTGGAGCGGCTGTCCGGCGGGCCGGTGTACGGGGCGCGCACCCTGACGGCGGTCCACGACGGCGTCCCCGGGTTCACGGTCCAGACGCTCCCGGACGACCGCGGCACGGTCATGGTGCCGCGGGCGGAGGAGGACCTGTCGGTCCTGCAGAAGTGACCCGGAGGTGACCCGGGACCGGCCCCGGACTGACCGGCGGCGACCGGAATCCACCCGTGCGGTCCGCGGCGACCGGCCCGGCCGGGCCCGGGACGACCGCCCCGCGCGGGCCGACCGCGCAGCCCGGGCCGACCGTCGCGCGGCCGGCCGGTGACGCCGCGGTCAGTCCTCCCCGTACCGGGGGTCCACGGTCTCCGGAGTCAGCCCCAGCAGCTCCGCCACCTGCTCGACCACGATCTCGTGCACCAGGGCGGCGCGTTCGTCGCGCCCCTTGGTGCGGATCTCCACCGGCCGCCGGTAGACCACCACCCGCGCGGGGCGGCCGTCGCGCGCCGGGACGGTCCCGCCGAGCGGCACCGGCTCGTCGCTCCAGACCTGGCCCGGCCCGTCCAGCCGGGGCACCTCCAGCACCAGGAAGTCGATGTCGGCCAGCTGCGGCCACCGCCGCTCCAGCCGTTCCACGGAGTCCTGCACCAGGTCCGCGAAGGCCTCCGCACGGCTTGCGGCGAGCGGCACCTGCGGCGGTGCGATCGGGCCGCGCATGCCCCGGCCGTGGCGATCACGACGGCGGGGCCCGGGGCCGGCGGCGCGGGGCGGTACACGGTTGTCCATCACTGGTGAAGGGTAGTCCCCGCCGCCCCCGCCCGCCCGTGCCTGCGCGCCGTCCCGGACAACGTGCCGCGCAGTGCAAGCGCGTGCCAGGAGATGACCATTTCAGCCAAGCTCGGGCTCGATTCCATATCTCTTCCCCATCCCTTCCCGACCGCCGATCTCAAGTCAATTGACAGTGTTTGTGCCAAGTCGTGACCCGGGGGCCGCACCGCCCTTGTTTTGGGCCCCTCGCATCGGCGCAGGTCAGCAAGGTGTGGCAGAAGGGACGTGTGGGGCGTTTCACACACCGACACGGGAAGGTGACCTGGTGGAGAGTCGTCGCGGCCCGCTCAAGAGTGCGGTACCGTCCAACGTCGTGAGCCCTGTACGTCGCTGTTCGCGCACCGCTTGCGGCCGTCCCGCCGTAGCGACGCTGACGTACGTCTACGCCGACTCGACCGCCGTCCTCGGCCCGCTCGCCACCTACGCCGAACCCCACTGCTACGACCTGTGCGCCGAGCACTCCGAGCGTCTCACCGCGCCCCGCGGCTGGGAGGTCGTACGGCTCCTCGACGGCTCGGCGCCCGCCCGCCCCAGCGGCGACGACCTGGAAGCGCTTGCCAACGCCGTCCGCGAGGCGGCCCGGCCCCAGCAGCGCGCGGCCGAGGCCGGTGGCGGCGGAGTCCGCGGGGCGGACCCGATGGAGGTGGCCCGCCGCGGCCATCTGCGGGTGCTCCGCTCCCCGGACAACTGACAAAACCGTTCGCCACCCGCCGACGCGCCTCGCCCGCCCGCTCGCACGGGTCCGCAACCCGGCGGGCTCCCCGCGCGCGGCCGGCCGCGCCAGGTAGTTTGGCGCGCACCGGACACGACATCCGGGCAGGACATTCAGGAGGGTTGGCCGTGGCTGCTGATCTGTCGCAGATCGTGAAGGCGTACGACGTGCGCGGGGTGGTCCCGGACCAGTGGGACGAGTCGCTGGCCGGACTCCTCGGCGCCGCGTTCGTCGAGGTGACCGGCGCGGACGCCATCGTCGTCGGACACGACATGCGGCCCTCCTCGCCCGGCCTGTCCGCCGCCTTCGCGCGCGGGGCGGCACGGCACGGCGCCGACGTGACCGAGATCGGACTGTGCTCGACGGACCAGCTCTACTACGCCTCCGGCGCGCTCGGCCTGCCCGGCGCGATGTTCACGGCCTCGCACAACCCGGCGCAGTACAACGGCATCAAGATGTGCCGCGCGGGCGCCGCCCCCGTCGGCCAGGACACCGGCCTGCTGGACATCCGCGAACTGGCCGAGCGGTGGCTGGAGTCGGGAGCGCCGGAGCCCGCGGCCCGGCCGGGCGGGATCACCCGGCGCGAGACGCTGGACGACTACGCGGCACACCTGCGCTCCCTCGTCGACCTGACCTCGCTGCGCCCGCTGAAGGTCGTCGTCGACGCGGGCAACGGCATGGGCGGCCACACCGTGCCCACCGTCTTCTCCGGCCTGCCCCTCGACCTGGTGCCGATGTACTTCGAGCTGGACGGCACCTTCCCCAACCACGAGGCCAACCCGCTCGACCCGGCCAACCTCGTCGACCTCCAGCAGCGGGTCCGCGAGGAGGGCGCCGACCTCGGCATCGCCTTCGACGGCGACGCCGACCGCTGCTTCGTCGTGGACGAGCGCGGCGAGCCCGTCTCCCCGTCCGCGATCACCGCGCTGGTCGCCGCGCGGGAGCTGGCCAGGAACGGCGGCAAGGGCGTGATCATCCACAACCTGATCACCTCCTGGTCGGTCCCCGAGGTGGTGCGGGAGAACGGCGGCACCCCGGTGCGCACCCGGGTGGGCCACTCCTTCATCAAAGCCGAGATGGCGACGTCGGGCGCCATCTTCGGCGGCGAGCACTCGGCGCACTACTACTTCAGGGACTTCTGGAACGCCGACACGGGCATGCTGGCCGCGCTGCACGTCCTCGCGGCCCTGGGCGGACAGGACGGCCCGCTGTCGGCCCTGGTGGCGCGGTACGACCGCTACACGGGCTCGGGCGAGATCAACTCCACCGTCGACGACCAGACGGCCCGCCTGGCCGCGATCAGGGCCGCCTACACGGGCCGCGCGGACGTCACCCTCGACGAACTCGACGGCCTCACGGTCACCGCGGCCGACTGGTGGTTCAACGTCCGCCCCTCCAACACCGAACCGCTGCTGCGGCTGAACGCGGAGGCCCGGGACGAGGCGACCATGGCCAAGGTGCGGGACGAGGCCCTGGCGATCATCCGGGGCTGAGCGTTCGGCGGTAACCTGACCAGGCACGTCCGTACGAACCGTCCGCAGGACGCGTCCGTACGGCGCACACCCGCCCGTCCGCTCCGAAGGGAACCCCCATGCCGCTCGAAGCCGGCCTCCTGGAGATCCTCGCCTGCCCGGCCTGCCACGCCCCTCTCAAGGAGCAGGACACGGAGCTGATCTGCACCGGTCAGGACTGCGGCCTGGCCTACCCCGTCCGCGACGGGATCCCGGTCCTGCTCGTCGACGAGGCCCGCCGCCCCGCCTAGCCATCGGCCCACCGCACGCCCGGACGCCCGCACGCCCGCACGCCCGGACCCGTGCACGCCCGGACGCGCTGGACCGTATCCCGGCCGACGGGGACGGCCCCTCGCCCGGGAGACCCAGGGCCGGTCCCTGGTCGAGGGGCGCGGGCCCGGTCCTGGTCCGAGAGGGCGCAGGCCGGTCCGTCGTCCGAGAGGCGTGCGGCGGACGCGCCCCCGGAGGCGGCAGTGACTCGCCCGCAGGCCGTCGGCGACCCGCCGGGCGGGGCGAGCGCTCGCCGGGCAAGGCGACCGCCTGCCGGACGGGAGTGCCTGCCGGGACCGGAAGGTGCTCACCGAACTGGGAGCGGCCACCCGCCGCCACGGCTCGGCCCTCCGGCGGCTCGGCCCTCCGGCGGTACGGCCCCCGAGGGGACGGCCGGCCCACTCGACCGGCGAGGGCAGGGCCACCCACCCGGACGAGACCCCACCCCGGACGGGGAGGCACCCCGTACGGGCTCCGGCCCGAGGAAGCCCCGCCCGCCAGGTGCCCACCCCGCGGACACCCGTCCGACGACGGGCCACCGCCCAACGCGCAACAGGGGCGCCCCCGGGGCGCAACGCGACCACCCCACACGCAACACGACCACCCCCAGGCGCAACACCCACCGCCGAAGCGGGTAGGAACCCGCCGCAGGAGACGATCCCGCCGGAGGCAACCGCCCCGCCGGACCAGCCGCACCGCCCGCCGGACGGAGTCAGCCGCCCCGTACCCCCACGACCCGGCGACCGGAGCCCGAATCGGAGGCTGCCGCCATGCTCGACGAATCGCTGCTCGACACCCCCGAGGCGCTCGCCGAAGCGGACCGCCGCGGACTGCTCCGCGGCGCCGCCGAGGCAGGCGCCCGTGTCCGGACCGCCGCCCGGCACGCCGCCGAGGCGGGCGTGGGCGACCTGAAGCCCGACGGCCGCCCCCGCGCCGTACTGATCGCCGGCCCGGGCGCCGCCGCCACCCACGCCGCCGACCTGCTCGGCACCCTCGCCGGCGCGGGCAGCCCGGTCACCCGGCTGGCCCCCACCGGGGTAGCCCCCGCCTCCGGCGCCCTGCGCTGGGAGCTGCCCGGCTGGGCCGGCTCCGTGGACCTGCTGCTCATCGCCACCCCGGACGGCACCGAACCCAGCCTGTCCCTGCTCGCCGACCAGGCCTACCGCCGCGGCTGCACGGTCGCCGCCGTCGCCCCCGCCCAGACCCCGCTCGCCGAGGCCGTCGAGGGCGCCCACGGCCTGTTCGTACCGATGGCGACGGCCCCCTACGACCACGACGAACCCCTCGCCGGTTCCGCACCCGGCGTCCTGTGGGCGCTGCTCACCCCGCTGCTCGCCCTGCTCGACCGGATCGGCCTGCTCACCGCCCCGCCCGACGCCCTGGAGAAGGCCGCCGACCGGCTGGACCAGGTCGCCGAACGCTGCGGACCCGCCATCGCCACCTACAGCAACCCGGCCAAGACCCTCGCCGCCGAGCTCGCCGACGCGCTGCCCCTGATCTGGACCGAGGGAATCGCCGCCGGTCCCGCGGGCCGCCGCTTCGCCGCCGGGCTGGCCGAGCTGTCCGGCATCCCGGCGGTCGTCGCCGAACTCCCCGAGGCACTCGCGGCGCACAGCGCCCTGCTCGCCGGCCCGCTGGCCGCCAGCGCCGACCCCGACGACTTCTTCCGCGACCGCGTCGAGGAGCCGCCCGCCCTGCACGCGCGCGTGGTCCTGCTGCGCGACCGCCCGCTCGGCGGACTCACCGCCGCCCCCGCCGCCCGCGACCTGGCCCTCAGCCACGACACGCCGGTCAGCGAGCTGGAGCCGGAACCCGGCGGCGAGATCGAGACCCTCGCGGAACTGATCGCCATCACCGATTTCGCCGCCGTGTACCTGGCGCTCGCCTCCAGCGCCCGGCCCGCCGCCGGCGCCTGATCCGTACCGACCGTCCGCGGCCGACCGGACCTCCCCCTCGGCGCCCCGCACCCGCCGGCCGCCGCACTCGCAGAAAGAAGCGCATGGACCGCCTCGAGAACACCGTCCGCCCCTACGCGTGGGGATCCACCACCGCGATACCGCACCTGCTCGGCGTCGAGCCCAGCGGCGAGCCGCAGGCGGAGATGTGGATGGGCGCCCATCCCGGAGCACCCTCGCGCACCGGACGGGGCGCCCTCGTCGACGTCATCGACGCCGACCCGGAACGCGAACTGGGCGCCGAGGCGGTCGCCCGGTTCGGCCCGCGCCTGCCGTTCCTGCTCAAGATCCTCGCCGCCGGCGCCCCGCTCTCCCTCCAGGTCCACCCCGATCTGCGGCAGGCGGCCGAGGGATACGCCGACGAGGAGCGCCGCGGCATCCCGGCCGACGCCCCCGACCGCAACTACAAGGACGCCAACCACAAGCCCGAACTGATCTGCGCCCTCACCGAGTTCGACGGCCTGTGCGGCTTCCGCGACCCCCGGCGGAGCGCCGCCCTGTTCGAGGCCCTCGGCGTGGACTCCCTCAAGCCCTACGCCGACCTGCTGCGCGCCCGCCCGGAAGAGGCGGCCCTGCGCGAGGTCCTCACCGCGATCCTCACCGCCGACCGCGAGGAGACGGCCCGCACGGTCACCGACACCGCGGCCGCCTGCGCCCGGCTCGGCGGCGAGCACGCCCCCTACGCCGCTCTCGCCCACCACTACCCCGGCGACCCGGGCGTCCTCGCCGCGATGCTCCTCAACCACGTCCGTCTCCAGCCCGGCGAGGCGCTCTTCCTCGGCGCCGGCATACCGCACGCCTACCTCAGCGGCCTGGGCGTGGAGATCATGGCCAACTCCGACAACGTGCTGCGCTGCGGCCTGACCCCCAAACACGTCGACGTGCCCGAACTGCTGCGCGTGGTCCGCTTCGAGTCCGGCGACCCCGGCGTCCTGCGCCCCGAGGCCGCCCCGGACGGCGAGGAGGTCTACGAGACCCCCATCGACGAGTTCCGCCTCTCCCGCTACGTCCTCCCCGAGGGCGCTCCCGCCCACGACCTCACCCTCGCCACCCCGCAGATCCTGCTGTGCACCGCCGGTTCGGTGCGCGCGGGCGAGCACGAGCTGGCCCCCGGGCAGTCCGTCTTCGTCCCGGCCGGGGAGAAGGCCGAGGCGTCCGGCGCCGGCACGCTCTTCCGGGCCACCGTCGTCGTCCGACCCCGGGCCGGGCGCTAAGCCGGTGACCTCGCGCACCGCCGCCCGGGCGGGCTGCAACAATGACCCACCGGCAAAGGACGGGCAAAGGCCGTTTCCGGACCCGGGCGAAGCCCCGGTCCGGCCACCGGCACGAAGACGCACGAAGGCGAAGGGACAACGCGGACACATGAGCGCGTCAGGCGGTACCAAGGCGATCGTGGCGGCACTGGGCGCCAACCTGGCGATCGCGGCATCGAAGCTCGTGGCGTTCGCGTTCAGCGGGTCGTCGTCGATGCTCGCCGAGGGCGTGCACTCCATGGCCGACTCCGGCAACCAGTTCCTGCTGCTGATCGGCGGGAAGAAGGCCCAGCGCGAGGCGACCCCGCAGCACCCCTTCGGCTACGGCCGTGAACGCTACATCTACGCCTTCCTCGTCTCGATCGTCCTCTTCTCCATCGGCGGCATGTTCGCCATCTACGAGGGCTACGAGAAGATCACCCACCCGCACGAGATCGAGCACTGGTACTGGCCCGTGGGCGTCCTCGTCTTCGCGGTCATCGCCGAGGGCTTCTCCTTCCGCACCGCCATCAAGGAGTCCAACGAACTGCGCGGCAAGCTGTCCTGGTCGCAGTTCATCCGCCGTGCCAAGGCGCCCGAGTTGCCCGTCGTCCTCCTCGAGGACTTCGGCGCGCTGATCGGTCTCCTCCTCGCCCTCGGCGGCGTGGGCCTGGCCCTGCTCACCGGCGACGGCGTCTGGGACGGCATCGGCACCGTCTGCATCGGCGTCCTGCTCGTCCTGATCGCGCTCGTCCTCGCCGCCGAGACCAAGTCCCTGCTGCTCGGCGAGGCCGCCGGCGCCGAGGTGGTCCAGCAGATCGAACAGGCCACGGTCGACGGCGACACGGTGACCCGCATCATCCACATGCGCACCCTCCACCTCGGCCCGGAGGAACTGCTCGTCGCCGCCAAGGTCGCCGTGCGGCACGACGACACCGCCGCCGAGGTGGCCGCCGCCATCGACGCCGCCGAGGCCCGTATCCGCGACACCGTACCCATCGCCCGCGTCATCTACCTCGAGCCGGACGTCTACAGCGAGGCCGAGGCCCTGAGGGGCCCCGACCCCGAGGCGACCCCCGGCGGCCCGGCCCCGCACACCGGCGGCCACTGACCGGCGCCCACCGACCGGCCACGGCCCGGCCCTTGACCGGCCGCCGCGCGGCGGCCGCCCGGCGACCCCGCCCCGCAGCGCTCGGGCGAACGGCGCCGGCCGCCCGGAGGCGGACTGGGGCCGCAGGGCCCGGCGGTGTAGCTTGGAACGGAGCCAGACGTCGCTGCTGATGGCGGTCGGGCGGCCCCACGAAGGGCCGGCCGAGGGAGAGAGGGCCTCCGACGGACTGCGCTGCGCGCACGCGGGCATGCCTGTGTCCTCTTTCGGGCACCCTGTGTCCGCCGCCGCGCAGGTCAGCCGTACCCACCTCGACCCAACCCCGAGGAGCAGCCCGTAATGACGACTGTCGAGAACCGACAGGACTTCAAGGTCGCCGACCTGTCCCTGGCCGAGTTCGGCCGCAAGGAGATCTCCCTCGCCGAGCACGAGATGCCCGGCCTGATGGCCATCCGCAAGGAGTACGCCGAGCGGCAGCCGCTGAGCGGCGCCCGGATCACCGGCTCCCTGCACATGACCGTGCAGACCGCGGTTCTGATCGAGACCCTGGTGGCCCTGGGCGCGCAGGTCCGCTGGGCCTCCTGCAACATCTTCTCCACCCAGGACCACGCGGCCGCCGCCGTCGCCGTCGGCCCGAACGGCACCCCCGACAACCCGCAGGGCGTCCCGGTCTTCGCCTGGAAGGGCGAGACGCTCGAGGAGTACTGGTGGTGCACCGAGCAGGCGCTGACCTGGCCGGACACCCCCACCGGCGGCCCGAACATGATCCTGGACGACGGCGGCGACGCCACCCTCCTCGTCCACAAGGGCGTCGAGTACGAGAAGGACGGCAAGGTCCCCTCGCCCGACACCGCGGAGTCGGACGAGCACCGCGTCATCCTCCAGCTGCTCACCCGCACCCTCGCGGAGAGCCCCCAGAAGTGGACCCAGCTGGCCTCCGAGATCCGCGGCGTGACCGAGGAGACCACCACCGGCGTGCACCGCCTGTACGAGATGCAGCGCGACGGCACCCTCCTCTTCCCGGCGATCAACGTCAACGACTCCGTCACCAAGTCGAAGTTCGACAACAAGTACGGCTGCCGGCACTCCCTGGTCGACGGCATCAACCGCGCCACCGACGTCCTGATCGGCGGCAAGACCGCCGTCGTCTGCGGCTACGGCGACGTGGGCAAGGGCTGCGCGGAGTCCCTGCGCGGACAGGGCGCCCGCGTGATCATCACCGAGATCGACCCCATCTGCGCCCTGCAGGCGGCGATGGACGGCTACCAGGTCACCACCCTGGACGAGGTCGTCGAGACCGCCGACATCTTCATCACCACGACCGGCAACAAGGACATCATCCTCGCCTCCGACATGGCGAAGATGAAGCACCAGGCCATCGTCGGCAACATCGGCCACTTCGACAACGAGATCGACATGGCCGGCCTCGCCAAGGTCCCCGGCATCGTCAAGGACGAGGTCAAGCCGCAGGTCCACACCTGGACCTTCCCGGACGGCAAGAAGATCATCGTGCTGTCCGAGGGCCGCCTGCTGAACCTGGGCAACGCCACCGGCCACCCGTCGTTCGTGATGTCCAACTCCTTCGCGGACCAGACCCTGGCCCAGATCGAGCTGTTCACCAAGCCCGACGAGTATCCGACCGGCGTCTACGTGCTGCCCAAGCACCTCGACGAGAAGGTCGCCCGCCTCCACCTGGACGCGCTCGGCGTGAAGCTCACCAAGCTCCGCCCCGAGCAGGCCGCCTACATCGGCGTGGACGTCGACGGCCCGTTCAAGTCGGACCACTACCGCTACTGACCGGACCCCGGGCCCGCGTCCGCGCGTCCCGGCCAGGCCGACCGAGGCAGGCCCCCGCACCCCCGTGCCGGGGGCCTGCCCCTTTGGCCGGGCCGACGGCCGTCACGCACCCCGGACCGGCCCGCCAGGGCGGCCCGACGAGCCCCGACCGGCCCCTCGCACCCCAGGACCCCCATGCCCCGCGGCCGTTATTCGCTCCACGACCCGCACGATCACACCCCCTTCGCCGAAGAGCACTTCCAGTGCGCCCCCGGCCCCTCCGGCTGGCGCTACGTCTCCCAGGTGACCACCACCGCGGGCGACCACCGGGGCTCGGTCGACCTCGCCCTGGACGAACTCGGCCGCCCCATCCGACTCGAACTCCACACGGGGAGCTGGCAGGTGCGCGGCGCCGCCCTGGACGGCGTCACCTGGGTCCGCACCGACCCCACCGGCACCGATGCCACCGAAGGCAATGTGCGCGCCCACGCCTTCACCGGCACGTCCCCCGCGTTCCTCGTCGCCACCGCCCGGCTGCTTCGCCTCACCCCCTCCTCGGCAACCCGCGTACGCCTCGTCTCCTTCACGGAACCGGTCCTCGCCCCCCGCACCGTGGACCAGTCCTGGGCCCTGCTGGAAAGAGAAGCACACCCCACTGACAGCGGCCCCCTGATCGTGGACGCGTACCAGGTCACCGCCCTGGACACGGGCGAACGGCACACCGTGCACATCGCCGGCGACGTCGTCCTGGCCGCCCCCGGCGTCGAACTCGAGGACCTGGCGTCGCCACCGTCCGTCTTCGACGCCTGAACCACCCGTACCCACCCGTACTAGGCGGGCGGCACGAACCCCGTGGGGGACCCGCCGGCGGGCGACTGCCGCTCCGAGGCAGCGGAGCCCCGCGGCTCGGCGGGCGCGGACCCGGGCGCAGCGTCCGCGGGACCCCCACCGGCGCCGGGCGCCGGCCACCCGGGCCCGGCGGCGTCCCGGTAGGGCTCCGGGGCCACCGCGGGCCCGCCATCCGCGCCGGGAACGGACACCCCGCTCCCGGCCGTCGCCCCGCCGGGCAGAGAACCGCTCCCCGCCGCGGAACCGCCCCCGGACACAGGACCGCCGGCGAACGTCCGCCGGACCTCACGGGCCTGCCGCTCCTGCAGCACCGCCGCCAGATACATGGCGGGCGGAATCTCCGGCGGGACCGGCGTCCCGGTACGGCCCGCCACATCGGCCGCGAGACGCTGCCCCATCGCCCAGGCCACCTGCGGATCCAGCTGCTGCATCCGGGTCAGGTACTGCCGGACGGCCAGCCACAGACCGTCGGGCACCGCCGACAGGTCCAGGGCCGCGAACCGCCCGGCCAGCCAGGGCGGCGGCGGGGGCACGAAGCCCGCCTGCCCGGCCGGCACCCTCTCCCGGACGACGAGCGTGCCCGCGAACACGTCACCGAGCCGCCGTCCGCGCGCCGACACCAGCGAGGCGACGCAGGCGACGACCCCGAACGTCATCAGGATCTCGACCACACCGATCGCACCGCGCACCAGCGCGTGCCGGAAGCGGATGGGCCCGCCGTCGTCCCGTACCACCCGCAGCCCGCACGCCAGCTTCCCCAGCGACCGCCCATGGCTGAGCGTCTCCACCGCGATCGGCCCGCCCACCAGCACGAGCAGGAACGCCGCGATGGACATGGCGATCTGCGCCGCCTCGTCCAGGGAGGCCGTGGCCGCCAGCAGGGCCACGCTCACGCCGACGTACACCGCCATGGCCACAGCCAGGTCGAGCAGTACGGCCATCGCCCTGCTGGGCAGTCTCGCCGGGCGCAACTCCAGCGCCACCGCCTCGCCCGTCACCAGCTCACTCACGCCCGCCGTCCTTCCCCTGACCTGCCCCGAGAACGGCCAGTCTGCCAAGCTGAGGGCACCCGCGCCGCAGTACGACAACCTGACACATCCCGCCAGTCGTCGAACAACCAGCCGAGGAACAGGCAGACCCGATGGACCTGGACGTCTTCGTCTCCGCCCACCGAGCCGAGTGGGACCGTCTCGACGCCCTGCTCCGCCGGCAGCGCCGCCTCACCGGCGCCGAGGCCGACGAACTGGTCGCCCTCTACCAGCGCACGGCCACCCACCTCTCCCTCATCCAGTCCAGCGCACCGGACCCCCAGCTGACCGGACGGCTCAGCGCTCTGGTGGCACGGGCGCGCAGCGCGGTGACGGGAACCCGCCGCGCCTCGTGGCGGGACGTCACGCACTTCCTGCTCGAAGGCTTCCCCGCGGCGGTGTACCGGGCACGTCACTGGTGGGTGCCCACGGCGGTGGTCTCCACGGTCGTCGCGGCGCTCCTGGGGTGGTGGATCGGCACGCACCCGGAAGTACAGGCGACGATCGCCGCGCCCGGCGAACTGCGGCAGCTCACCCGGCCCGGTGGAGAGTACGAGACCTATTACTCCAGCCACCCCGCCGCCGCCTTCGCCGCCCAGGTGTGGACGAACAACGCCCAGGCCGCGGCCATGTGCCTGGTTCTCGGCGTGTTCCTGGGACTGCCGGTGCTGTGGATCCTGTTCCAGAACATGCTCAACCTCGGCGTCGGCATAGGACTGATGTCCTCGGCCGGCCGGCTGGACACGTTCCTCGGCCTGGTGCTGCCGCACGGGCTGCTGGAACTGACCGCCGTCTTCGTCGCCGCCGGCACCGGCCTGCGCCTCGGCTGGACCCTGATCGACCCAGGCCCCCGGACCCGGCGCACCGCGCTCGCCGAAGAGGGCAGGGCAGCCGTCGGGATGGCGATCGGCCTGGCCCTGGTCCTGCTGGTGTCCGGCGCGATCGAAGGCTTCGTCACGCCCTCCGGTCTGCCCACCTGGGCCCGCATCGGCATCGGCATCGCCGCGGAGCTGGCCTTCCTGGTCTACGTGTATGTCCTGGGCGGTCGTGCGGCACGGGCCGGCGCCACGGGTGACGTGGCGCCATACGAGCGAAGCGCCGGAGTGCCGACGGCCGCCTGATGTGCGTTCCGGTCCGCTGAGCTGCTAGTCTCCTCTTCGCCCCACCGGAGCCGTTGACACGGCGTGGGTGGGGAGGTAGATTCGAACAGTTGCCTGGAGCTGGGGTTGTGACCCCGATGGGCAGCCGTGAAAATCTATCCGCTTCTCGAAACGTCGATCACACCGATTTCGAAGAAGCCCCTCCCGATGAATCGGAAACGATGGCCGCCGGTCAGGTCGGCGTCACAGATCTGATAAAGTCGGAGCCGCCGGAAAGGGAAACGCGAGAGCGGAAACCTGGAAAGCGCCGAGGAAATCGGATCGGAAAGATCTGATAGAGTCGGAAACACCGAAGGGAAGCGCCCGGAGGAAAGCCCGAGAGGGTGAGTACGAAGGAAGCGTCCGTTCCTTGAGAACTCA
>NZ_JBJDQT010000035.1:0-85098 GCF_044903565.1 Streptomyces sp. NPDC004065 | reverse complement strand
CCCGCCGGCCGCGGGGGGGGGGGGGGGCGGGCGCGGGGGCCCCCCCCCCCCCCCCCCCCCCCCCCCCCCCCCCCCGGGGGGGGGGGGGGCCCCCCCCCCCCAGGACAGCAACCTCACACCCTCCGCCCCCGCACGCCCGGCGAAACCCCCACCCTCCCCCCCACCCAGAAGATCCCCAGCGTCGCCAGCGCCAGCACGGCCACCAGCGTCGCCCCGCCCACCACCTTCTCGTAGTCCCGCTGGTACAGCCCGTCCACGATGTACCGCCCCAGCCCGCCGAGGCTGACGTACGCCGCGATCGTGGCCGTGGAGACGATCTGGATGGCCGCCGAGCGCAGCCCGCTGAGGATCAGCGGCAGCGCGACGGGCAGTTCGACCTGGAAGAGGACGCGGGACTCCCCCATGCCCATGCCCCGCGCCGCGTCCACCGGCGACGGGTCCACCGACCGCATCGCCTCGTACGTCGTCACGAGGATCGGCGGGACGGCGAGGACGACCAGCGGGATCATCACCGGCACCATGCCGAAGCCCAGCAGGATGAACATCAGCACCAGCAGACCGAAGCTGGGCAGCGCCCGGCCCGCGGTGGCGATCAGGGCGAGGGCGTTGCCGCCGCGCCCCCAGTGGCCCGTGGCCAGGCCGACCGGCAGCCCGATGGCGGCCGCGACGGCCAGCGCGATCAGGGAGTAGCGGATGTGCTCGGCCAGGCGCGTGGGGATGCCGTCGTAGCCGTGCCAGTGGGCGCCGTCGCTGAAGAAGGCGTTGACGAAGTGCAGTACGTTCACCGGGCGGCGTCCTCCCGTGCGGGCGCGGCCGGTTCGGGCCGGGCGCCGGCGGCCTTGCGCGGCGCGGTGCGGCGGCCGCCGCGCGGCATCCAGGGCGTGAGCAGCAGGCGCAGCAGCACCAGTGCCGCGTCGACGAGTATCGCCAGGGCCGCCGTGGTGACCACGGAGTTCACGGCGAGTTCGGGCCGGTGGTAGATGTTGGCGTCGTTGAGCAGGTTGCCCAGCGCGCCCTGGTTGCCGATCAGCATGCCGACGCTGACGAGCGAGATGCTCGAGACGGCGGCCACCCGCAGCCCGGCGATGATCGCGGGGACGGCGATCGGCAACTGCACCTGGACGTAGCGGCGTACGGGGCCGAGGCCCATGGCGGTGGCGGCGGCGAGCGTCTCCTGCGGCACCGAGCGCACGCCGTCGACGATCGCCGGGACGAGGACGACCAGGCTGTACACGGCGAGCGGGATCATCACGGTCAGCTCGGTCTGGCCGGTGTAGTCGATGAGCACGACGAAGAAGGCCAGCGAGGGGATCGCGTACAGGACGGTCGTCAGGCCGAGCACGGGCGGGTAGAGCCAGCGGAACCGCACGCACAGCTGGGCCAGGGGCAGCGCGGCCAGCAGGCCGGCCAGCACCGGCAGCAGCGCCTCCCGCAGATGCAGGCCGATCAGCCCGAACCAGCTGTGCTGGAGGTCGCTCGGGATGTCGAAGAAGCGGTTCATCCGGGGACCCCGGCCTGTGCGGCGGTCTCGTCGAGGCCCTCGGCGTGGGCGCCGCGGATGGCCTCGGCGATGGTCTGCTGCGAGACCACACCGACCGTCCGGCCGGTGGCGTCCACCGCGACCGCCCAGCCGGTGGGCGAGAGCACCGCGCAGTCCAGGGCGGCGCGCAGCGACTCCTGCCCGTGCTCGAACGGCCGCCCGTGGGACAGCAGCCGTCCGGGGTCGATCTCCCCCGCGGTCAGCTCGCCGGGCTCGGCCCAGCCGAGGGGCCTGCCGTCGAGGTCGGTGACGAGGAGGTAGGGCGCGCCGGCGCCGGCCCGGGCGGTGATCTGCTCGGCGGTGGAGTCGACGGCGACGATGGGCGCCGTGGTCAGCTCCAGCGCGCCGGAGGCGAAGAAGGACAGCCGGCGGATGCCGCGGTCGGTGCCGAGGAAGTCCTCCACGAAGTCGTCCGCGGGGGCGGACAGCAGCTCGGCGGGCGGCGCGTACTGGGCGAGCCGGCCGCCGGTGCGCAGCACCGCGACCATGGTGCCGATCTTGATGGCCTCGTCGATGTCGTGGGTGAC
This sequence comes from Streptomyces sp. NPDC004065, assembly GCF_044903565.1. NCBI lineage: Bacteria > Bacillati > Actinomycetota > Actinomycetes > Kitasatosporales > Streptomycetaceae > Streptomyces > Streptomyces sp. NPDC004065. The sequence continues at coordinate 83,031 of NZ_JBJDQT010000035.1, read as the reverse complement.
GAACACGATGGTCTTGCCCAGCTCGTCCTGGATGCGCAGCAGTTCGTCCTGGAGTCCCTTGCGCACCACGGGGTCGACGGCCGAGAAGGGCTCGTCCATCAGCAGCACCGGGGGGTCCGCGGCGAGCGCCCGGGCCACTCCGACGCGCTGCTGCTGGCCGCCCGAGAGCTGGTACGGGTACCGCTTGGCGAGGGAGGCGGCCAGTCCCACGCGCTCCATCAGCTCGGCCGCCCGGGCCCGTGCCCGCTGCTTGCCCCAGCCGAGCAGCCGGGGCACGGTCGCGATGTTGTCGACGATGGTGCGGTGCTGGAAGAGGCCGGCGTTCTGGATGACGTAACCCATCGACCGGCGCAGGGAGTTGACGGGCTGTTTCCGGACGTCGGCGCCGCCGAGGAGGATGGTGCCCTCGGTCGGCTCCACCATCCGGTTGATCATGCGCAGGGTGGTGGTCTTGCCGCAGCCCGAGGGTCCGACGAGGACGGTGATCGAGCGGTCCGGTATGTCCAGCGAGAGCCGGTCGACCGCCACCGTGCCGTCCGGATACCGCTTGGTGACTGAATCTATGCGTATCAAAACGCCGAACACCCTTCGGGTCTGGCAGCAGCTGCCGCTCTCGGCCACGGTCGCGCGGGCCGTTGCGGGGAGAGTCTAGACGCCGTTCGTCACGGGCATTTGGCGGGTGAGCGTGGCACGCCGGGGCGCCGCGGCGGCCCGGCGGCGGCCCGGACCCGCGCGGCGCGGCATGCACCGGGCCGTGCGGGACCCGCGTCGCACCGCGGGGTGCACCGCCGCCATCCGGCCGCGCCCGGGCGCGTTGAGCAGCCGGCCGCGTCCGCGCATGAGCGACCACGCCCGGGCGCGTTCAGCCGCGTCCCGGCATGTCCGGCCGCGCCCGGGCGCGTTCAGCCGCGTCCGGGCGGGTTCAGCCGCGTCCCGGCATGTCCGGCCGCGTCCGGGCACGTTAAAGCCGCGTCCGGGCGGGTTCACCCGTGCCCGGGCGGCCCCGCCGTCAGCCGCTCGCGCCCGCACCCGGCAGCGGCACGCCGGCGCACCCGGTGCGCGCCCGGCCGTGGTGCGGCGCGGTGGCGCGTCAGGTGCGTCCGGGTCCGCCGCTGCCGAAGGAGCCGCTGCTGCCCGGGGCCCAGCGCTGGCGGTGCTGGTCGTGGCTGCGCCGTGTGCCGGCGGCGTGGAGCTCGTACGGCATGAGCCGCTCGCCGTCCTGGCAGTCGACCTCGTCGGGCTCCCGCAGTTCGCTGACCTCGTGCACGGCTCCGGTGACCGGCAGGTGCGGCTGGTCGGAGTCGGTGGGCCGGTCCGGCTCCCGGCGCATCACGCCGATGCCCATCGAGACGGCCCAGACCAGGGCCACCACGATGATCAGACCGGCGACGAAGGCGCCGAGCGTGGCCCACGCGTGCGTGTCCATGGCCAGTACGACATTGGAGGCTGCGTTCATGTCTTTACCACCCGCCTCGCTGAGGAAAGCGAAGAGTGCAGGTGACACCGGCGATGTCACCGTTGCCCCATATTGTCCCACTGCGCGTGACCGCCGCAAAGGCGTGCGCACGCCCGCACACACCGCACACACCGGGCACGCACGCGGCACGCACCCGGCGCCCACCCCTTGTGAAGCCGTTCACAAGAGGTCCGCCCGAAGCCCCGCCCCAAGTCCCGCCGAAGACCCGCCGAAGACCCACCCCTTTCACCGCGAGCGGCCCCCCGCGCCCCCCGCCCACCGATAGGATCACGTTCGTCATCGAACTCGCGGCCGTCAACCGGGAGTTGGGGGAACCGGTGCGCGGCGCGGCTGGGGCGGCGCGGTCCTGGGTAGGGCTCTTCCGACCCCCTGACGTGGGGGGACGCGGGGCCGTACGCTGGTCGGCACTGTGCGTGGGAACGCGATGACAACGAGTGGCGGGGATCGGGAGGTCGCGGGGGTGGAAGGGCGCAGCCCGGCACGGGTCCGCAATGAGCTGGTGGCCGAGGTGGTCGACGTACTGCAGGACTCCGCGACGCTGCGCAGCAGCGGCAGCGCCGACGTGCTGGTGACCATGCTGAGCCAGGAACTGGGCTCGCACGTGGAGCCGTTGCGCAACGAGCCCCTGCGCCCCTGGCTGATCCAGCTGGTCGAGAAGTGCGCGGGGATCCCCGAGGGGCCGGCCTGCCTGGTGCGCTGCCTCGGCTACGTCGAGCAGCAGTCGACCGCGGTGACGGCGCTGCTGCGGCTGGTGGACGAGTGGGAGGCCGTGGACTTCTTCGACGGGGCCGACCTGCACCCCCTGCGGCCCGTCCTCATGGAACTGCGGTCCGCCTCCGCGCTGGCGGCGATGGCGCGCCGGGCCAGCCGTTCGCGCATCCAGGAGCTGCCCTCGTGGTGCGACACCGGGTGGGCGGTGTTCCTGCGTCTGGCCGGGGAGAACTCCGCGGCCCGGGAGCTGCCGGTGAGCATGGCCTTCCTGTCCCTGGCCGCCGACCAGCTGATGGAGGACGGGCAGCTCGAGGCGGCCGGGCTGCTGCGCCGCTGGAACCGCCGGCAGGCCCACGCCTGGGGCCTGGAGGACACCATGGCGCAGTGGCAGCGCAGCAGCGCCGTGGAGTCCCCCGCCTCGATGATGCCCGCCTATCTGATGATCCAGTTCGAGCCCGACGGGGTCGACCCGGACCGCTACTACCTCTCCCACTGGCGCCAGTCGGACTCCGAGGGCTGGCACCCCGTCCCCGGCGAGACCCTGCACCTGCACCGCGACCAGCTCCCGGCCGAGGTGGAGTCCCTCATCGAGCAGACCGAGGAGCGCTGGTCCGATCTGCGGCAACCGGTCGTGCTGGAGTTCATCCTGCCGTGGGAACTGCTCGGTGAGCCGGTCGAGTGGTGGCACAAGGAGACGGACTCGCCCTCCCCCTACCCGCTGGTCATGGACTACGCCGTCCTGGTGCGCAGCCTGGAGCGGCTGCGCAAGGCCGCCTGGCACCGCCCCTGGCACAACAAGTGGCGCCGGCTGAAGGAGACCCCCGCGGACGCCCGCTCCTACTGGAACCGTCCGGGCAACTCGCACTTCCACCTGGAGCGGGAGCTGAAGGAGGACGAGTACGCCGTCTGCCTGGTGCTGAGCGAGCCGCCGGGCACCGACTCCCCCGCCTCCCGCCAGGAGTACGTGGCAGGGCTGCGCGCCGGGGTGCCGGCGATGATCTGGCACCGCGGCGACTGCAACGACCCCGCCTTCAAGGAGGCGGTGGCCGACATCGTGCAGGACCGGGGGCTCGCCGGCCTGCTGGAGCGGACCGGAAGATGGCGCAAGGAGGCCCTGGCCATCGGCCCGGAGGGGTGGGACAACCACGTGGGACGCCATCTGGCGATCCTGCTGGACGACCCGGAGCGCAGACCCGGTCCGCCGGGCCCCGTCCACGCGCCGGTGAAGCCGTGACCCGGCCGGCCGGGTCACGGGGCCACGGACCGCCCGCCCGCTGCGACTGGGGGTGCCCCGACATGAACCCTCGTGCATCCGCCGGCCCGCGCCCGCCGCGGCCGTGCGGGGCTGTCACCCGCATGCCCTCGGACACCCCTCGCACGAGCCCCCGTACGCACTTGCTTCCGGGGTCGGCGCACTGCGAGGCTTTGCGCGTGGATGTCACGCACGCCGGGAAACTGCGCGGCTTGGCTGCCGGGAGTCCGTGGGACTCGGCGATCCTCCCCCCGTCACCGCGGCGCCTTGAGGGCACTCATGCGCGATGACGAGGGGCAGCGACCGGCAGGGGCCGCGCAGGCCCGTCGTGAGGCCGCGCACGCGCTCGGCCGGCTCGCGCGGCCGGCCGGACCCGAGCGCGGGCGGGAGCCCGCGGAGGCGGTCCTCGTCGTGGACGCCCACCCCACGATGCGGGTGTGGGACCGCGCGGTGGAGCGGGACCTGATCGGCGAACTGGAGCGGGCCGGGGACTTCGCGCGCGTGCGCGTGGTGCGGCTGCTGGGCACCGACGAGACCGACCCGGCCCGGGTGCGCGCCGAGGAGCCGCTGGGCCCGCCTCCCGCGGACGGCCGGCGGGTCGTGCTGGTGCTCACCGACGCCCTGGCGGCCGGCTGGCGGCTTGGCGCCGTGCAGCCGCTGCTGCGCCAGTGGGGCCGGACGTGCCCGGTCGCCGTGGTGCACCTGCTGCCGCAGCACCTGTGGTTCCGCACCGGACTGGACGTCGGCCGGGTGCGCATCCGCGCCCCGCGCGCCTGGAGCCCGAACAGCGCCTGGGAGTGGGAGGAGCGCGCGGCCCCGACGGGGTTACCGGACGGCGAGGCCCCGGACGGCGGCACCCTGGTCGTGCCCGTGCTCGCCCTGACCGGACGCTGGGCCGGCGCGCTGGCCCGGCTGGTGTCCGGCGCGGAGCCCGGGTGGCTGGACCTGTCCGCCGTCGAGGCCCGGGAGTGGAAGAGCAGGCCCGACGCGGCACGTGCGGTGCCCTGGGCGGAGGACGTGCCGGACCCGCGCAGCACGGTGCCCGCCGCCGAACGGGTGTCGGACTTCCGGGCGGGCGCCAGCCCCACCGCGTTCGCCCTCGCGACCCGGCTGGCGGCGGCGCCGCTGAGCCTGCCCGTGATCCGCGCGATCACCGCCGGCACCCAGGGCGCGGGCCCGGTCCATGCCTCCGAACTCCTGATGAGCGGTCTGGTCCGGCCGACCGGCACCGAGGACGAGGGCCCGGCGGACGTCGCCTTCACCTTCGCCCCCGACGTCCGCGAGGAGCTGCTGGCGCTGGGCCGCCGCAGCGCCACCGCCCGGACGCTCACCGACGTGCGCGCCGTACTGGCCGGCGACGCGGCCACCCGTTCCCTGCTGCCGCCCCCGGGTGAACCGCTGGACACCCTGGCGATGCCGCGCGTCAACAGCGGCAACATCGCCTTCCTCCGCGTGGAGCTGTCCGCCCTGCGGGCGCTGTCGGGCCGGTACTCCCCGCGTGCCGCCATGCTGGCGCAGGTGCTGAGCTGGCACGATCGGCGATACGCAGTCAGCCTGGAGAAACCACCCCGCACCTCCCCGGGACCCGCACGGCCCGCTCCGGCCTCCACGACGCTCGCGGACCGTGCCGCGCCCGAACCCCGGACCGTCTCCGAAGGAGCCTCTCAGATGTCGACAACGCCCCAGCGGACCGTGGAGGGGGACCGCACGACCCAGCCGCGCGTCTGGGGGAACCTGCCGCCGCGCAACCCCAACTTCACCGGCCGCAGCGCCCTGCTCGAACTGCTCGACCAGCGGCTGCGCGAGGGCACGACCACGGTGCTGCCGGAGGCGATCCACGGCATGGGCGGCGTCGGCAAGACCCAGCTCGCCATCGAGTACGCCTACCGGCACCAGTCGGAGTACGACATCGTGTGGTGGATCCCGGCGGAGCGGCCGGGGCAGATCGGCCAGGCGCTGGTGGAACTGGCCCAGCGGCTGGGGCTGGTGACCACCACGGAGGCCAACATCGCCGGTCCCGCGGTCCGGGAGGCGCTGCGCGAGGGACGGCCGTACTCCCGCTGGCTGCTGATCTTCGACAACGCCGACAACCCCGAGCAGGTCCGCCACTACTTCCCCCAGGGCGGCAACGGCACCATCCTGGTCACCTCCCGCAACCGGCGCTGGGGGCAGGTGGGCGGCTCCCTGGAAGTGGACGTGTTCACCCGTGAGGAGAGCAAGGAGCTGCTGCGCCGCTCCGGGCCGCCGCTGCGGGACGAGGAGGCCGACGCGCTGGCGGAGGCGCTGGGCGACCTGCCGCTGGCCCTGGAACAGGCCGCGGCCTGGCGGGCGGAGACCGGCATGCCCGCCTCGGAGTACCTGCGGCTGTTCGAGAACAAGCGGATGGAACTGCTCGAGGTGGCCCCGCCGCCGGACTACCAGCTGCCGGTCGCCGCGGCGTGGAACGTCTCCCTGGACCACCTGGAGGTGCGCAGCCCCGCCGCGCTGCGGCTGCTCCAGCTGTGCTCCTACTTCGCGCCCGACCCGATCTCGCGCAGCATCTTCTCCGGCCTGGGCAACAGCAGCATCTTCCCGGAGCTGGACGCCGCGCTGAACGACCCGATGCGGCTCGCCCGCGCGATAAGGGAGGTCAACCGCTACTCCCTCGCCCGCATCGACCACCGTACGAACTCCATCGAGATGCACCGCCTGGTGCAGCTCGTGCTGAACAACCGCATGACCCCGGAGGAACAGGCCCGCATGCGGCACGGCGCCCACACGCTGCTGGCCGCGGCGGACCCCAAGGCCCCGGAGGACCCGGCCAGTTGGCCGCGGTACGCGGAGCTGTACAGCCATGTCATCGCCTCCGGGGCGATCAGGTCCGACCAGCCCTGGGTGCGCCAGCTGGTGAGAAACGTGGCCGAGTACCTCTACCGCTGGGGCGACCACGACGTCTCGCTGGACTTCTCCGAGCAGGCCTGGGAGGCCTGGCTGACGATCTTCGGCGAGGAGGACCAGCAGACGCTCCTGATGGGGCAGTGGCTGTGCTTCATGTACTGGGTGGTGGGCCGGTTCGACGACGCGGCTCGGCTGGTCTCCCACCTGCGGCAGGTCTACGAGCGCACCGCGCCCACGGACCACGAGGACACCCGGGAGGACGCGCTCGACGCGCTCCAGCTGGAGGCGGCCGTGCGCCGGGTCGAGGGCCGCTTCGCCACCGGCGCCGAACTGGACCGGGTGGCCTACGAGCGGGCCCGCAGGGCCTTCGGCGAGGACGACCCCACCACGCTCAACGTCACCCACAACCTCGGCGTGAGCCTGCGGCTGCTCGGCGAGTTCCGCCAGGCTCTGGAACTCGACCGGCAGACGCTGAGCCTGAAGCTCCGCCTGTACGGCCGGGACGACCGGCGCACCCTGCACAGCGAGAACAACGTCGCCATCGACGTGCGCGAGACGGGCGACTACGTCGGTGCGCGCGCCCTCCAGGAGTCCGTGCTGACCTCCTACCGGGAGGCCTTCGGGCACGGCAACCCGGGCACCATCGAGACGATGCGCCAGCTCAGCGAGGCCTGCCGCAAGGAGGGCGACCACGCGCGGTCGCTGGAGCTGGCCACGGAGGCCCACGCCCAGTTCACCCGCCGCTACGGCGAGACCCATCCGCAGTCCCTGGCCGCGTCGCTGACCCTGTCGGTGGCGCTGCGTCAGAACGGCGACCTCCAGGCGGCCCGCACCAGGGGCGTCAAGGCCTGCGAGGGCTACCGGCAGATCTACGACCCGCACCACCCGCACGTGCTGTCGGCCGACATCGACCTGGCGGTGACGCTGCGTCTGCTCGGCAAGCCGGAGGAGGCACAGCGCCTGGACGAGGCGGCGCTCGGCTCGCTCACCGACCGGCTGGGCGCGGGGCACCCCCTGGCCCTCGTCTGCGCCATCAACCTGGCCAGCGATCTGGCCGCGCTGGGGCAGCACGAGGAGGCGCGGCAGCGGGGCGAGGACTCGCTGGCCCTGTGCCGGATCACCTTCGGCGAGGACCACCCGACGACGCTCGCCTGCGCCGGGAACCTGTCGCTGGACCTGGTGGCCGTGGGCGAGCGGGAACAGGGCGAGGCGCTGCGCGAGGCGACCCTGGAGCGCATGGAGCGGGTGCTCGACGCACCGCGCCTGCAGGGCGGCCCGGGCACCCGCCACCCGGCCACGGAGGAGTTCAGGCAGCGCCTGCGCGCCAACTGCGACATCGACCCCCTGCCGCTGTAGCCCGCGCGCTCGGGCAGGGCGGCGCCCGGCCGCCGCCCTGCCCGTGGCCGCCGGTCGGCATCCGGAGGCGGGCGCTCCGCGTCCGGCTGCCGGCGGCCGGCAGCCCATGGCCGACGGCCGCGACCGGCTGCCGGCAGCCGTGGCCGGGCCTTGCGGCCGCCGCCCGCGACGATTCCCCGTGCGGCCGGGCGGCGCCTCGTCGGGACGGACCCTCGCGTCGCCTGCCCGGGCCGGACCAGGCCGGGGCGAGGCGGACCGGACCAGGCCGGGGCGGGCCGGGGCGAGGCGGGCCAGGCCGGGGCAGGCCGGGCGGGCCGGGGCGAGGCGGGCCGGGGCGAGGCGGGCCAGGCCGGGGCGGGCCGGGCCGGGCCCGGCCGGGGCAGGCCGGACCGGACCAGGCCGGGGCGGGCCGGGGCGAGGCGGGCCGGACCAGGCCGGGGCAGGCCGGGGCGAGGCGGACCAGGCCGGGGCGGGCCGGGGCGAGGCGGGGCAGGCCGGGGCGGGCCGGGGCGAGGCGGGCCAGGCCGGGGCAGGCCGGGCGGGCCGGGCCGGTGGGCTCAGGGTGTGGCCGGGGGCTCCTGGTGGGCCAGCCATGTGGCCAGGTGGACGGGGTCGGCGGGGGTGCCCGTCGTCCGCAGGGCGTCCTGGACGGCACGGGCCCGCTCCGGGAAGCTCCGCAGGAGGCGGGAGGCGTCCGCGTGGGCCGGGTCGGCGGCCAGGCAGCGGCCGAGGCCCGCCCAGGCGCCCGCGGGTGCGGCCTCGGCGGACAGCCGGGCGGTGAACGCGGCCCGGGCCCCGGCCAGGTCGCCGCGGGCCAGCATGACCTCCGCCTCGCCGGCGCCGTCGACACCGTCGCCGAAAGCGCCGTCCGCGGGCCGCCGCCGGCTGTCCCCGGGGTCGCTGAGCCGGTGCCGGGCGAGGACCGCCGCCGTGTCCAGATGGCGCACCCCGGCGTCCGGGACCAGCGCGGGCTCGGCCGCGAGGGCGGCGGGCGGCCGGTCGGCGCCGTTTCGCCAGGCGCGCACCGCCTCCTCGACGGCCGCGGCGGGCGGACGCAGGTGGTGGGCCCGCCAGCGGGCGGCGTGGTCGTCCGCGACCTCGTGGGCCAGGCGCAGCTCCGCCCGCGGCACCTCGTCGTCCAGCCATCGCGCACAGCGTTCGCTCAGCCGGTCCAGCACCCGGCGGCCGAGCGGAGTCAGCCGCTCGTGCCCCCGCACCGCGCACAGCGTGGACCACACCTGGGTGCGCCACAGCGCGAACTCGAAGTGGGCCAGCGGCGCGTACGCCGGCTCGGCACTGTGCCGGTGGGCGCGCCAGAACCGGGTGACGCCCAGGAAGGCGTAGATGCCCTGGAGCAGCCCGCCGAGCGGCCGGGGGTCGTCCCGCCACGGGGCGTAGAACAGCTCCGCCGGCTCCTCCGGCTCCGGTTCGGGCGCGAGCAGCGGTTCCAGGTGCATCAGTCCGCCCAGCTTGGTGTGCTGGAACTCGTGCACCAGGGTGGCGGCCAGCTGCGGCGCGTCGTCGGGGCGGGACGCGGAGACCCCGCCGAAGGCGTCCCCGGCGGTGCTGCTGTGCGGCCGAAACCTTTCTCTCGCCGGCGTGGGCGCCACCGACTTCAGCCCGTGGCGCATCGCCCGGACGCACTGCGGATCGTCGCGCAGCAGGATCTTCCAGGCCGACGTGAGCAGGTGCTCCCACGCCCCGGCGTCCGCCTCGGACAGCGGCTCGGGCGGGGTGGGCCGGGGGAAGGTGCGGTAGGGGTCCAGGTCCTCGAGGACGAGTTCCTTGGCGTCCCGCCCGGTGCCCAGGGTCAGCCGCCGCACCGGCAGCCAGTGCGGGCCGCGCCGGTCCCACGCGGGTCCGGCGTGCACCTCGCCGTGCGGGCCGCGGATGCGCAGCCGGCCGGCCCGTCCCGTGACCCGGGCGGTGCTCCACCGCCGGGGGTCGGGCAGGACCGCGCAGCCCAGGGTGGGCAGCGGCACCAGCCCGCCGCGCACGGGGACGGTGATCGTGAAGTCGAGCCCGGCCCGGGCGCCGGCGGCCGCGGCGAGCGCGGCGAGGTGGCCCACGACCACCCAGCGCGGCGCGTCCTCGTAGACCCGGCCCCGGATGCGGCGCACCGCGAGCGACACCCACATGCCCGTGTTCGGCGACATCAGGACGTCCTCGAAGACCCCGGGCGCGTGCTGCTGGACCCGCGCGAGCAGGGCCCAGGCCGCCTCGTAGGGCACGGGTGTGCCCGGTCCGCTCCGGGCCAGCCCGCTGTCCAGGGCTCTGAGCAGCAGCAGGCGGCGGCTGCGCTCCGCCCTCAGCATCTCCGCGACCACCGCCTCGTCGCCCTCGCCGCGGGCGAGGGCGAGCACGCCGGGCGCGGCGAGCCGGTGAAACGACAGCTGGTCCCCCGTGGTCGTGGCTTCAGCGGCCACGCGTCCCCCACTGCACCGTGCCGGTCACCTCGTCGAGTCAGTCGAAACGGGACGGGTTGTAGGACACCGTGATCGCCTGCGGGCCGTCGATGTGGCGCAGCAGCTGCTCCAGCGACTCGGTGAAGACCGTGTCGTCCAGGGAGCGCAGGGCTGTCAGGGAGATCTCGGAGAGATCGACGAGGCCGGACTCGACGGCAGGCATCGGTTGCTCCACGGCTGCCAAGTCCCCTCCCATGCCCACCAGTCGGCGCTGTCGGTGCCTCATCAATGATGACCCAGCGGGGCACAAGTCGAAACCCCATATCCCGGCCGCGGCACGAGATCAGGTCAGCCGTGCCGCCGGGCCAGCAGGGCCGCCTCCCGGTCCACGCGCCGCCGTTCCGGTGAGTCGCCCTCCAGCAGCCGGACCGCCTCCAGGAGCTGATCGAGGGTGCCCGGGTAGCGCAGGCAGGTGCGGACGACGCCGAAGACGTCGGTGCGCAGCCGGGGGTCGCGCGGGGCGTTGGCGGCGATCCGGCCGCTGATGCTGTCCAGCAGCAGCGTCATGCCGCCGGCGCCGCGCAGGACGGGCAGCGCGGTGAGCGCGTCCACGAGGTCCACCAGGTCGCGCAGCGGCACGTCGGGGGTCAGTCGGGCCAGGGACACGGCGGGGCTGGGCGCCTCGGGGCCGTCGGCGGGGGCGTGGCCGGCCGGCCGCGGCGGCAGGCCCGCGTGCCGCCGGAACAGCTCCAGCTCGGCCGGGGACAGCGTCTCGTACCAGCGTTCCACGCGCCCGGCGGCGAGCCGGCCGAGCCCGTCGGCGCGGTGGTGGGCGCTGATCACGCCGATGACGGCGCCGTCCCACCACACCGCGGCGCCGGACATCCCCTCCCAGGGGGACCGCCCGGGTTCGCCGTCCTCGCGTTCGGGCGGGGCGGCGACGGCGAGTTCGAGGGTGCCCTCGCGGCGGTTGGAGAGCACCGAGACCGTTCCGGAGAGGTGGCAGGAGTCCCGGTACTGGCTCGGCGAGCCGTCGTCGGCGGGGTGCGCCGGGTCGGCGCGCAGCTTGAAGCGGGGGAAGCCCACCGCCCGGAAGGGCAGGACGACGTCCGCGTCGGGCACCGCGGCGTAGGCGGGCGGCTCGACCGGCGCGCGCCCGGACGGCAGGTCGGGCAGGTCCGGCAGGTGCAGCAGGGCGACGTCGGCGGACGTGGAGAGCAGCAGCACCCGCGCCGGGGCGCTCCACTCCCCCGGCCGGTCGGCGTCGAAGCGGACCCGCAGGTGCTCCAGGGGTCCGGCCACCACGTGCGCGGCCGTCAGCACGCAGTCGTCGCCGACGAGGTAGCCGGAGCCGCGCCGCCCGGGCGCGCCGCCGGCCGGGCGCACCAGCACCTCGGCGACCCGCGCGGGCCGGAGACCTGCTCCGGCCCGTGCTCCCGCTCCCCCCGTCACCGTCACACGGCCTCCCTCACCGTCGCACGGCCCCCCGTCACCGTCGCACGGCCCCCCGTCACCGTCACACGGCCCCCCTCACCGTCACACGGCCCGCCCTCAGTCCTCCGCCGGCGTCAGCCGCAGGGAGATGCTGTTGATGCAGTACCGCTGGTCGGTCGGGGTGGGGTAGCCCTCGCCCTCGAAGACGTGGCCGAGGTGCGACCCGCAGCGGGCGCAGCGCACCTCGGTGCGCACCATCCCGTGGGAGCGGTCCTCCACGAGTTCCACCGCGTCGGTGTCCTTCGGGTCGTAGAAGGACGGCCAGCCGCAGTGCGACTCGAACTTGGTGCCGGAGGTGAACAGTTCCGCGCCGCAGGCCCGGCAGGAGTAGACGCCCTTGGTCTTGGTGTCGGTGTACTCACCGGTGAAGGCCGGCTCGGTGGCGGCCTGGCGCAGCACCGCGTACTCGGCCGGGTTCAGCTCCGCGCGCCACTGCTCGTCCGGCTTGTCGACGTCGTACGCCATGAGCCATCAGCCCCTTACTTCTGCTGCAAACGGTCCAGGATGCGCGGTCCGAGGTCGGTGACGTCGCCCGCGCCCATGGTGAGAACCAGATCACCGGCCTTCGCCATTCCCGCGACCACCTCCGGCGCCTCGGTCTTGTCGTGGACGGCGGTGACGTCGGCGCCGGCGGCCCGGGCGGCCTCGATGATCAGCTCGCTGGTGACGCCGGGGACCGGGTCCTCGCGGGCCGGGTAGATGTCCAGGACCACGGAGGTGTCCGCGAGGGCGAGGGCCTGGCCCATCTCCTTGCCCAGCTCCTGGGTGCGGGAGAACAGGTGGGGCTGGAAGACGACCAGGATCCGGGCGTCCCCGGCGGCGCCGCGCATCGCCTCCAGGTCGGCGGTCATCTCGGTGGGGTGGTGGGCGTAGGAGTCGATCACCTGCACGCCGGCCGCCTCGCCCTTGAGCTGCAGGCGCCGCTTGACGCCGGTGTAGGCGGCCAGCGCGGGGGCCAGCTCGGCGGCGGGGACGCCGAGGGCCGCGCCGGCGGCGAGCGCGGCGACGGCGTTGAGCGCGTAGTGGCGGCCGGGGACGGAGACGGCGAAGGTCAGCTCCTCGCCGTCCAGCACGACGGTGACCCGGCTGGTGAGCCCCTGCGGCTCGACGGACAGCACCCGTACGTCGGCGTCCTGGGCCTCGCCGTAGGTCACCGTGCGCACCGAGCCGGCCAGCCGGCGGGTCAGCTCCCGCGCGCCCTCGTGGTCGGCGGAGATCACCAGCGTGCCGCCGGGGACGATACGCCCGGCGAAGGTCTCGAAGGACTCGTAGATCTCGTCCATCGAGGCGTAGTTGGCGTGGTGGTCGAGCTCGACGTTGAGGACGATGGCGACCTCGGGGGCGTACTTGTGGAAGCTGCGGTCGGACTCGTCCGCCTCCGCGACGAAGATGTCGCCCTCGCCGTGCAGGGCGTTGGAGCCGGGGGCGTCGAGGTCGCCGCCGATGGCGTAGGAGGGCTTCAGGCCCAGCTCGCCGAGGGAGACGGCGAGCATGGAGGTGGTGGTCGTCTTGCCGTGGGTGCCGGCCACCGCGATCGGGCGCAGGCCCTCCATCAGCGCGGCCAGGGCGTCGGACCGGTGCACCACCGGGATGCCCAGCTCGGCGGCGCGCAGCAGCTCGGGGTTGTCCGCGCGGATGGCCGAGGAGACGACCACGCAGGTGGCGTCGTCGGCGAGGTGCCCGGCCGCGTGCCCGATGTGCACGGTGGCGCCCAGCGCGCGCAGCGCCTCGGCGGTGGCCGAGTCCCTGGCGTCGCTGCCCGCCACCCGTGCGCCGCGCTGGGCGAGGATCTTGGCGATGCCCGACATCCCGGCGCCGCCGATGCCGATGAAGTGCGGTCGGTCCATGGCGGTAGGAAGGCCGGGTGCCATGCGCTTTTCTCCCCAGGTGGTACGGCTGCGGTACGACGGTGCGCGCGCCGCTGGCGCGGGGCGCCGCCCAAGCCTATGCCTTGCTGTGGGAGAACAGCTTCAGCACCGGTACGCCGACCTTGTGGCGGGCCCGGGAGGCCCAGTCCCGGTGGAAGAACTCCTCCACGTAGTGCGGGTCGGTCAGGACGATCACCTCGTCGGCTCCGGCCTCGGCGACCAGGGCCTTGAGGGCGTCCAGCGGGTGGTCCTCGACGAGCCGCCCCTCCGCCTCGCTGCCGGCCGCCCGCAGTGCGGTCAGGGACACCTCCAGGGCCTGCTCCCCCTCGCTCTTGGCGGCGGCGCCCTCGGGGGTCTCGCGCTCGCGCGCCGCCTCGTCGAGTTCGCCGAGCGCGATGTCGTCGATGGCCCGCAGCAGGCGGTCCGCCTGGTCGCCGCGGGGCTGGAGCAGCACGTGGAAGTGGACCGGCTCCTCACCGTGCAAGGTGGTGACGAACTCCACGTCGGCGGACGTCAGGGCCTTCTCGATCATCAGTACGCTTGTGAACACCAGGCGCCCTTTCTCCTTCGAGGGCCGTGCGCCCTCCCACTGCGTCCGGGGGCCGCGGCGGCCCCTGCGGAAACCATCCTGCCCCGTGATCCCACGGGTATCGCCGGAATCAGTCTGCCCGCGGCAAGCCCACCGGAATGACCCCTTCCGCCCGGCCGGGGCCCACCGGCCCCCACATCGGCCCGCACGGCCGCTCGCATCGGCCCGCACGGCCGCCCCGCCTGGCCGAATCCCACCCCGATGGACCCTGGGCAGGGTCCATTGCGGGCAGGCGCGCGCCGTCCGCCGCGCGTGCGCCGTCCGCCGCGCACGCGTACTCCCGCAGCGCACGCGTACTCCCGCCGGGGGCGTCTGCCCGCCTCCCGTCACGGGCGTCCACCTCCTGGCGCCGGCGCCCACTCCCGTGGCGGACGCAAGCTCCCGTCGCGCACGCGCACCCCCGCCGGGGGCCCGGCGCCACCCGTCGGATCCGCGTGCCGCGGCGTCACGCCCGTACGTAGCGGGCGAACAGGAAGCTGTCCTCCTCCAGCAGGGACGCCAGGGCGAAGTGGCGCGGGACCCGGACCGCGGGGCCGCCGGCGATGCGCTGGGCGTCGCCCGCGGTGAGCATCGGGGAGAGCGTCAGGCACAGCTCGTCGAGGACGCCGGCCGCCACCAGCTGTCCCAGCAGCCGCGGGCCGCCCTCGGTCAGCAGGCGGGTGTGCCCGAGTCCGGCCAGGGCCCGCACGGCGCGGGCCGGGTCGACGCCCATGCCGTCCCCGGCGACCACCACGCGCGCGCCCGCCTTCTCGGCGGCGGCGATCCGCTCCGGGGCCGCCGCGGCGCCGGTGAGGACCAGCGTGGGCACCAGGGGCGAGGTGAACAGCGGCAGCGAGAAGTCCAGCTCCAGTCCCGCGGTGACGACCGCGATCGCCGGGGCGGGTCCCTGCCCCGCCGCCTCGCGCAGCGCCGCGAACTCCTGCCGCGCGCGGGCGGGGCGGTACCCCTCCTGCCGTACGGTCTGCGCGCCCACCACCACGACGTCCGCGAGCGCCCGCAGGGTGCCGAAGATCCGCATGTCGGCGGCGCTGGAGATGGGCTGCGAACGTCCCTCGTGCTGGGCGGCGCCGTCGAGCGTGCTGACCATGTTCGCCCGCAGCCACGGCTCGCGGCCGCCGGGCCCGCGCTCGGGGTAGGCGTAGGCGGCGGCCAGCTCGGCGAGGCTCCACTCCCGCTCCACAAGGGCGCCGGGCAGGGCGCCGGGCACGCCCGCACCGCCGGCCCCGCCCGTCTCACCGGGGGCCTCGGCCGCTGTTTCGTCGGTCACAGGGAACAGGCGTCGCATGCCGAGCAGTGTTCCACGCCGCCTACCATGGGGAACCGTGTCGTCCTCCCAAGCCGCCTCCGGGCTCAGCCCCCTGACCGACGCGGCCCCGCTGTCCCTGTGCGCCCGCGAGCCGCACGTCCCCGCGGACCGGCTGGTCGCCGAGATGGTGCCGCCGCCGCGCTTCGACGGGGTGCGCTTCGCGACGTACCTGCCGGACCCGAACCAGCCGAGCCAGAGCGAGGCCGTACGGGTCCTGGACGACTTCGCCGCGGGGCTGGACGGGGCGCCGGCCGCCGGCTCCGGCAGGCGCGGCCTGTTCGGCTTCGGCAAGGGCAAGGGCAAGGCGGCGAAGTCCCCGGCCGGCCCGCGCGGTGTCTACCTCGACGGCGGCTACGGCGTCGGAAAGACCCACCTGCTGGCCTCGCTGTGGCACGCCGCCCCGGCCGACCCCGCGCACAAGGCGTTCGGCACGTTCGTGGAGCTGACCAACCTCGTCGGCGCCCTCGGCTTCCAAAAAACGGTCGAGACGCTCTCCGGCCACCGCCTGCTGTGCATCGACGAGTTCGAGCTGGACGACCCGGGCGACACCGTGCTCGTCTCCACCCTGCTGGGCAGGCTGGTCGACGCGGGGGTCGCGCTCGCCGCCACCTCCAACACGCTGCCGGGCAGGCTGGGCGAGGGCCGGTTCGCCGCCGCCGACTTCCTGCGCGAGATCCAGGGCCTGTCCGCGCACTTCCGCACGCTGCGCATCGACGGCGAGGACTACCGGCACCGCGGGCTGCCCGAGGCCCCGGCGCCGTACTCGGACGAGCAGGTCGCCAAGGCCGCGTACGCCACGCAGAACGCCTCGCTGGACGACTTCCCGCATCTGCTGGAGCACCTGGCCAAGGTGCACCCCAGCCGCTACGGCGCCCTGACCGACGGTCTGGCGGCGGTGTGCCTCACCGGGGTGCGGCCGGTGCCCGACCAGTCGACGGCGCTGCGGCTCGTGGTGCTGGCGGACCGGCTCTACGACCGCGAGGTGCCGGTCCTCGCCTCCGGGGTGCCCTTCGACCGGCTGTTCAGCGAGGAGATGCTGAACGGCGGCTACCGCAAGAAGTACTTCCGCGCGATATCCCGGCTCACCGCCCTGGCCCGGGACGCCAAGGAGTTCGTCGAGCCGCACTGAGCGGGTTCATCGGGCCGGTACGGGACTCGACCGCGCTCACGGACCGGGCATATCGTGGAACACAGGCTCGAACACGGGCACGGACGGACGGCCGAGGAGTCGTCATCATGGTCCAAGGTGTGCTGACCGCTGTAGTGGCCGTGGGCTGCGTGGGGATCGTGTACCTCGCCGCCGCGGTGCGGGTCGTCAAGCAGTACGAACGCGGGGTGGTGTTCCGGCTCGGGCGGCTGAACGGTGAGGTGCGCCCGCCCGGCCTCGCGATGATCATTCCCTTCGTGGACCGTCTCCACAAGGTCAACATGCAGATCGTCACTCTGCCGATCCCCGCCCAGGAGGGCATCACCCGGGACAACGTGACGGTGCGCGTGGACGCCGTCGTCTACTTCAAGGTGGTCGACGCGGCGAACGCACTGATCCGGGTGGAGGACTACAAGTTCGCCGTCTCGCAGATGGCGCAGACGTCCCTGCGGTCCATCATCGGCAAGAGCGACCTGGACGACCTGCTGTCCAACCGGGAGAAGCTCAACCAGGGCCTGGAGCTGATGATCGACAGCCCGGCCGTCGGCTGGGGCGTGCAGATCGACCGGGTGGAGATCAAGGACGTCTCCCTGCCCGACACCATGAAGCGCTCCATGGCCCGGCAGGCCGAGGCCGACCGGGAGCGGCGGGCCCGGATCATCAACGCCGACGCCGAGCTCCAGGCGTCGAGGAAGCTCGCCGAGGCCGCCCAGCAGATGGCCCACACCCCGGCCGCGCTGCAACTGCGGCTGCTGCAGACCGTGGTGGCGGTCGCCGCCGAGAAGAACTCCACCCTCGTACTGCCCTTCCCGGTCGAACTGCTGCGCTTCCTCGAACGGGCCCCGCTTCAGGAGACGGCGGCGCGCACCCCCGCCGGCGACGGCGCGCCCGCGGGCACGTCCGCCGACGCGGCCTCCCTCACACCCGTCAGGTCCGCCGCCGACGCCGCCTCCCGCGAGGACGCCGCCTCCCACGACGACGCCTCCCGCGAACCCGCCGCGGCGGCGGCTGCCGCCCAGGTGCCCGGGTCCGCCCGCCCCGTCACCGAGTCGTGAGCCGGCCGTCCGCGGCCGGGCGTCCGCGGCCGGGCGTCCGTGGCCGGGCGTCCGTGGCCGGGCGTCCGTGGCCGGGCGTCCGTGGCCGGGCGTCCGTGGCCGGGGCTCGGGGACGGGGCTCGGGGACGGTACGCGGACGGCCCCGGGTCCGCGTACCGGCACGGCGCGGGTGACCACGCGGGTGACCCCACGGCCCCGCCGCCGTTCATATGACCGCGGAACGCCCTACGGTCATCCGGTGATCTCACTGGTACGACGCGTCACCGCCACCTGTGCCCTCGGCGCCGCCCTGGCCGGCCTGGCCGGCTGCGGCTTCGTCCCGACCACCGGCACCGGGCGGCCGGCGCCCTCCGGTCCGGCCGCCTCGCCCTCCCCCGGCGGCTCCGGCTCCCCCGCCTCGCCCACCCCGGACCCCTCCGGGGCCACCACCGCCCCCTCCCGGCCGCCCGCCCTCGCGCCCGGGCCCGGCGGCCTGACCCCCGTCTTCAGCCACGGCCCGCGCACCGCGGGCAAGGTCGTCGCCCTGACCTTCGACGCCGACATGACCGCCGCCGAGGGGCCGCGCGCCGCGGCCGGCGAGCACTTCGACAACCCGGCGCTGATCGCCACCCTGCGCGCGCTGCGGGTTCCCGCCACCGTGTTCATGACCGGCCGGTGGGCGGAGGAGTACCCGGAGCAGGCCCGCTCCATCGGCCAGGACCCTCTCTTCGAACTGGCCAACCACTCCTACAGCCACTACGCGTTCACCGGGAACTGCTACGGCCTGCCGACGGTCTCCCCGGAGCAGATGCGCCCGGAGGTCGACCGCGCCTACGCGGCCTTCCGCGCGGCGGGGGTGGCGCACGCGATGCCGTACTTCCGCTTCCCCGGCGGCTGCTACGACGAGCGGGCGCTGCGGGCCCTCGCCGGTCTCGGCGTCACCGCCGTGCAGTGGGACGTGGTCAGCGGCGACGCGTTCGCCACGGACGCCGGCGCCGTGACCCGGCAGGTGCTCGACGGGGTGCGTCCCGGGTCGGTGGTGGTGATGCACTGCACCCGCAGCGCCGCCCCGACGACCGAGCAGGTGGTGCGGACGGTCGTGCCCGAGCTGCGCCGGCAGGGCTACCGCTTCGTGAAGGTCTCGGAGCTGATCCGGGCCGCGAACCTGGCCGCGCCCGCCCAGGTTCCCGGCGGCGCCCCGAGCGGGGCGGCGACCGGGGCGGCCGGCGCGGCCGGGACCGGTGCCCCGGGCGGGCGCTCCTGACCGTCCCGCGCCGGACCGGAGTCACTCCTGACCCGTCCTACGCTGGAGTCATGAGCGACGACGACACCGGCGACTACTGCCTGATCGGGACGGACCGGCCGCCGAAGGCCGACGGGCCGCCGTACGCGGAGTGCGTGCTGTGCCGGCGGCCGACGGAGTACCCGGAGTCGTACAAGGGGATCACGCTCTGTCCCGTCTGCGAGTGGCAGGAGGCGCAGCGCACGGCCTGCTCGGGCTGAGCGCACGCGCCCGGCCCGCTCCGGCAGAGCGCACGCGCACGGCCCGCTCCGGCAGAGCGCAGGCACACGGCCTCCCCCGGCCGGCTGGGCGCACGGCACCCGATCGGCGCCTGGCAGACTTGAGGTCCGTGAGCACCGACGAGAGCACCGCCGCCACCGCCCCCGGGGACAGCCCCTTCCGGTCCGGGCACAGCGCCCGCGACCTGGCGCCCCAGTACGTGCTGCCGCTGGTCGTCCGGATCGAGCGGGGGGCGCCGCCGGCCCGTACCGACGCGCTGGAGACCGCGGCCCGGGCGGTGCTGACGATGCTGAGCGACGAGCGGTCCCTCGGCGACGGCGAGTGGGCGCAGGCCGTGCGGGACTGGCAGGACGCCCGGATCCGCAAGGTGGTCCGGCGGGCCCGCGGCGCCGAGTGGCGGCGCGCCGAGGCGCTGCCCGGCATCACGGTGACCGGCGAGACCGCCGAGGTACGGGTCTTCCCGCCCGTCCCGCTGGACGGCTGGCCCAAGGACCTGGCCAGGCTCCAGGTCTCCGGCACCGACCTCGACGACCCCGAGCCGCCCGCCGCGCCGGAGCCGGGCGTCCCGGTGCTGTGGCTCAGCCCCGGCCTGGACATGTCGGCGGGCAAGGCGATGGCCCAGGCCGGGCACGGCGCCCAGCTCGCCTGGTGGGAGCTGTCGGAGGAGGAGCGCGCCGCCTGGCGCGACGCCGGTTTCCCGCTCGCCGTGCGCACCGCCGGCCCCGCCCGGTGGCGGGACCTCGTGGCGAGCGGCCTGCCCGTGGTGCGCGACGCCGGCTTCACGGAGATCGCCCCCGGCTCCTGCACGGTGGTCGCCGACCATCCGGCCCTGCGGTCGCGGTGAGCGAACCTCAAATGTTGCTCTGAAGGCGGCGGCCGCGCGGTTCGGCCCCGCACGGCGGGGCCATATCCCCGGCGTGACCGAGGGGGCGGTGTCCCCCGTGTGACCGAGGGGGCAGTGTCCCCCGTGTGACCGCGGGGGCCGTGTCCCCCGCGTGCCCGAGGGGGGCGGTGAAGCCATGGAGCGACGAGGCGCGCGACTGGGGACGGGGATCGGCTGGCGGCCGGAGATCGCGGACGCCGTGGAGGGCATGCCCGGCATCGACTGGGTGGAGGTCGTGGCGGAGAACGTCTGCCCCGGCCACCTCCCCGAGTCGCTGCTGCGACTGCGGGCGCGCGGGGTGACCGTGGTGCCGCACGGGGTCTCGCTCGGTCTCGGCGGCGCCGAGCGGCCCGACGAGGGCCGGCTCACGGCGCTCGCCGAGCGGGCCGAGGCGCTCGGCTCGCCGCTGGTGACGGAGCACATCGCCTTCGTCCGGGCGGGCGGCCCGCTGACCGCTTCGGGGCGGCTGGAGGCGGGGCACCTGCTGCCCGTGCCGCGCACCCGCGACGCACTGGACGTGCTGTGCGAGAACGTCCGCGTCGCACAGCGGGCGCTGCCCGTGCCGCTCGCCGTGGAGAACATCGCCGCGCTGCTGTCCTGGCCGGGCGAGGAGCTGACCGAGGGGCAGTTCCTGTACGAGCTGGCCGACCGCACCGGCGTACGGCTGCTGATCGACGTCGCCAACCTGCACACCAACCACGTGAACCGGGGCGAGGACCCGGCGAAGGCGCTGGCCGAACTGCCCCTGGAGGCCATCGCGTACGTCCACGTGGCGGGCGGCTTCGAGCGCGACGGGGTGTGGCACGACAGCCACGCCCACCCCGTGCCGCCACCGGTCCTCGGCATCCTGTCCGACCTCGCCTCCCGGGTGACCCCGCCGGGGGTGCTGCTGGAGCGCGACGAGAACTTCCCGCCGCCGGCCGAGCTGGAGCGGGAGCTGGGGCTGATCCGCCGGGCGGTGGAGCACGGCCGTACCGCCGCCGCGGGCGGACCGGCCACGGCCGCCGACGCGGGCACGGACAGCCGCACCGCCGCCGGCGGCGACGCCGGCACGGACGCCCGCACCGCCGCACAGCCGGCCGCCGGGGAGAACACCGGCACGGACACCGGCCCGGACACCGGCGAGAACACCGGTGAGCCGATCGGCGCGGACGCCGGAGAGGACACCGGGCCCGCCCGGCTGCGCCTGGCGCTCGCGCAGACGGCGCTGCTGTCGGCGCTCGTCGCCGGGACGCCCGCGCCGGAGGGGTTCGACCGGGCCCGGCTGGGCGTGCAGGCCCGGGCGCTCGCCGGGAAGCGGGCCGATGTCGTGGCCAAGGTGGCGCCCGAGCTCCCGGGGATCCTCGGGGAGGGCTACCGCCGTGCCTTCCTCGCCTACGCGCAGGCGCACCCGATGACCGGCGGGTACCGGCGCGACGCCCTGGACTTCGTGGCGTCCGTGCTGCTCGCGGGGCTCCCGGAGAGCGCCGGGGCCCGGCGGGAGCTGCGCCGGTGGTGGCTGGAGCGGTCCGGGCCGGCGCCGCGCTCGCGGCGGCCCGCGGTCCGGGCCGCGCGGGCGGCGCGGCGGGTGCTGCTGAGGCGCTGAGACCCGGAAGGCGCCCGGTGTGCCCGATCGCACATGTGGTGTGTACGGGACAGGGGCGGGCCCCGCCTTCGCCCCCTGTCTCCCCTTTTGCCCCCATGACGGCTCGCCGCGTGGCGCCCTCCCGGCCGCCGGACGCCCGGTATGTACGGCATCCTCCCGTCTCCCGGCCGCCGCGACCGCCGAAGTACGATGCCGACCCGCCGGCCCCGCCCCCCACCCCGAAGCGCACGGACGTGCGGGGCCGCGACTGGAGGCACCATGCGACCGCGACCGCCCGTGCAGGGCCGGGGCCCGCTCAGCGGCACCGGGATCATCCTCGTGGCGCTCGCCGCGACCGCCGCGGCCCTGCTCGTCCCGATCGTCTCCTACGTCCACCGGCCGCCCGGCCAGGACGCGAGCCCGCTGAGCAGCCGCACCGTGGCCACCCCGTACGGACCGCTGTCGGAACCCGACCGCGACTTCCTCACCCGTCTGCGGCTCGCCGCGCTGTGGGAGCTGCCCGCCGGACGGCAGGCGGAGCGGAAGGGCACCACCGAGCCGGTACGGACGGCGGGACGGCACCTCGTGCGGGGGTGCACCGACCTCGACCGCCGGGTCCGCGAGGCCGCCGCCCGGCTCGGCCTGGCACTCCCCGACGAGCCCACCGCCCAGCAGGAGCAGTGGCTCGGCGCCCTGGACGCCGCGCACGGCGACGACTACGACCGCCGGTTCGCCGGCACCCTGCGGCTCGCCGCCGGCCGGCTCCTCCCGCTCGCCGCGAACGTGCGCGCCACCACGCGGAACTCGCTCGTCCGCGCGCTCGCCGGTGACGCGACCACGACCGTGCTGGACCACATCGAGGTCCTGGAGGCCACGGGGCTCGTCGACTTCGGCGCGCTGTCCCGGGACCTGGACGCGGGCGAGGGCACCCCCTCCGCCGGCACCGCCGCACCCCCCTCCGCCGGTCCCGGCGCGGATCCCGGCGCGGTGGTCCCGCTCACCCCGTCCGGCTCCCCGGCGTACTCCCTGCCGCCCGCCGTCTCCAGCCCGCCCCCGGCGGCCCCCTGACCTCGGACAACAAACGGAACGTCACATACCGGCCACACCGGGTCCGGAATGTGAACAGGGCATGGCGTTTCCCAGGCCACTGGCATAGAAACACGTCATGTTCTGGGTCCTCCTGCTGCTTCTGGCCTGGGCCGTCGCCGGCGCCGCGTGCACCCGGCTGTGCCTGGCCGCCGTACGCGCGGCGGCCGTGGACGCCCGCGACGCGGCCGCGGACGGGGAGCACGAGCTGACGCTCTACGAGGCGGCGTTCCTGTCCGGCGGCCCCGCGCGGGTCGCCGACGTCACGCTCGTCTCCATGGCGCGCCAGCGCCGGCTGCTGCTCGCGCACACCGGCTGGGCCACGGTGGTGGACCCCTGTGGGCGGGACGAGATCGAGCGGTCCGTGATAGGGGCGATAGGCCCCGAGGGCCAGTCCCGTATCGCCCCGGTGCGGGCGGCGACGGCCGCCGCGGACGCGGTGCGCGCCCTCGCCGACCGCCTGGTCGGCGCGGGACTGGCGGTACCGGACGGGACGGTCACCTCGCTCGCGGACGGGGTGCGCCAGGTGCGCGCCGCCGCGCTCGCGGTGCTCGCGCTGGGCGCGGCCGCCCTGCTGCTGCCCGGCCCCACGGAGATGCCGCGGCATCTCGTCGCCCTGTGGTTCGCCCTGCCCCTGGCGCTCACCCTGGGCTGCCTCGCCATAGCCCGCGCCGAGCTCCACCCGTACTCCCGCTGGGCGTCCCCCGCCGGGCAGCGGCTGCTCGGCACACTGACCCGGCGGGTGCGCGGCGGCGACGACCGCGCGTACCTGGCGTCCGTCGCCGTACGGGGCGTCCGCGCGATCGGCGAGCCGGAGCTGCGCGCGGCCCTCACCCACCGCGACCAGCCCTGGCGGGAGTGACGGCCCCGTCAGCGGAGCGGCTACGGGGGCGCACGGGGCGCATTGGCGCCGACACCGGCCGGGCGGTGCTTGCCTTCCCCCCTCGGCGAACGAAACATCCCTTTTGTTGCTTCCGTACGCCGAAAGGGATGACCCGATGAGAGCTGCCGCCGTGTGGACGGCCGCAGGATCCCTGGTCCTGACCGCCCTCGCCGCGACCCCGGCGGGCGGTGCCGTCCCGGCCCCCGGTGCGCAGGCCGGGCCGGGACCGGCCGGTTCGCCCGGGTTCGCCGCCGCCGATCCGCGGCGGACCGCGGCGGCCGAACAGCGGGGCGTCCGGGTGGCCGCCGCCCGCGCCCGGGCGGCCGGCATCCGCTTCGGCGCCTGCCCGGACGCGCGGGACATGCCGGCCACCGTGGAGTGCGGCACCGTGACCGTCCCCCTCGACTACGCGCACCCCGACGGCCGTACGATCCGGCTCACCGTGAGCCGGGCGCGGGCCACCCACCGGGACCCGCGCAACAGCAAGCGCAAGGTGCCCCGGCAGGGCGCCCTCGTCTACAACCCGGGCGGACCCGGCGGCGACGGGATGTCCTTCCCGGTGGTCGGCCTGCTGCCCGAGTGGAAGCGGGTCGCCGCCGCCTACGACCTGGTCGGCTACGCCCCGCGCGGGGTGGGGCGCTCGGCCCCGCTGTCCTGCGAGGACCCCAAGGGGTTCTTCAAGGCGCCGTCGGCCGCCCCGACCCACCCCTCACAGGCGTACAAGGAGCGGCGGATCGCCGAGGCCAGGGCCTACGCCCAGGGCTGCGCACGGCGCGCGGGAGCGGCCCTGCGGCACTACACCTCCCTGAACAACGCCCGTGACCTCGACGTCCTGCGCGCGGCGCTCGGCGAGGACCGGCTGACGTATCTGGGCGCCTCCTACGGCACGTACTTCGGCGCGCTGTACGCGACGCTGTTCCCCACGCATGTGCGGCGGATGGTGTTCGACTCGGCGGTGAACCCGGACCCGGCCCGCGTCTGGTACCGCAACAACCTCGCCCAGTCGGCCGCGTTCGAGGCGCGCTGGGCGGACTTCCGGGAGTGGGTGGCCCGGCACGACGGGGTCTTCCGGCTCGGCCGCACGGCCGACGAGGTGCAGGCCGCCTACGACCTGGCGCGGCAGCGCCTGGCGCACAAGCCGGCGGGCGGCACGGTGGGTCCGGGCCAGCTCCAGGGCGCGTTCCTGACCACCGGGTACTACGACGACGCCTGGCCGGCCGGCGCGCGAGCCCTGTCGGCCTACCTGAAGGGCGACGAGAAGCCGCTGGTGGCGCTGGCCGCGCCGCACCGGGACGGGGCCGCCGCGGCGGAGAACGGCGCCGCCGTGTACACCGCCGTGGAGTGCAACGACGCGGCCTGGCCGACGGACTTCGCGGTGTGGGACCGGGACAACACCCGGCTCGCGCGGGTCGCGCCGTTCGAGACCTGGGGCAATGTGTGGACCAATCTGCCCTGCGCCTACTGGCCGGCGCCCCGGCAGCGGCCGCTGGACGTGCGGACCGGGCCGGGCGAGGTGCCGGCGGTGCTGGTCCTGGCCGCCGAGCGGGACGCGGCCACGCCGTACGAGGGCGCCCTGGAGCTGCACCGGCGGCTGGCCGGTTCCGCCCTGGTGACGGAGCGGGACTCGGGCACGCACGGCATCGCGTACGGCCCCAACGCGTGCGTCAACGCGTACGTCGACGCCTATCTGCTCCAGGGGCGCCTGCCCGGGCGGCGCGCGGGCTGTGCCCCGCACGCCGAGCCGCGGCCGGACGGCCCCACCTTCCAGGAGTCCCGCACGCGCCGGCTGCGGGACGCCCTGGCCGGCGGGACCGCGCGGCCGGCGGGCACCAGGTGATCAGGCGAGTCCGGCGACCAGGTCCGCGATGTCCTTGCGGCGCCCCGTGAAGAACGGGATCTCCTCGCGGACGTGCCGGCGGGCCTCGGCGCCGCGCAGGTGGCGCATGAGGTCGACGATGCGGTGCAGCTCGTCGGCCTCGAAGGCGAGCAGCCACTCGTAGTCGCCGAGGGAGAAGGACGCGACCGTGTTCGCGCGTACGTCCGGGTAGCCGCGGGCCATCTTCCCGTGGTCGGCGAGCATCCGGCGGCGGTCCTCGTCGGGCAGCAGGTACCACTCGTAGGAGCGCACGAACGGGTAGACGCTGACGTAGGCGCGCGGCGTCTCGTCGGCGAGGAACGCCGGGATGTGCGAGCGGTTGAACTCGGCGGGACGGTGCAGCGCCATGTTGGACCACACCGGCTCCAGCGCCCGGCCCAGCCGCGTGCGGCGGAAGAGGTTGTACGCCTCCTGCAGCCGGTCGCTGGTCTCGGCGTGCCACCAGATCATCAGGTCGGCGTCGGCGCGCATGCCCGACAGGTCGTAGGTGCCGCGGACGGTCACGTCCTTGGCGGCGAGCTGGTCGAACAGCTCCTGGACCTCGTCCGCCCAGCCCGCGCGGTCCTCGGGCAGCACGTCCCGCAGTTTGAAGACGGACCACAGCGTGTAGCGGATGACCTCGTTGAGGTCCTTGGCCAGCTTGCCCTTGTTGGGGATCCTGGCGGGCCCGGTGGTGGGAGCATCGTCACTCATGGGGCTATTCTCCCGCTCCGCCGTGCAGGCTCTGCACCGGGTGGGCGGTGAGCTCCTGCACACCGCGGAAGCCGCCCGCGAGCTGGTCCGCCGCGGCGTGGGCGCTCGCGACGCAGGCCGGGATGCCCACGCCGTCGTAGGCCGCTCCGCACAGCGCGATCCCCGGCAGCTTGCCGACGTGTTCGCGGATGCGGACCACGCGCGCGTGGTGGCCGACCGGGTACTGGGGCAGGCCGTCGGTCCACCGGGTGACGCGGGCCGCCACCGGCGCGGCGTCCAGGCCGGTGGCCTCCCGCAGGTCGTGCCGGGCGACGTCCACCAGGTCGGCGTCCTCCCGCTCGAGGATCTCCGTCTCGCCGTACCGCCCCACGGACGCGCGCAGCACCAGCAGGTCCGGGTTCTCGCCGGCGATCCAGCCCCACTTCCGGGAGGCGAACGTGGACGCCTTGATGGTCCGGCCGTCGACGGGCGGCACCAGGAAGCCGCTGCCCTCGGGCAGGCGGGCGCCGTCCCGGCGGTAGGCGAGGGTGACCAGCGCCATGGAGGCGTACTCGACGGCCCGCAGTTCGGCGGCGGCCCCCGGGGACTCGGCGCCGAGCAGTCCGGCGGCGACCGGCGCGGGCACGGCGAGGACCACCGCGTCGGCGTGCAGCACCCGGTCGCCGGCGCTCACCCGCCAGAGGCCGCCCTGTCCGCCGTCCTCCCCGCGGTGCTCCCGGCGCAGCTCCGTCACCGGCGCGCCGGCCAGGATCTCGCCGCCGCGCGCCCGCACGGACTCGGCGACCGCGAGCGGCAGCCGGCCCACTCCGCCCTCGATGCCCATGAAGACCGGTCCGCTCTGCCGCGGTGCCGCGGCGGCCCGGGCCTGGACCGCGCGGACGGCCTCGAGCAGACCGGCGTGCTCGCGGGCCGCCTCGAACAGCTGGGGGACGGCCGAGCGCAGGGAGATGCGGTAGGCGTCGCCCGCGTAGACCCCGCCGAGCAGCGGCTCGACGACCCGGTCGACGACCTCGCGGCCGAGTCGCGCGGCCACGTACGCGCCGACGGCCACGTCGTCGCCGATCGGGGTGCGGGGCAGGTCGGCGTCGCGTTCGATGCGGGCGAGGCCCTCGTCGGACAGCACGCCGGCGAGGGCGGAGGCGGTGCCCGGGACGCCCATCACATGCCCGCGGGGCATGGGACGCAGGGCGCCGCGGGTCCAGATCGAGGCGCTCGCCGTGGCGGGGGGCTGGAGCAGGTCGCCCAGCCCGGCCTCCCGGGCCAGGGCCACGGCCTCGGGGCGGCGGGCCAGCATCGACTCGGCTCCCAGGTCGACCCGCACGCCCGCGATCTCCCCGGCCAGCAGCTTGCCGCCGACCCGGCCGGAGGCCTCCAGGACGGTCACCCGCGCCCCGTGCCCCAGCAGCCGGTGCGCGGCGGCCAGCCCGGCGATGCCGGCGCCGATGACGACGACCCGCCCCGTTTTCCTACCAGTTGTGCTCATGTCTTCACTCTCTCGGACACCGCTGACACTCCCGTCCCGCCCCCAGTGTCCGCCACGAGTCCCGACCGTGACCTCATCGGGACCCTTTCCGGCCAACGTCCGGCGGGGCCCGGGCGTCGAAGGAGCGTCAGTCCTCAGCCGACTCCTCGGGGGTGCACCGCACATGCGCGCACGACGTTCCGTCCGACCCGTTCACGCCCTGGCCGGGCTGCTGCTGGCCGCCGCGCTCGCGCTCACCGGATGCGGCGCCGGCGGCGGGGGCGGCTCCTCCGACAAGGCCGCACACGGCGGCGCCGAGGCCGCCCCCGGGGCCGGGGCCGGGGCCGGGGCCGCGCAGGACGCCCGGGGCGGCGGCACGCCCCGCTCCGGCGGCGCGGGCGGCGCGGGCCGGGCCACCGCGGCGCCCGCGCCGTCCGCCGGCCACATCATCCGCACCGCCTCCCTGACCGTGCGGGTCAAGGACGTGCCCAAGGCGCTCGACACCGCCCGCGCCGCCGCCGAGAGCGCGGGCGGCTACGTCGGCGACGAGACCACCAGCCGCGACGACGAGGGCCGCGAGCAGACCCGCGTGGTCCTGCGCGTGCCCACCGACCGGTACGACGAGGTGCTCACCGGCCTGGAGGGCACCGGCAAGCTGGTCGAGCGCACGGCCAAGGCGCAGGACGTCACCGACCAGGTCGTCGACGTGGACAGCCGCATCAAGTCGCAGCGCGCCAGCGTGGCCCGGGTCCGCGCGCTGATGGACCGGGCCACCCGGCTCGGCGATGTGGTCACCCTCGAGAGCGAGCTGAGCCGCCGCGAGTCCGACCTGGAGGCGCTGCTCGCCCAGCAGGCCGCCCTGAAGGACCGCACCAGCCTGGCCACCATCACCCTGTCGCTGTCCGAGGCGCCGCTGCCGCGGGCCGGCGGGGAGGACCGGCCCGGGTTCACGGACGCGCTGGCCGGCGGCTGGCACGTGTTCGTGACCGTGGTCCGCTGGATCGTGCTGGCGCTCGGCGCGGTGCTCCCGTTCGCCGTGACGGCGGCGCTGGCCGTCCTGGTGTGGCTGCGGGTCGTACGGCCCCGGCTGCCGCGCCGCCCCGCCCCGGCCTGGCCCGTGCCGCCGGGCACGCCGGCGGGCCAGGTGCCGGCCGCCCGGCAGCGGCCGGGCGGGGACGACGGCACCGGGACCGGCGCCGGAACGGCTGCCGGGACCGGCAC
This sequence comes from Streptomyces sp. NPDC004065, assembly GCF_044903565.1. Lineage (NCBI taxonomy): Bacteria > Bacillati > Actinomycetota > Actinomycetes > Kitasatosporales > Streptomycetaceae > Streptomyces > Streptomyces sp. NPDC004065. The sequence goes on along the minus strand of NZ_JBJDQT010000035.1, from coordinate 54,325 downwards.
GGGGACGGCTGCCGGGACCGGCACGGGAGCGGGCGCCGGGACCGGCACGGGGACGGGCGCCGGGACCGGCACGGGGACGGGCGCCGGGACCGGCACGGGAACAGGTACCGGAACAGCCGGCGCAACCGGTACCGGAACAGGCAGCGCAACCGGCGGCGCGGACGCCGGGGAGCGGGGCGGCCGGGACTGAGCCGCGGGACCGCCGTAGCGTGTCCGCATGAGCATGAGCGGTGCGGGCGGGGCGGACGGCGCGGGCGGTACCAGGGGCCCGAGGGAACGGCTGGTGGTGATCGGCGCCGACGCCGCGGGCATGTCCGCGGCGTCCCAGGCCCGCCGGCTGCGCGGGCCGGACGAGCTGGAGATCGTGGCCTTCGAGCGCGGCCACTTCTCCTCCTACTCGGCGTGCGGCATCCCGTACTGGGTGGGCGGCGACGTCGTGGAGCGGGACCGGCTGATCGCCCGCACCCCGGCCGAGCACCGCGCACGGGACATCGATCTGCGGATGCGCACCGAGGTCACCGCCGTCGACGTGGCCGCGCGCCGGGTCCGCACGCGGGACGTCGGCTCCGGGGCCGAGTCCTGGACCGCCTACGACAAGCTGGTGATCGCGACCGGTGCGCGGCCGGTGCGCCCCGACCTGCCCGGTGCCAACGCGCCCGGGGTGCACGGCGTGCAGAGCCTGGACGACGGTCAGGCGCTGCTGGACACCCTGGCACGCGCGCGGGGCCGCCGCGCGGTGGTGGTCGGCGCGGGCTACATCGGGGTCGAGATGGCCGAGGCCCTGATAAAACGCGGCTACGAGGTGACGGTCGTCAACCGGGGCAGCGAGCCGATGTCCACGCTCGACGCGGACATGGGCCGGCTGGTGCGCGAGGCCATGGAGGGCCTCGGCATCACCATGGCCGGCGGCGCCGAGGTGACCAAGGTGCTCACCGGTCAGGACGGCCGGGCGCGCGCGGTCGCCACCGAGGACGCCGAGTACCCGGCCGACGTGGTGGTGCTGGGCATCGGCGTGCGCCCGGAGACGGGCCTGGCGCGGGCGGCCGGACTGCCGCTCGGCGCGCACGGCGGGCTGCTCACCGACCGGGCGATGCGGGTGCGCGGCCACGAGAACATCTGGGCCGGCGGCGACTGCGTGGAGGTCCTGGACCTGGTCTCCGGGCAGCAGCGCTACGTCCCGCTGGGCACCCACGCCAACAAGCACGGCCAGGTCATCGGCACCAACGCGGGCGGCGGGTACGCCACTTTCCCCGGCGTGGTGGGCACGGCGGTGAGCAAGGTGTGCGACCTGGAGATCGCCCGCACCGGGCTGCGCGAGAAGGACGCCCGCCGGGTGGGGCTGCGGTTCACGACGGTGACCGTCGAGTCGACGAGCCGCGCGGGCTACTACCCGGGCGCCTCCCCCATGACGGTGAAGATGCTCGCCGAACTCGGCACCGGCCGCCTGCTGGGCGTGCAGATCGTGGGCCGGGAGGGCGCGGCCAAACGCGTCGACGTCGCCGCGGTCGCGCTCACCGCGGGCATGACGGTGGAACGGATGACGGCCCTGGACCTGGGGTACGCCCCGCCGTTCTCACCCGTGTGGGACCCGGTGCTGGTGGCCGCCCGCAAGGCCACCGCGAAGATCCGCGCCGGCGCCTCCTGAGACCCGCCGGCGCGGGCGGCGCGGCGGGCGCGCCCCGGCTGCGTGCCGCGCGCTCCGCCGCCCTGCCCCGCCCCCGCCCTACGGCGCCCTACGCCGTCCCGTTCAGCCTCGGCAGCGAGGAGACCGACGCGCTCGACGCCGTGGTGGCCGCGGGCTGCTCGCCGGCCGGCTTGGCGTGGGCCGCGGCCGGCCGGGTGGAGCGGAGCCGGTGGCTGACGGCCTCGTCCAGCGTCACCGGCCGCTGCATCTGGGACGCCAGCCGCCCCGCCTCCTGGCCGAGGCGGGCGACGTCCTCCCAGGGCAGCCGCACCACCAGGGCGATCTCGGCCTCGCCGTCGGGCAGGGCGTGCATGGGCGGAGCAACCCGTTCGTTCATCGCCTGTTCCTCACGTCGTCCCCGCGGGCCGCCTTGCCCGGGCCGCGGGCGGTTGACGGAACATACGGAGCCGGTGACAGCGGTGTTCAACCCGCCCGGCCGCACCCCCCGCACGCGTCCCGCCCGGCCCACCGCGCGCAACCCGCCCGATTCACCCCGGGCATCGGGGGCAGTACTTCCCTGTGGTCATCCCGGTCCATGACGTGAACCCGGCGCGGCGCACCCCTTGGGTGACGTACGCGCTGATCGCCGCGAACTTCGTGGTGTTCCTGTCCACGCCCGGCGTCTCCGGTTCCCTCACCGGCGGCAGCACCCTGGCGCAGCTGTGCCATCTGGAGGCGTTCACGGAGCACTACGCCCTGGTGCCCAGGGAGCTGATCCACCATCAGCTGCCACGGCTGGTGCCGACGGGCGGCATCGGGTACGGGCCGCACGGGCCTGGCTGCGTGCTGGCGCCGCCCCCGTACGGCAAGTCCCCGGAGCTGTCGGTCCTCACGTCGATGTTCCTGCACGGCAGCTGGCTGCACCTGCTGGGCAACATGCTGTTCCTGTGGATCTTCGGCAACAACATCGAGGACCGCATGGGACACGTGCGGTTCCTCTTGTTCTACGTGGTGTGCGGCTATGCGGCGGGCTACGGCTTCGCGCTGCTGAACGCGGACTCGGGGGAGCCGCTGATCGGGGCGTCGGGCGCGATCGCGGGCGTGCTGGGCGCCTATCTGGTGCTGTATCCGACGGCCCGCGTGTGGGTCCTCGTACCGTTCCTGATCTTCCTGCCGCTGCGGCTGCCCGCCTGGCTGGTGCTGGGCTTCTGGTTCGTGCTCCAGGCCTTCTACTCGGCCGGCCAGGGCGTCTCCCAGGCGGGCACCGTGGCATACGCGGCGCATGTCGTGGGCTTCGTCGCGGGCATGCTGATCGCGCTGCCGCTGCGCCCGGGCACGCCGCCCCCGCCGCAGCCGCGGCTGCTGTTCGGCCGGCAGGCCAGGCCCCGGCAGACCTGGTGAGCCGGGGCCCGGGCGGGCCGGGTCAGCGGGTGGCGGTGCTGGTGTGGACGAACTCGACCAGCCGCGTCAGCGCGTCGGGGTCGGTGGCCGGCATGACGCCGTGCCCGAGGTTGAAGACGTGCCCCTCCAGGCCCTCCGCCGCCCGCAGCACCTCACGCGTCTTGGTCTCCACGGCCTCGCGGGGCGCGAACAGGACCGTGGGGTCGAGGTTGCCCTGGAGCGCCTTGCCGGGGCCCACCCGGCGGGCGGCCTCGTCGAGCGGGACGCGCCAGTCGACGCCCACGACGTCCGCGCCGGCCTCGCCCATCAGTCCGAGCAGCTCGCCGGTGCCGACGCCGAAGTGGATGCGCGGCACCCCGTACCCGGCGACCGCGCCGAAGACCTTGGCGGAGGCGGGCAGCACCGAGCGGCGGTAGTCGGCCGGGGGCAGCGCGCCGGCCCAGGAGTCGAAGAGCTGGACGGCACTGGCGCCCGCCTCGATCTGCACCTTCAGGAAGGCGGCCGTGATGGCGGCGAGCCGGTCCAGCAGGTCGGCCCACAGCCGCGGGTCGCCGTACATCATCGCCTTGGCGTTCTCGTAGGTGCGGGACGGGCCGCCCTCCACGAGGTAGCTGGCCAGGGTGAACGGGGCGCCGGCGAAGCCGATCAGCGGCGTCGCGCCGAGTTCGCCGGTGAGCTGGCGGATCGCCTCGGTGACGTAGGGGACGTCCTCGGGGGTGAGGTCGCGCAGCCGGGCCAGGTCCGCGCGGGTGCGCACGGGCTGCTCGACGACCGGGCCGACGCCGGGCTTGATGTCGAGGTCGACGCCGATGGCCTTGAGGGGGACCACGATGTCGCTGAAGTAGATCGCCGCGTCGACGCCGTGCCGGCGGACCGGCTGGAGGGTGATCTCGGTGACCAGCTCGGGGCGCATGCAGGACTCGAGCATGCCGACGCCCTGGCGGACCTTGCGGTACTCCGGCAGCGACCGCCCGGCCTGGCGCATGAACCACACGGGGGTGTGCGGCACGGGCTCACGCCTGCACGCCCGGAGGAAGGCGGAGTCGTGGGTGGCGGTCGGCGGCCGGTGGCTGGTCTCGTTGGCACTCACGGGGCAAGTCTCGCACGGCCCCGGACGGCCCCCGGCCCGCGGTCCGCGGCCCCGGGGGCGGCGCCGGTGGCGGCGGCGGGGTGTCTTGCCCTGCACGAAGGCCCCGTTCCCCTTAATCTTCCCGGCATGGCTGCGGCTCAGGGACGACTGTCGGACGGCGCTGGCGGAATGGACGACCCGAAGGAGGGGGACGGGCATGCGAGCAGGGCGGATCACGCGCCGCTGCCCTTCCGGGCCGCCGTCGAGGCACTGAGGACCGCGCGGCTGCGGCCGCAGATCGAGATCGAGCAGGTGCCCGCTCCCCGCCGGCTCGCCCCGTTCGCGTACGCGATGGAGGCCACGGTCGTCGACGGTGAGCAGGACCTCGCCGACGGCCGCCTGGTGCTGCTGCACGAGCCGGCCGGGCACGACGCCTGGCGGGGGACGTTCCGGCTGGTGACGCTCGTGCGGGCGGAGCTGGAGCCGGAGATGGCGGCCGACCCGCTGCTGCCGGACGTGTGCTGGTCGTGGCTGACCGGGGCGCTGCAGGCGCGCGGCCTGGCGTACGGCGAGCCGAGCGGCACCGTCACCCGGGCCGGCTCCCACTACTTCGGCGGGCTGTCCTCGCGGCCCGCCGTCTCGCAGATCGAGATCCGCGCCTCCTGGACGCCGCGCGAGGGCCTGGGCGGGATCCCGGACACCGGCGCCCACCTGGCCTCCTGGTGCGATCTGCTGGCCCAGGTGGCGGGGTTGCCGCCGGCCGGTCCCGGGGACGCGTCGGTGGTGACGCTGCCGCAGCGGCGCGGCCCGCAGTCGCGCTGAGGCGGGCAGTCGCGCCGAGGCGGGCCGGGGAGCCGGCCACGGCAGGAGGCGGGGCCGCGCCCCTCCGCCGTCGCGGCTTCCCCCCTCCGCCGCGGCTTCCCCCGCTCCGGCCGCTTCCGCCCTGCCCTCCGGCCGCTCCCGCGGTGCCGGCCGCCGGCCGCCCCCCGGACTCCCGCCCGCGGCCGCCCGGACACCCGTACGGGCGCCTCACCGCCCCACCCGCCGTCCCTTTGTCGATACGGCCACATTCGGCCACGGACCGAACCCGAACGGCCCAGAACGGCCTCGAGCGAACCGATTCGACCTTCGGATGATCGACAGCGTGTCCGAATTGCACACATTAAAACTCACCAAATCGTGATCTTTCTCTAAAGGAGACGGGGTTTGATGCCGAAGACGACTGTGACCTTGCAAGCACGGTTCGTCACGGCTTGACCCCCGCAAGCCGGCCCCGTCCCCCACCCCCCAGGAGGCCTGGTGTCCGTTCTCCTCGAGCAGCCCGCAAGCCTGGTCGCCTACCGCCCGAACAAGCCGACCGCCATGGTCGTCGTGGCGGACCCGCGCGTCCGTTCCACCGTCACCCGTCATCTGTGGGCGCTCGGAGTCCGTGACGTCATCGAGGCGTCGTCCGTCGCGGAGGCCCGCCCCCGCATCGGCAACCCGCGCGACATCTGCGTCGCCGACGTGCACCTGCCCGACGGCTCCGGACTCACGCTGCTGTCCGAGACCCGTGCCGCCGGCTGGCCCAACGGCCTGGCGCTGTCCGCGGCCGACGACATCGGCGCCGTCCGCAACGCCCTGGCGGGCGGGGTCAAGGGCTACGTCGTCACCGGCACCCGCACCAACGTCGGGCTCCCCACCCGGCCCGGTGCCGCCCCGATCGGCGCCGCCGCCGCGCGCCTGCACCGCCGCCCCCCGGGTGCCCCGAGCCACCCGGGCGGCTACCGCGAGCTGTCCGGCCGCGAGGTGGAGGTGCTGCGACTGGTCGCCGAGGGGCAGTCGAACAAGGCGATCGGCGTCTCGATGGGCCTGTCCGCGCTGACCGTCAAGAGCCATCTGGCGCGCATCGCCCGCAAGCTCGGCACGGGCGACCGCGCCGGCATGGTGGCGGTCGCCCTGCGCACCGGCATCATCCACTGACCGTCCGCCGTCATCCACCGACCGTCCGCCGTACGACCCGCACGCCCCGGCCGGCCCCGCCCCGTCCCCTCATCGGCCGCATCGCCCCCGTCCCCGGTCGCCCCGCTTCCCCCCGTCCCCCGTCCCACGCCCTCCCGTCACCCGTTCTCCCCGTTCTCCCACGTCGTCCCCCGTGCCGGTCGTGAACCGGACGTGTCGCCGGCCTGACCGGTTTACGACCCCCCGGCGCCCGCCGACGGAACGTTCCGTCGGCGGGCGCCGTCCATCCACGGATACCCTTGACAGGTGACCGACGCCCAAGAGACCGCAGCAGCCAGCTCACTGCACACCACCGGAGGCGCCCCTCCGGACGACGGCGGATCCTCGGAGACCGGGGCGCCGATCCCGCTGCTCGAGCCGCGCGAGGGCATTCCGCCGGTGATCGCCGACGCGTCCGCGCTCGCCCGGGCGGTCGAGGCCTTCGCCGCCGGTTCCGGCCCCGTCGCGGTCGACGCCGAGCGCGCCTCCGGCTACCGCTACGGCCAGCGCGCCTACCTGGTGCAGCTGCGCCGCGAGGGCGCCGGCACCGCGCTGATCGACCCCGTCGCCTGCCCCGACCTGTCCGCGCTCGGCGAGGCGCTGTCCGGGACCGAGTGGGTGCTGCACGCCGCCACCCAGGACCTGCCCTGCCTGCGCGAGACGGGCATGGTGCCCACCCGCCTGTTCGACACCGAGCTGGCCGGCCGGCTCGCCGGGTTCCCGCGGGTCGGGCTGGGCGCCATGGTCGAGAACGTGCTCGGCTTCGTCCTGGAGAAGGGCCACTCCGCCGTCGACTGGTCGACCCGGCCGCTGCCCGAGCCGTGGCTGCGGTACGCGGCCCTCGACGTGGAACTGCTCGTCGACCTGCGCGACGCGCTGGAGAAGGAGCTGGACCGGCAGGGCAAGCTGGACTGGGCCCGGCAGGAGTTCCACGCGATAGCCTCGGCGCCGCCGGCCGAGCCCCGCAAGGACCCCTGGCGCCGTACGTCCGGGATGCACAAGGTGCGCCGCAGGCGGCAGCTCGCCGCCGTGCGGGAGCTGTGGCAGACCCGGGACCGGATCGCGCAGCGGCGGGACGTCTCGCCGGGCAAGGTGCTCTCGGACGCGGCCATCGTGGAGGCCGCGCTCGCCCTCCCGTCCAACGTGCACGCCCTCGCCGCGCTGAACGGTTTCGGCCATCGCATGGGCCGGCGCCAGCTCGAGCAGTGGCAGGCCGCGGTCGACCGGGCCAAGGCGCTCACCGACTCCCAGCTGCCCCAGCCCGGCCAGCCGGTCACCGGCCCCCCGCCGCCCCGCGCGTGGGCCGACAAGGACCCGGCCGCGGCGGCCCGCCTGTCGGCGGCGCGCGCCGCCGTCTCGGCCCTGGCCGAGCGGCTGAGCATGCCGCAGGAGAACCTCGTCGCCCCCGACGCGATACGGCGCCTGTGCTGGGAGCCGCCCGCCACCCTGACCGAGGAGACCGTCGCCGGGGCGCTCACCGCCTGCGGCGCACGCCCCTGGCAGACGGAACAGGTGACCCCGTACCTGGTGCGGGCCCTGTCCCCCGCGGGCACGCAGCCGCAGTAGAGCGCGCCGCGGGGGCGGGACGCGCGCCGCGGGCGCGGGACGTGCACCGCGGGCGCGGGACGTGCGCGGGCGCGCCGCGGGCGCGGGACGCTTATGGGCGCCCCCGCGGACGGCGTGCGTGCGCGCGGACCCCGGGCGCCGTACGTGCACGGGCGGCGGGGCCACGGACGGTGTACGGCCGGCCCCGTCCCCCGGCTGTCCGGTGTGGTCCCGTCAGGTGACCCGGTGTGGCGCTCCCGGACGACCGGGTATGGCCCCCTCAGGTGACCCGGTGTGACCTTCGCCGCTCCGGCCGTGGGGACTGGGCAGTTACGTTACTCGTAAGTAGCATGGGCCTGAGCGCGCGCTCAGCGCAACGCAGCAGTGCCATCCCGCACCTGGAGGAGAGCCATCGTGCCTCGTACCGTCAGGGACGTCGTCTTCGTCGACGGCGTCCGCACCCCGTTCGGCAAGGCGGGCCCCAAGGGCATCTACCACGAGACCCGCGCCGACGACCTCGTCGTGAAGGCGATCCGGGAGCTGCTGCGCCGCAACCCCGGTCTCGACCCGAAGAAGATCGACGAGGTGGCCGTCGCCGCGACCACGCAGATCGGCGACCAGGGCCTGACCATCGGCCGCACCGCCGGCATCCTCGCGGGCCTGCCGACCTCGGTCCCCGGTTACTCCATCGACCGCATGTGCGCCGGTGCGCTCACCGCGGTCACCACGGTCTCCGGGTCCATCGCCTTCGGCGCGTACGACGTGGCCATCGCGGGCGGCGTGGAGCACATGGGCCGCCACCCGATGGGCGAGGGCGTCGACCCCAACCCGCGGTTCGTCAGCGAGAAGCTGGTCGACCAGTCCGCCCTGTTCATGGGCATGACGGCGGAGAACCTGCACGACCGCTACCCGCAGATCACCAAGCTGCGCGCCGACGAGTACGCGGTGCGCTCGCAGGAGAAGGCCGCCAAGGCGTACGCCAACGGCAAGATCCAGCAGGACCTGGTGCCGATCTCGGTGCGCCGCACCAACCCCGAGGCCGGCGAGACCGGCTGGGGCCTGGTCACGGCCGACGAGCCGATGCGCCCGGGCACCACCCTGGAGAACCTGGCGAACCTCAAGACGCCGTTCCGCGTGCACGGCCGGGTCACCGCGGGCAACGCGGCCGGCCTGAACGACGGCGCCACCGCCTCGGTCATCGCGAGCGAGGACTTCGCCCGCGAGAACGGCCTGCCGGTCAAGATGCGCCTGGTCTCCTACGCCTTCGCGGGCGTGGAGCCGGAGGTCATGGGCTACGGCCCGATCCCCGCCACGGAGAAGGCGCTGGCCAAGGCCGGCCTGTCCATCTCCGACATCGGCCTGTTCGAGATCAACGAGGCCTTCGCCGTCCAGGTGCTCGCCTTCCTCGACCACTACGGCATCGCGGACGACGACGAGCGCGTCAACCAGTACGGCGGCGCGATCGCCTTCGGTCACCCGCTCGCCTCCTCCGGCGTCCGCCTGATGACGCAGCTGGCCCGCCAGTTCGAGGAGCAGCCGCAGGTCCGCTACGGTCTGACCACCATGTGCGTCGGCTTCGGCATGGGCGCGACGGTCATCTGGGAGAACCCGCACTTCGACGGAGGCGACAAGTGAGCACCACCGCTGAACTCCTGAAGGGCGCGGCCGAGCTGTTCCCGGACGAGGTCGTCACCCAGGCGCACGTACGCCACTTCGACCTCCCGCTGGGCGCCGGGCGCTTCGCGCTCATCACCCTGGACAACGGCCACGACCACACCAAGCCGACCACCTTCGGCCCCCAGTCGCTCGCGAACCTGAACACCGCGATCGACCAGGTGGAGAAGGAGGCCGCGGACGGCGACATCGTCGGCGCCGGCATCACCGGCAAGCCGTTCATCTTCGCGGTCGGCGCCGACCTCAAGGGCGTGGAGCTGCTGAAGCGGCACGAGGACGCGCTCGCCATCGGCAAGGGCGGCCACGAGGTCTTCAAGCGGCTGTCGAAGCTGGCCGTCCCCACCTTCGCCTACTACAACGGCGCGGCGATGGGCGGCGGCGTCGAGGTCGGCCTGCACTGCACCTACCGCACGGTGTCCGCGGCCCTGCCGGCGTTCTCGCTGCCCGAGGTCTTCCTCGGCCTGGTGCCCGGCTGGGGCGGCTGCACCCTGCTGCCGAACCTGATCGGCGCGGACCGGGCCGTCTCGGTCATCATCGAGAACAGCCTCAACCAGAACAAGCAGCTCAAGGGCAAGCAGGTCTACGAACTGGGCATCGCCGACGCCCTGTTCGAGGGCGCCGACTTCCTGGAGCAGTCGCTGATCTGGACGGCGTCCGTCCTCAAGGGCGAGATCGTCGTGGACCGTCCGGTGATCGACCGCGGCGAGGCCTGGGACCAGGCCGTCGCCAAGGGCCGGTTCATCGCCGACTCCAAGGTGCACGGCGCGGCCCCGGCCGCCTACCGCGCCCTGGACATCATCGCCGCCGCCAAGAACGGCGACCTGCAGCAGGGGTACGACGCCGAGGACCAGGCCCTCGCCGACCTGATCATGGGCGGCGAACTGCGCGCCGGCATCTACGCGTTCAACCTCGTCCAGAAGCGCGGCAAGCGTCCCGCGGGTGCCCCGGACAAGAACCTGGCGCGCCCGGTGACCAAGGTGGGCGTCGTCGGCGCCGGCCTGATGGCCAGCCAGCTCGCCCTGCTCTTCCTGCGCCGCCTGGAGGTCCCGGTCGTCCTCACGGACATCGACCAGGAGCGCGTCGACAAGGGCGTGGGCTACGTCCACGCCGAGATCGACAAGCTGCTCGGCAAGGGCCGGATCGGCCAGGACCAGGCCAACCGCCTCAAGGCACTGGTCACCGGTGTGCTGGACAAGGCCGAGGGCTTCGCGGACGCCGACTTCATCATCGAAGCGGTCTTCGAGGAGATGGGCGTCAAGCAGAAGGTCTTCGCGGAGGTCGAGGCGGTCGCCCCGGCACACGCGATCCTGGCCACCAACACCTCCTCCCTGTCGGTGTCGGAGATGGCCTCCAAGCTGAAGAACCCCGAGCGGGTCGTGGGCTTCCACTTCTTCAACCCGGTGGCGGTCCTGCCGCTGCTGGAGATCGTCCGCGGCGAGCGGACCGACGACGCCTCGCTGGCGACCGCCTTCGCGGTGGCCAAGAAGCTGAAGAAGACGGCGGTGCTGGTCAAGGACGCCCCGGCGTTCGTGGTCAACCGCATCCTGACCCGCTTCATGGGCGAGATCCAGAACGTCATCGACGAGGGCACCCCGGTCGACGTGGCGGAGAGGGCGGTCGAGCCGCTCGGCCTGCCGATGTCCCCGCTGGTGCTGCTGGAGCTGGTCGGCCCGGCCATCGGCCTGCACGTCTCCGAGACGCTCAACCGGGCGTTCCCGGACCGCTTCACGGTCTCCCCGAACCTGAAGGCGGTCGTCGAGGCGGGCAAGCGCGGCTTCTACGTCTACGACAGCGGCAAGCCCGAGCTGGACCCGGAGGTCGCCGCGCTGCTGAAGCAGGGCGACACCGTCCTGACGGAGGAGCAGGTCCGCGCCCGCGTCCTGGACGCGGTCGCCCAGGAGATCGGCCTGATGCTCGACGAGGGCGTCGTGGCCGAGGCCCAGGACATCGACCTGTGCCTGATCACCGGCGCCGGCTGGCCCTTCCACCTGGGCGGCATCACGCCGTACCTGGACCGCGAGGGCGTCAGCGAGCGGGTCAACGGCAAGCGGTTCCTGGAGCCGGGGGTGGCCTCGGTTCCGGCGTAGCCGCACCCGCCGGGAACGCCTGAGGGGCGTGGGGCGGCCGCGGACCGGCATCTCGCCGGTCACGCGGTCCCCCGCGCCCCTCTTCGCCGTTGTGCGACCGCACGACGCCGGCCGCGGCGCGCGTGACCGCCCCCCTCACTCTGCGGTGATCGGTACGGTGACGCCGCGCCGCGGCCGGCGGGCCGGGGCCTTACGCCCCGGATGCCGCGAGTTGCGCGATGGCGGCCGTCGCACGGGCACAGTTGTCGCGGTCGCCGAAGGCGAAGAACGCGCGTGCCCGGTAGTCGTACTCCGGCTCACGGACGCACCCGTTGCCGAGGTAGCGGATCACTTCGTTCACCACTTCCTCGACGTTGCCGCACACCGGTCCGAAGCCGTCGTAGGCGGCCTCGAAGTATCCCTTCCTGGCGTGCTTCGCCCAGTACTCGTCCGGGTCGAACCGGGCGTAGACCAGCGGCGTGCCGAGATAGGCCATGTCGAAGTGGACCGAGGACCAGTCGGTGATGAACAGGTCGCACTGGCGCAGGGCCGTCTGGACGCTCACCTTCGTCTGGTCCAGACGCCGCACCCGGGGGTGGTCCGGTACCACCCCGTCGACCATGTTCCGCATCTCGTAGTGCGGGAGGAAGTCGAGCACGTAGTCGTAGTGCTCCAGCGCCTCCATCAGTTTCGGGTGGCGCAGCAGCTGCACCAGGAACTCCCGGTACGTCGACTCCCGGAAGATCGCGTCGACCGCGTCCTGGTCGGCGCCGTCCTGCTGGAGGTAGGAGGGGATCGTGAGGTACTTGCGCCAGGTGGGCATCAGCAGGACGCGCCGCCGGCCGCGGTCCGGCTGCAGCGCGTCGAACCGCGGGAAGCCCAGCGCCTTGGCCTGGTCCCCGTAGTGCATGTGCTCGGAGAAGTACTGGGCCTCGCGGTCGCTGGTCGCGAACACCAGGTCGACACCGGTCCGGTTGCGGTGCAGGGCCTTGCTGCCGTCCTCGTCCGTGACACCGTGCTGGAGGAACACCCGCCGGGCGCCCACGCGCCAGTTGAGGTGCTTGAGGTACTTCGTGCGGTCCCAGCCGTCGGGCAGCATGTACGAGTCGATGTCGTAGGCGTTGATGAGCAGCGACGCGTGCAGCATGAGCAGCTTGTGCTTCCAGGAGCTGTGCGCCACCACGTTCCCCAGGCGCTTCAGCTTCGCCCGGTCCGCGCTGTCCTTGTCGATGACGTAGTAGGCCTTGCGGCGGCGCTCGTGCGTGCGCAGATACGTGAACAGGTGCAGGCTGTTGTCCTGTGCGGTGTCCCGGCGTTCGCCGATCAGCCAGATCTCCTTGCGGCGGAAGAACCTGAGGGTGGCCCGCCGGATGGCGCGGGCCCGCCAGAAGGGCGCCTTGCGCTTCTTCTGGTCGTCGTCCAGGCCCTCGAGGAACTTCTCCCAGGCCTTGTCGCCGTTCCTGCCCTGGGCCTCCCGGACGACCAGCACCGCGTTGTCCTTGCCCTTCGACAGGGGAAGGACCCAGCGGCCGGCGACCTTCATGGGCCGGGCGCCGCGCAGCATCGCGGTGGTGGTCATGCACGGACGTGAGACGTCCCGGCCGGTGGTGCAGAACACCAGTTTCAGGGGGAACTCGCCGTCCTTGACGGCGCCGGCGGGGAAGACCGCCTCGAATCCGCCCCAGGCGAGGTCGTCACGCGTGGCCGCCAGGTCGCTGCGCCACACCTGCCGTGCGGGCACCAGCTGGCCGCTCTTCTCCACCCACAGCTGCAGCGGGTTGCGCATGGGCTCGTCCATCGGCAGCCCGTTGAGCACGAACCGGCCGGCCACGAGGATGTCGCCGGCCCGGGCATCCGCCTGGATCCGTTCCACGTGCACGCTGGTGGCGGAGATCTTCGTCAGCGGCAGCAGCGCGCTCGGCACCGCGATGTCGAGATAGAGGTCTCCGCCTCGTCCGTACACGCCGTTGATCGTCTGTCCCGGCCGCGCGAAGAGGTCGAACCGGTTCATGTACATGGCCAGGAACGGCACCCGGTGGCGGGTGTCGTGGGTGGAGGCCAGCACGGCGTCGGGGGTGACCAGGGTGTAGACGGCGCGTGCCCGCTCGAACAGCCGGAACAGTTCGTCCTCGGGCAGGACCTGCGGGGCGCGCAGCGCGAAGCCCTGGTAGCTGCGCACCAGGAACCGGTTGAGGACCTCCTGCCGGTGGCCGGTGAGCCGGCGGCGGAAGCTCATCAGGTACTCCTCCAGCAGGAGGTGGTCCCAGTAGTTCTCCGTGCGCTCCCACAGCTTGTCCATCGTGGAGTCCTCGGCGGCCCGCTTGCGGTACCGGTACACCGTGGTCGGCACCATCGCGATGCGGTCCGCGAGCAGCATGGCGGGAACCGAGAAGAAGGCGTCCTCGAAGTGCACGCCCTCGCGGAAGCGGATGTCGTTCGCGCGGATGAACTCGACGTCGAACATCTTGTGGCAGGCGCTTCCGCCGTGGATCATCTCCGGGATGTTCTCGATGCCCGGATGCACCTGGACCTGCTTGCCGAAATAGCGGAGCCAGGGCCAGTTGGTGGCCTCCGGGAACGTCTCCATCCGTCCGATGGTGAGCGGCACCCGCTCCTCGACCGCCGTCCGCCACATGCTCTCCAGGGCTTCGTCGGGCAGGACGTCGTCGGAGTCGCAGAACGTGACGTAGCGGGCGGTGACCAGTTCCAGGCCCGCGTTCCTGGCCCCGCCGGCTTTTCCTTCGGGATGCACGATCGCCCATACGTTCGGGTGCTGCGCGGCGAATTCGGCTGCGATCGCGGGCGAGCCGTCACTGCTGCCGTTGTCGACCAGGATCACCTGACAACGGGCGAACATGGTCTGCCGGGCCAGCGAGTCCAGGCACTCCTGGAGATATCTCTCCACGTTGAAAATGGGGACGACGACGGCGACGTCGTAGAGGGGATCGTTCACGTATGACTCCTGTTTCTGCCCAATACCCCATTTCTGGAGCTGATCCTGGTCAGTGCCGGCCCGGCTCGACGACGAGCCGGGCGTTCCCGCCTTCGGCGGTGATGCGTGCGAGGCCGTGGAACGCGTTCACGGCCGGTTCCTGCGTCAGGGCCGGGGAGACCGTGCAGGGCCGCGAGACGTCCCTGCCGCGGGTGCACACCACAAGACGCACCGGGAAGGATCCGGCGGGGAACTCCCGGGGGTCGACGGTGACGCTGAAGACGGCGCCCGCCTGGCCCGGCCCGTCGTACGCCTGTCCGTGGTTCACCGCCGGGAGCGTCCTGCCGCTGCGTTCGAACCAGACCTGCAGTTCGAGCTTGGCGAGCAGCTCGTCGGGGACTCCGTTGACCGAGAAGCGGCCGTGGACCACCGCGGTCCCGCCCTCGCCGGCGGAGACTCCCTCGATCCTGGCCGGGACGGAGGTGACCTTCGTCAGCGGCAGTTGCCAGGACGTGCCCGGGTAGTCGACGTAGAGGTCTCCCTCGCGGCCGTAGACCGAACCGAGGACGGCGGCCGGACGGTAGAAGAGGTCGAAGTCCCCTACGTGGAGGGCGAGGTAGGGGATCCGGTGCCTGGTGTCGTGCGTGCTGCGGGCGAACTGCTCGGCCGTGATGCCCCAGTACAGCGTGCGGCAGCGCTCGAAGAGCTGCCGGCAGTCGGATTCGCTCAGCACCCGCGGCGCCCTCAGCAGGAACCCCTGCACGCTGCGGATCAGGAACCGCTCCAGCGTCTCCTGCTGGTACGGCGTGAGCCCCTGGCGCATCCCCGCGAGGTACTCCAGCATCAGCAGCTGGTCCAGATAGTTCTGGGGCAGGTCCCAGATGGTGTCCATGACGGAGGTGCCGTCGCCGCGCCTGCGGTACTCGTAGACGGGAGCGTCGACCAGCGCGATGCGCTCCGACAGCAGCAGCGCGGGCAGCGAGACGTAGGCGTCCTCGAAGGCCGTGCCGGTGCCGAACCGGATGCCCTGCGCGCGCAGCAGGTCGAGGTCGAACATCTTGTTCCAGCAGGACGCCGAGTGGATCAGGTCGGGGACGTCGACGACGTTGTCCACGGTCTTGACGTTCTTGCCGAAGTACTTGTGCCACGGCGCCTTGACCGGCTTCGGCACATGCTTCTCCCGGCCCACGACGACCGTGGCCCTGGTTTTGACGATGGTGTTCCGCAGCACTTCCAGGGACCGCTCGGGCACGACGTCGTCGGCGTCCCAGAAGACGATGTACGGCGTCGCGGCCAGGTCCATGCCCGTGTTGCGGGCGTCACCGGCCCGGCCGTGCGGCTGCGACACCAGGTCCACGTTGGCGTGCCGGCCGGCGAATTCACTCGCGATCGCCACCGACCGGTCGCTGCTGCCGTTGTCGACGAGAATCACATGGGCACGCGCGAAGGCCGTCTGCGCGGCCACCGATTGCAGAAACTCGGCGAAGTAGTTCTGGACGTCACGGAACGGCACCACGACGGTGACGTCACGGTTGGCTTGGGACATACTTCCTCCTGGCACACCACATCATTGATTCAGCCCTCGCACGAGGCGGTCGATCGCTTCCAGCGCCCTCGCATTGTTGTTCTGGTCCCGGTACTCGAAGAACTTCTCCGCCCGCCGCAGGTACTCGGGCTCCCTGGTGCACCCTTCCCGCAGGTAGCGGACCACTTCGCCCACGACGTCCTCGACGGTTTCACCGACCGGCCCGAATCCGTCGCGACGGGCGTCGAAATACCCTTTCCGGTAGTGCCCGTCCCAGTACTCGTCGGCGTCGAACTGGGCGTAGACCAGAGGGGTTCCGAGGTAGGCGATGTCGAAGGCGGTGGACGACCAGTCCGTGATGAACAGATCGCAGCGCCTCATCGCCTCCTGCACACCGACCTCGTTCTGGTCGATGATCCGGACCCGGTCCCGTTCGGGAACCATGTCCCCGACCATGGCGCGCATTTCGTAGTGCGGCAGGAATTCCAGTGTGTAGTCGTACCGCTGCAAGGCGGCCAGCAGAGCCGGGTCGTTGAGGAAGCGGGCCACGAATTCCCGGTAGCTGGAGGCGAGGAACCGGTCGCGCATCGCCTGACGCGCCTCGCGGCCACCGCCGTCACGGCTGTAGGAGGCGACGGTCAGATAGGCGCGCCACGTCGGCATGAACAGGATGGTGCGCCCGCCGCGACGGGGGACCAGCGCGTCGAAGCGGGGGAAGCCGATGACCTCGACCTGTCCCTCGTAGCCGAGTTCCTCCGACAGGAACCACCCCTCGTGCCGGCTCACCGCGAGGATGAGGTCGACGCCGGTGCGGTTGCGGTGCAGGCCCTTGCTGACGTCCTTGTCCGTCACACCGTGCTGGAGGAACACCCGCCGGGCGCCCACGCGCCAGTTCAGATGCTTGAGGTAGCGGGTCCTGTCCCAGCCGTCGGGCAGCATGTAGGTGTCGATGTCGTAGGCGTTGACCAGCACGGACGCGTGCAGCATCAGCAGCTTGTGTTTCCAGGAGCTGTGCGCCACGACATGCCCGAGCCCCTTCAGGTGGGCCCGGTCGGGACTGCCGGCCCGGATGACGTAGTACGCCCCGCGCCGTTTCCCGGCGGTGCGGGCGTGGCGGAACAGGTGCCATCCGTTGTCCTGCGCGGTGTCGCCGCGCTCCCCGAACAGCCAGACGTCCCGGCCGAGGAGCAGTGGCTTCAGGGGCCTGGTCAGCAGGCGTATCAGGCGCTGCCGCCAGAACGGCCGGCGCCGCAGCACGTGCTTGGCGTCCTTGGCCAGGAGGCTGCCCGAGAGGCCGCGCCAGGACAGCCGGCGCGTGCCGGAGACCATCAGGACCGCGCGGTTGCGCCCCTTCCAGTGCGGCACGACCCGCGTCCCGCCGTGTTCGACGACGCGCGCCCCCCGCAGGTAGCCCGCGGCCACCCGGCACGGGGTGGCCACCTGGCCGCCCGCGGTGTCCAGCACCAGTTCCAGTTCGTGGACGCCCTGCCGCAGGGCGTCCAGGGGCAGGTCGGCGGTGAAGCCGCCCCACTCCGTGTCCGGCCGCGTGTTCTTCAGGTCCCGGCGGCGAACCTGCGTGGCGCGGACGCCGATACGACTCCCCCGGACCCGCAGGCCGAGGTCCCCCGCCAGCGGCCGGACCAGGGGCATGCCGGAGATCTCGAACCGTCCGGCAAGGCGCAGCGTCCCGGTTCCCGGCACCAGGCGCACGTGCTCCAGATGGGCGGTGAAGGGTGTGGCCTGCGCCAGTGGCAGCAGCCGGTCCTCCAGGTCCTCCGGCCGGCCGCCGAGGTAGAGACGGCCGTCGCGCACGGAGAGCCCGCGCAGCCTGGCCGCACGGTCCGCGAAGAGCCCGAAGTCCCCGGTGGTGAAGGCGAGGTAGGCCACGCGGTGGCGTGCGTCGGCGGTGGCCCTGACGACCGTGCCGGGCGGGACGTCCCGGTAGACGGCGCGGCACCGCGCGTAGATGTCCTCCAGCTCCGCCCCCTGGAAGAGGTCGGGTGCCCGGAGCGCGAAGCCCTGGTAGCTGCGCACCAGGAAGAGGTCGAGCACGGCCCGCGAGGGTTCCGGCAGGCGTGCGCCCAGCCCGTGCAGGTACTCCACGAGCCGGAGGTGGTCCCAGTAGTTCTGCCGGCGCGTCCAGATCGCGTCCATCGTCGAGTTCCCCGCGGCCCGCTTGCGGTAGCGGTAGACGCACGTGTCGACGAGGGCGAGGCGGGTGGCGAGTACGAGCGCGCAGACGGCCAGGTAGGCGTCCTCGAAGTGGACGCCCTCCGCGAAGCGGATGCCGTGGGAGCGCAGGTAGGACAGGTCGAAGAGCTTGTTGCAGGCACTCGCGCTGTGCACCAGTTCCGGCGCCTCGGCGATGCTGCCGAACGTCCGGTCGCCCTTGCCGAAGTGCTCCTTCCAGGCCCAGTTGGTCGGCTTGGGGAACGTCTCCATCGCGCCCACCACCACCTGGGCTCCGGTCGCCCGGGAGGCGTCCAGCATGCGTTCGAGCGCGGTGGGCGGGAGCACGTCGTCGGAGTCGCAGAACGTGATGCGCGCACTGGTCGCCCGGTCCATGCCGAGGTTCCGGGCCGCTCCGGCGCCGCCCCCGTGCCGTACCAGCACCGTGGCGTTGGCGTGCCGGCGGGCGAACTCCGCACAGAGCCGGTAGGAGCCGTCCGTACTGCCGTTGTCCACCAGGATGATCTCGCAGCGCTGGAACACCGTCTGCGCCTCGATGGACTCCAGGCACTCCGGGAGGTACTGCTCCACGTTGTGGACCGGCACGACCAGCGTGACGTCGTAGGGATTCATGTGCGTCGGGACTCACTCGCGGACGGTGCGGCGGGGAAGGGAACGTCATCGGTCGGCGGCATCGATGCTCCGTCCTGGTGCGGCGCGCCCCTCGAGGACGGTCTCGGGTTCCGGGAGTTCGTAAGGGCTCGGCACCGGGAAATACGCTCCGAGGAAACGTTCCAGCATGTCGCGCTGCGCGTCGGGGTCCGCCGACTCCACCGTGTCGTTCAGGCAGAAGGTGTCCATGTTGCGGTGGGCGAGGAGGGTGTTCAGGCGCCGCTCAGCGAGATCGGCCGAGAGGTCGATGTACCGGTACTGGATGTCACCGACCGTGGCGCGGGCGGAGTGGTAGGCGAAGTAGTGGTGCAGCGACGAGGCGATCGGCACGTCCCCGGGGGAACGGAAACGCGAGTGCCGGGTCGCGGCGTGCTGCTCCGGGAAGGACTCCTCGATCTCCCGCAGCACACTCCTGCGCAGCGCGTGCGGTGTGTGCTTCATCTTCTGGGAGATGGCGACACCGAACTTCTGCGCGATGAGCCAGCGGCTGTTCTTGCCGGCCGCGTTGACCGGGAGGTCGGCCGGGGTGACGGCGCCGCCCGGGATCAGCGCGGGCGAGGTGAAGAACTTGGTGATCCCGTTCGGGTGGAAGAAGTGGGCGGGAGTCACCGGCCGGCCGAAGAACACGTCGTCGTTCAGGTAGAGGAAGTGCTCCGAGAGCCCCTCGATGTGGTGCAGCTGGCTCTCGATGGCATGCGAGTTGAACGTCGGCAGAGCGGACGGGTCGGAGAAGATCTCCCGGTGGTCCACCACCCTCAGGTTCGCGTGCTGCGCCCGGAGCCAGGACGGGACCTGCCCCGCCGTCACGAGGTAGATGTTGCGCACCCAGGGGGCGTTCTGGTGCAGCGACCGCAGCGAGTAGCGCAGTTCGTCCCGGCTGGTGAACCGCGAGTCGTTCGCCGCCTGCTCGTGCAGCCGGTCCGCGGGAAACCCCTGGCGGGCGCGGTCGCGCGACGCCCGCCAGACCGGGTCCGAGTCGTCGACCCAGGTGTAGACGACGTCGATGGGGAACTGGTGGTCCTCGGGGAGGGGCACGGCGAACTCGGCCAGCGTCCTGGCGTTCCCCGTCCGGTAGGCGGGGGGTATGGGGCTGAAGAGACTCTGCGGCGCCCACTTGCGGGGGGCGTCGGACGGAACCGCGTCGATGACGCGGTTGGGACGCGGGGCCCGCAGCTCCCCTTCCCGGTCCGTCCACACCTCGACATCGCATCCGGCGGCCGCGCCGAAGACCAGCTGCTGGGTCGGATCGCACACGTACCAGGCGACCCGCAGCACCTTGTGCTTGCGCAGCTGCCGCCACGACCTCTCGTCGTCGCCCGGCTCCATGCGGGCCTCACCGCCGCCGGCCGGCCCCACATAGCCGGGCGCCTCCTCGAAGGCGAGCCTGAGCAGATCCTCGACCAGCCGCCGGGAGGCGGCGGGGACGGCGACGGCGGGCAGCCCGCTGCTCGTGCCCCGCACACAGAAGTAGTCGACGCCCGCCGCCTCCAGAACGGAGACCACGATGTGCAGGTTGCGGGCGCGTGCCGCCCACTCCGTCGCCCCCTCGACCAGCACCGCGCGCATGTGGCGGCGGCCGACGCGGACGACCCGCCGGACGTAGGCCGTACTGTGCCGGGGCGCCTTCCGCCTGCCCCCCATCGCCCAGACCACCGTGGCGGAGCGCACGGAGTCGGCGGCGGCGAGCGAGGACTTCACGGCCTTGCGGACCGGGGTCGGCACCCCGCGCACGATGCGCCGCCTCGCGCCGGTCGGGACCGCGGACCGGTACGCCGAAATCAGCGCTCCGGCCTCAGGATTGCCCGAGCCACCCACGCGGCATCCACCATCCATACCCGGCGGCCCGGCCTTCCGGGGACAGCGCGGCCCCGCTGCGGGGACCTGGAGGAAGACGAAGCTCGCGTTAGCAGACGTAAGGGGCCATCGCCCCATCTCACAGCGATCGCCGCACACCGGCAATCCATCAAACTTTCACATAATGCTTTGCTAAAAGTCCAGGTCAAGACAGCTTGTACACACGTTGCCGGACGTGACTATGATCACGACTGAGCGGTACAACCTTTTACTTCCTGGACTTCCCGCGCGTTCCGGTGTACGGGCGCGACACGCCGCCGGACACGGGTCCGCGGCGGCGGTGCGGGCCGGCTCAGTCGCCCGGCAGACGGTCCCAGTCGGACAGGGTGAGCCCGGGTTCCGGACGCTGCCGGTTCACCAGGACCGAACCGTCCGGGGCGACCGCCGCCACGACGACCCGGCCCAGCCCGTCCAGAGCCAGCCCCGGAGTGCCGACGCAGGGCACCCCCGTGTCGGTCCACCACAGTCCGCCGGACTCCCCGCCGGTGCCGCAGACGCCGAGCACGGCTGTCCCGGTACGCCCACGGTGGGCCAGGAGCGTGCAGTCGTAGCCGTCGATGGTGGCACGGAGCGCGGCGTGGGGCCCCTCCCCCGGAGCCCCTCCGGCGGGGAAGGACCACTCGCCGGGCCGCTGCACATGGACGCCCGTGCCGCTCTGCTCGGACCAGTACGCGGTGAACACCCCGGGAGCGGTTTCGAGCAGCGCCGCCGAGCCGGGTGCCGGAGCGGGCGTCAGGTCCTGCGCCCGGCGCAGGACTTCCCCGGGCCCGGTCTGCACCCAGCGCATGACCGACCGGTTCCCCGGTGCGAGGAGTTCCACCAGGCCGGCGGAGTTGGCCGCGGCCGCCGGCCCGCCCGCGACCGCACCGCCGCGCAGGTCCTGCCAGGCCTCCCACGCCCCGCTCCTGGACTCACGCCGGAGCATGACCCCGCCGGGGCCGCCGGAGACGAAGACGTAGACCGTGCCCTGCCCATCGACGGCGGCGGCGGGCACGCCGAGTGTCGCGGCCTCCTTCGGGTCGCGGTACGGGTTGCCCAGCGAACGCCACTCCCCCAGCGTCCGGCCCGACTGGTACTGCACGGCGTAGACCAGGTCGACCTGGGGCGCGCCCTGCGCCGGCCGCCTCTCCCGGCGCCCGAGGAAGTGCACGTAGCGATTGGCCCCTTGGGCGACGGCGAGGCCGGTCAGCCCCTCGGCGGGGAAGAAGTCCGGCCCGCTCCACAGTCCGCTGCCGACCGCGCTCTCCGTCCAGCGGTGCACGCCGCCCTCCACGAGCGCGTACACGGCGAGGCGGCCGTCGTTCCCGCGCAGCAGCCAGGTCCCGGTGGCCACCGCCGTCACGGCCGCCCGCCGGGGCCCGCCCCCGGCCTCGGCACCGGCGCGGGTCCGCCGGTCCACGGCCTGCGCACCTCTGCCGCGCATGTGTGCCGCCCTTCCCACCCCAGGCCCGTCGCCCTCGAATGACTCCAGAAATCGCCACATCATATGCACGACCGAACAAGCGTCCCCTGGGGCCGCCCGGGCCGGGAGGCCTCCGGTCACCCCCGCGGACAAGGACCCGCGCAAGCGAACCGAGCCCCGCGGACGGGCCCGTTCACCACCCTCCCCAAGGAGAAGAACGGGGCACATCACTCATACATGTGCTCGAGTACATGTCTATAGTTTCGATACCAACCAAATGTCAGCCGAGCAGCACCGACCCGGCCCCTCACGGGAGCGGCCTGCTGCCCATGCCCCTTTGGGCACGAGTTGCGAGGACCCCGTGAGCCACGACTTGAGCACCCCTGTGCCGCCTGCTCCTGACTCCCCGCCCGAGCGCGGCGACCGCAGAGCGCGAAAACCGAAGAAGAAGCGACGCACCGGCCGGATCGTGCTCCTCTCGCTGCTCGTTGTCGTGCTCGCGCTCGGCGGCACCGCCTACTGGCTCTACAGCGGTCTCGACGGCAACATCAAGGGAGTCGACATCGACCGGGCCATCGGCGACGACCGCCCGGAGAAACTTCCCACTTCGGGGCAGAACGTGCTGATCCTGGGGTCCGACTCCCGGGCCGGGGCCAACGCCGCACTGGACGCCGGCAAGGTCTCCGGCGCCCGCTCGGACACCGCGCTGGTGATGCACATACCCGAGGGCCGCACCAAGGCCGTCGCGGTCAGCATCCCGCGCGACACCCTGGTGACCCGGCCCGAGTGCAGGAAGTCGGACGGCTCCACGGTGCCCTCCGCGAAGCGTGTGATGTTCAACTCCATCTACTCGCAGGTCGGTCCGGCCTGTGTGGTCAAGACGGTGGAGCAGATCTCCGGGGTCCGCATGGACCACTACGTCGAAATAGACTTCGCCGGCTTCAAGGGGCTGGTGGACGCCATCGGCGGGGTGACCGTCGACGTGCCGCAGGACATCCACGACAAGTCCAGCGGCTTCAACCTCTCGGCGGGCCCGCACCGGCTGGACGGCACGCAGTCCCTGCAGTTCGTCCGCACCCGGCACGGCATCGGCGACGGCAGCGACCTCGGACGCATCGGCCTGCAGCAGCAGTTCATGCTCGACCTGCTGAGCGAGATCAAGAAGCAGGACCTGCTGGGCAGCCCGACCAAGGCGTACAAGATCGCCGACAAGCTGACCGCCGCGCTCACCACGGACTCCGAACTCGCCTCGCTCACCAAGCTGGCGGAGTTCGGCCGCAGCCTGAACGGCGTCGACCCCGCGAACATGGAAACCGTCATGCTGCCGGTGGCCTACGACAAGGTGGACCCGAACCGCGTGGTGGCCGCCGAGCCCCAGGCGACCCAGCTGTGGAAGGCGATCCGCACCGACTCGGCCATCCCCGAGTCGGCGAAGAAGTCCCCGGCCCACGGCGGGACTTCCTGAGCGACGCCCCATGGGCGCGGTGCGGCGGTTGACCCGCCCACGGGGCGCCGACCGCCACGGGGTCGGCGCCCCCGCCGACGATGCGTTGCGGGTACGGCCACTGTCCGCCGCCTCCGGCCCCTGCCGTGGTCGGCGGTCGACGGGCGCCGGGCCCCGCACCGGCCGCGGAAGGCGCACGGCCGTGGGAAGCTGGGCAGGTGGAGAAGGGCGAACCTGAGCACAGGGGGCAAGACCGGCACACGTCGCCGGCCATGCCCCTGCTCGTCGTGGACGGCGCGAACGTCGTCGGGTCCGTGCCCGACGGGTGGTGGCGCGACCGGCGCGCGGCCGCGGAACGGCTGCGGGACCGGCTGGTGGCCTACGCGGAGTCGGGAGTGCCCGGGTGTCCCGGGCCGCTGGAGGTCGTCCTGGTCGTGGAAGGCGCGGCCCGCGGGGTGGAATCGGTGCCGGGGGTACGGGTGGAGTCGGCGCCCGGCAGCGGCGACGACCACATCGTCGAACTGGTCCGGCAGGCGGCCGGCGCCCGCCCCGTCCTGGTCGTCACCGCCGACCGCGAACTGCGCCGCCGGGTCACGGCCCACGGAGCGGACGTCACCGGCCCCCGCGCGGTACGCCCCTGAGGCCGCGGACGCGACGCCCGCACACCGCCGCGGCCACACTCGCCGCACGAGCACGCCCGCGGTGCCCTGCGCCACTGACGCGCCCACGCGGCGCAGGGCGCCCCGGAACGCCAGCCGCGGCACACCCGCGCCGGTACGACAGCCCATGGCGCACCCGCGCCGCCGCGCCGACCTATGGCAGCGCACACCGCAGCGACAGTCCGCGCCGCGCGGGCGTTCCGGTACGCCCGTCACGGCGCACCACACCGGTGCGGCCGCCGCACCCGCACGCCCTGGTGCGACCGACGGCGACACGCGCGCCGGTACGACAGGCTCACGGCCCATAGGCCCCAGGCGCCACGGTCCATGGCGCACCGCGCCTTGGTGACGCGACGGCCGAGTGCACACCGGTGCGGCCGTACCCGCCGCGCCTGGGCGCGATCCAACGGGCGGACGCCACCGCCGCGCCCGCCAGACCGCGCTCACGGCGCCCGTCTCACGCGCCCTGCTCCCCCCGGCCGGGGGCGCGTCGGGCCTGCACCGGGGCGGTCGTAGCCGTCGCGCCCCGCGCGTGATGCGGTCGCCCGCGGCGCGCACCCGGGCCGGGGCTACAGTCCGCGCACGCCCGCGCCGTGCGGCCCTCCGCAGCGGCACGCACAGCGCCGCGGCCGCCCGCGCGGCGCGAGGCCGCCGCCGCGACGGTCCGCGCCACCCCGCGCCCCGAGCGCGACCCGCCGTACCCGCCTGCCGATGCGGGGCCGCCCGCGGCGCCAGGGCGCCGGTGGGACGGTCAGCGGCGCACCCGCGCCGGGCGACGCTCCCCGGCACACCCGCGCCCCGGCGCGACACGAGAGGCGGGCGCCCGCCCGCCTCGGAACCCGCGACGGCGCGCCCGCCGGACGGCACTCGAAACGGCGCGCCCGCCACACCCCGCTCGGGCGGGGCCGGCGCGCCCGCCGGACGGCACTCGAAACGGCGCGCCCGCCCCACCCCCGCTCGGGGCCGGCACGCCCGCCGCTCAGGTTCAGGCGCTCAGGTGCTTCGCCGCCTGTTCCGGCTGGGCCAGGCGGCTGTGGGAGCGGCTGTAGACGAAGTAGACGACGAAGCCGATCGCCATCCAGATGGCGAACCGCAGCCAGGTCTCGGCGGGCAGGTTGAGCATCAGCCACAGCGAGGCGAGGACGGAGAGGACCGGCACCAGCGGCACCAGGGGGGTGCGGAAGGAGCGGTGCAGGTCCGGGCGGGTCCTGCGGAGGATGATCACGCTGATCGCGACGACGATGAAGGCGAAGAGCGTGCCGATGTTCACCAGCTCGGCCAGCTCGCTCAGGCTGGTGAAGCCCGCCACGACGGCGATGACCACGCCGAGCAGGATCGTCGGCCGGTAGGGCGTGCGGAAGCGCGGGTGGGTGTGCGAGAAGAAGCGGGGCAGCAGGCCGTCGCGGCTCATCGCGAAGAAGACCCGGGCCTGGCCGAGCAGCAGGATCATGCACACGGTGGTCAGGCCGATCGCGGCGCCGAAGCTGATCAGGCCCGCGAACCACGGGTGGCCGGTGGCCTTGAAGGCGTCGGCGAGCGGGGCGTCCACCGACAGCGCGCTGTACTTCTGCATGCCGGTCACGACGATGGAGACGGCGACGTACAGGGCGGTGCAGATGACGAGGGAGCCGAGGATGCCGCGCGGGACGTCGCGCTGCGGGTTGCGGGTCTCCTCGGCCGCGGTGGCCACCACGTCGAAGCCGATGAAGGCGAAGAAGACGACGGAGGCGGCGGTGAAGATGCCCATCACGCCGAAGTTGGACGGCGCCCAGCCGAACATGAGCTGGATGAGGGGCGCCTTGAGGTTGCCGCCCGCCTCCTCGGCCTGCGCCTTCGGGACGAACGGGTCGTAGTTGGCGCCGTCGACGAAGAAGGCGCCCGCGATGATCACGACGAGGACCACGGCCACCTTGATGGCGACGACGATGGAGGTGACCCGGGCCGAGAGCTTCATGCCGACGACGAGGATGGCGGTGAGGACGAGGACGAGCGCGGCGGCGAGGATGTCGAAGCCGAAGCCGGAGGCGGCGTCACGGCCGCTGAGGTACTCGGGCAGATGCCAGCCCGCGTTGTCCAGCAGCGAGTGGATGTAGCCGGACCAGCCGACGGCGACCACCGCCGTGCCGAGCGCCAGTTCCAGCACCAGGTCCCAGCCGATGATCCAGGCGGGGAACTCGCCGAGCGAGGAGTAGGAGAAGGTGTACGCCGAACCGGCGACCGGGACGGTGGAGGCGAACTCGGCGTAGCAGAGCGCGGCGAGTGCGCAGACCACACCGGCCACGACGAACGACAGGGACACCGCGGGGCCGGCGTTGTTCTTCGCCGCCGTGCCGGTCAGGACGAAGATGCCGGTGCCGATGATGACGCCGACGCCGAAGACCGTCAGGTCCAGAGCGGACAGGGACTTTCGAAGAGCGTGCTCCGGCTCCTCGGTGTCCCGGATGGACTGCTCGATGTTCTTCGTCCTGAAGAGCGTGCTGCTCACGGCCCTACCTCCCCTGCTTGTCGTCCTCGTTCATGGCTCGACATGATCGAGAGGGCTGGGGATGCGTATGCCCCGGCACTGGCAGGTTCACGCAGCCGGGCCGGTTCCGCCACCTGTGGAGGGGGCGGAACCGGCCCAATGGGTTCCCCGGTGCGGGGGCGCCTCAGTCGCGTGCGGGCTGCACCGAGTCGACCTCGTCGGCCGTGCGCTCCGCGGCGGTCCCGCCCGGGCGCAGCCGGGAGTGGAGCGAGCCGTCGAGCTGGGAGACGAGGCCGGTGACCTGGCGGGCGATGTCCGGTGCGGTCAGCCCGATCTCCGCCATGACCTCGGCGCGGGAGGCGTGGTCGAGGAAGCGGGGCGGGATGCCGAAGTCGCGCAGCGGTACGTCGACGCCGGCGTCCCTGAGCGCCTGGGCGACGGCCGAGCCGACGCCGCCCACGCGTGAGTTGTCCTCGACGGTGACGACGACCCGGTGCCGCTCGGCGAGCGGGGCCATGGCCTCGTCGACGGGCTTGACCCAGCGCGGGTCCACGACGGTGGTGGAGATGCCCTGCTTGTCCAGCAGGCCGGCGACCTCCAGGCACATGGGCGCGAGCGCGCCGACGGAGACCAGCAGCACGTCCGGGCGGTCGGTGCCGGGCTCGCGCAGTACGTCCATGCCGCCGACGCGTCCCACGGCGGGTACGGCGGGGCCGACCGCGCCCTTGGAGAAGCGGACCACGGTCGGGGCGTCGTCGACCTCGACGGCCTCGCGCAGCTGGGCGCGCACCTGGTCGGCGTCGCGCGGGGCGGCCAGCCGCAGTCCGGGGACGACCTGGAGGATCGACATGTCCCACATGCCGTTGTGGGAGGCGCCGTCGGTGCCGGTGACGCCGGCCCGGTCCAGGACGAAGGTGACGCCGCACTTGTGCAGGGCCACGTCCATCAGCACCTGGTCGAAGGCGCGGTTGAGGAAGGTGGCGTAGACGGCGAAGACGGGGTGCACACCGGCGTGGGCGAGGCCGGCGGCGGAGACGGCGCCGTGCTGCTCGGCGATGCCGACGTCGTAGACCCGGTCGGGGAAGGCCTTGGCGAACTTGTCCAGGCCGACCGGCTGGAGCATCGCGGCCGTGATGGCGACGATGTCCTTGCGCTCCTTGCCGAGCTTGACCATCTCGTCGCCGAAGACGCTCGTCCAGTCGGCGCCGGAGGAGGCGATGGGCAGCCCGGTGTCGGGGTGGATCTTGCCCACGGCGTGGAAGCGGTCGGCCTCGTCCTGGAGGGCGGGCTGGTAGCCGCGGCCCTTCTCGGTGAGGCAGTGCACGATCACCGGGCCGCCGAAGCGCTTGGCGCGGGCCAGCGCGGACTCCAGGGCCTCGATGTCGTGGCCGTCGATGGGGCCGACGTACTTCAGGCCCAGGTCCTCGAACATGCCCTGCGGGGCGATGAAGTCCTTCAGGCCCTTCTTGGCGCCGTGCAGGGTCTCGTAGAGCGGCCGGCCGACGACCGGGGTGCGCTCGAGGACCTCGCGGGTGCGGGCCAGGAAGCGCTCGTAGCCGTCGGTGGTGCGCAGGGTCGCGAGGTGGTTGGCCAGGCCGCCGATGGTGGGCGCGTAGGAGCGCTCGTTGTCGTTGACGACGATGACCAGGGGGCGGTCCTTGGCGTCGGCGATGTTGTTCAGCGCTTCCCAGGCCATGCCGCCGGTCAGGGCGCCGTCGCCGATGACCGCGGCGACGTGGCTGTCCCGCTTCAGCAGCTGGTTGGCCTTGGCGATGCCGTCCGCCCAGCCGAGCACGGTGGAGGCGTGGCTGTTCTCGATGACGTCGTGCTCGGACTCGGCCTGGGACGGGTAGCCGGACAGGCCGCCCTTCATCTTCAGCCGGGAGAAGTCCTGCCGGCCGGTCAGGAGCTTGTGCACATAGGACTGGTGTCCGGTGTCCCACAGGATCTTGTCCCTGGGCGAGTCGAAGACCCGGTGCAGGGCGATGGTCAGCTCCACCACACCGAGGTTGGGGCCGAGGTGGCCGCCGGTCTTGGAGACCGCCTCGACGAGGAAGGTCCGGATCTCCTCCGCCAGCTGGTCCAGCTCCTCCAGGCTGAGCCGGTCCAGATCGCGCGGTCCCCTGATGCGGGTCAGCAGCGGCACCCGTGCCTCCTTGCAGTAGAGCTGATCGAGCTTTCGACGGGCCAGACGAGTCTAATGTTCCGGTCTGACGGCCGGTGCGCGGGCGGTGCCTCGCGGGTCACGCGAACGGCCGCACCCCGGCCGGGCCCGTTCACGGCACGACCGTGCCCGGCACCGCGAGGGTGCCGGGCACGGTCGTGCGTGCGGGGGTCGGTGCTAGGCGCGGCCCGCCGTCTTCTGGGTCTTGCGGGTGACCGCGTCGATGACGACGGTCGCCAGCAGGACGCCACCGGTGATCATGTACTGCACCGGGGAGGCGATGCCCTCCAGGGCGAGGCCGTACTGGATCGAGACGATCACGAGCACGCCGAGGAGCGCGTTCCAGGTGCGGCCGCGGCCGCCGAACAGGGACGTACCGCCGATGACGGCCGCCGCGATGGCGTTCATCAGCAGGTCACCGCCGCCTGCGCCCTGGTTGGCGGAGGCGATCTTGGAGGCGATGAACAGGCCGCCGATCGCGGCGAACGTACCGGA
Source organism: Streptomyces sp. NPDC004065 (assembly GCF_044903565.1). Lineage (NCBI taxonomy): Bacteria > Bacillati > Actinomycetota > Actinomycetes > Kitasatosporales > Streptomycetaceae > Streptomyces > Streptomyces sp. NPDC004065. Next base: position 25,186 of record NZ_JBJDQT010000035.1, on the reverse strand, counting down.
GATCGAGAAGACCGAGATCCGGACCAGGTCCACGTTGATACCGGCACGGCGGGAGGCCTCGACGCTGCCGCCGAGGGCGAAGACCTTGCGGCCGTAGGAGGTGCGGCGGAGCACGAAGTCCGTGACCACCAGGACGGCGACGAAGATCACCACGGCCAGCGGCAGACCCTTGTACTGGTTGTAGACGATCGCCACGGCGAAGGAGACGACCGCCAGCAGCACGGTGCGCAGGACGGTTTCGCTCAGCGGCTTGGACGGCACGCCGGCGGCCTCACGGCGCCGGTTGCCGAAGTAGGCGCTGAGGAAGTACACCACGGTCACCACGGCGGCCAGCCCGTAGGCCGCGGCCACGTCGGAGAAGTAGTAGCTGGTCAGCTTGGCGACCAGGCCGTCGCTGTTGAGGTTGATCGTGCCGTTGTCGCCGAGGATCTTCAGCATGAAGCCGTTCCAGAACAGCAGACCGGCCAGGGTGACGGCGAACGCCGGCACACCGATCTTCGCGAAGAAGAAGCCCTGGATGGCGCCGGCGACCGTGCCGGTGAGGATGGCCAGCACAAAGGCCAGCACCTCGTTCATGCCGTGGGTGATGTTCAGTACGGCGAAGGTGGCGCCCGCGACACCGGAGAGGGAACCGACCGACAGGTCGATCTCGCCGAGCAGCAGGACGAACACGATACCGACGGCGATCATGCCCGTGCCGACCATGGCGACGGAGATGTCGGACAGGTTGCCGGCGGTGAGGAAGTTGGAGTTCAGGCTCTGGAAGATGACCCAGATGACCACCAGGCCCACCACGACCGGGAGGGAGCCCAGGTCACCGGCCTTGATCTTGCGCTTGAACTCGGAGATGTAGCCCGCGAAGCCCTGTTCGCGCACCAGCAGCCGGGGGTCGACGGCGACGTCGGAGCCGCGGGCCGCCTCGGGGTTCTCCACGACGTTGTCGGGGGGCGTGGAGGTCTTGTCGATGCTCACTTCTTGATCTCCCCATTGGTGCGCGCCGCACGACGGGTCACGGCGTTGTCCGTGGCGCCGGTGATGGCGGAGATGATCTCTTCCTGCGAGGTCGACTTGACCTCGAAGACGCCGTTGTTGCGGCCCAGGCGCAGCACGGCCACCTTGTCGGCCACGGCCTTGACGTCGGCCATGTTGTGGCTGATGAGGATCACGGCGTGGCCGCGCTCCCGCAGCCGCTCGACCAGGTCGAGGACCTGGGCGGTCTGCTCGACGCCCAGTGCGGCGGTCGGCTCGTCGAGGATCACCAGCTTGGGCTCGCCGAGCATGGAACGGGCGATGGCCACGGTCTGGCGCTGACCGCCGGAGAGCGAGGCGATCGGGATACGGACGCTGGGAATGCGGATCGACAGCTGGTCCAGCAGCTCACGCGAGCGCCGCTCCATCTCCACCTCGTCCAGGACGCCGCGACGGCGGATCTCCCGGCCCAGGTAGAGGTTGCCGACGACGTCGATGTTGTCGCACAGCGCGAGGTCCTGGTACACCGTCGCGATGCCCAGGTTCTGGGCGTCGTGCGGCTTGTTGACCTGGACGGCCTTGCCTTCCCATTCGATGACGCCCTCATCGATGGGGTGCACGCCGGCGATCGTCTTGACCAGCGTGGACTTTCCGGCGCCGTTGTCGCCGACCAGGGCGACCACCTCACCGGCGTGGACCTCAAGCTCTACGTCGGTGAGCGCCTGGACGGCACCGAACCGCTTGGAGACCCCGCGCAACGCCAGCACGGGCGTAGCGGACACGTGAACCATCTCCTTCGCCGCCTGACCCGGCGGGAGGTTGTGCAGAGAGTTTGGGGGATGTTCCGTCCGGCGCCCCGCCACGAGCTTGCGGGGCTGTCTGATACGCGGGGCGCCGGAGGAGCCTAGGGCGCCTGGGGCTTCCCGCCAGGGGAATTCAACCGTGAACTCCCCTGGCCGGAAAGGCGCTGACCGTCGATTACTTCAGACCGATCTTGTCGCAGGCGGCCTTGTACTGGCCGGTGCAGATCTCGTCGACGGTGTAGACGCCGTCCTTGACGACGGTGTCCTTGATGTTCTCCTTGGTCAGCGAGGTGACCGGCACCAGCACCGAGGGAACGCCCTTGGTGGTGGGGCTGTCGACCTTGTCCTTGGCCACGGAGTCGAGCGACTTGCCCTGGGCGAGCGCGACGGCCATCTCGGCGGCGGCGTCGGCCTCGGGGGCGTACGGCTTGTAGACGCTCATGTACTGCTCACCGGCGACGATGCGCTGCACACCCGCGAGCTCGGCGTCCTGGCCGGTGACCGGGACCTTGATGCCGGCGGCCTTGAGGGCGGTGATGATGCCGCCGGCCATGCCGTCGTTGGCGGAGTAGACGCCGACGATGTTCTTCTTGCCGATCGCGGAGATCGCGCCCTCCATGTTGGAGTTGGCGTTCTCCGGCTTCCACTCCTTGGTGTCGTACTCCTTGCCGACGTTCACCTTGCCGTCGAGCACGGCGTGCGCGCCCTGCTTGAACTGCGCGGCGTTCGGGTCCGTCGAGGAGCCGTTCATCATGACGATCTTGCCGGACTTGGCCTTGGAGCCCAGGGCCTTGAGCAGGGCCTCGCCCTGCGTCTTGCCGACGGTCACGTTGTCGAACGAGGTGTAGGCGTCGATCGGGCCCTGCGCGAGCCGGTCGTAGGCGACGACCGGGATGTTGGCGTCCTTGGCCTTCTGCACCGAGTTCTTGATGGCGGCGGCGTCCACGGCGTCGACGATGAGGACGTCCACCTTGTTGGTGATCATCGTCTCGACCTGCTGGTTCTGCTGGGTGGCGTCCTGCTTGGCGTTGGCGTAGACGACCTTGCCCTTGTTGTTCGTCAGCTCCTTGATCTTCTTCTCGATCAGCGGGCGGTCGAACTTCTCGTAGCGAGCGGTCTGGTTCTCCGGCAGCAGCAGGCCGACGGTGATGGCGTCGCCCTTCTTCTCCCCACCGGAGGAGTTGGAGGAGCCGCCACTCGACTCCTTGGCGCTGCCACAGGCAGCGAGCGAGACGGCCATGGCACCAGCAGCAACGGCGACGGCCGCGCGACGCATACGCGTGTTCACTTCTCTAAACCTCCCTGACGAGGCCGCGTCGTTGCGGCCGAGGTGGCTGGAAGTCAACTCGGCCACACGTGCGACGTCAAGAAGTAAATCCTTAACGAGATGGCAACGGTGCCATCCGTTCTCTAAGTGAAGGCGGGGGCGGCCATGGCGAGGGTGCCGTCCAAAAGGGTCGAATCGCCCATCTCGCTGAGCGCCAGGGCGAGCGCCCCCAGCACCTCCGCACGGCCCCCGAGCGCCCCCGGGAGGACGGACAACTGCCGCGCCGCGCTGGGGATGGCGTAGCGGCCCACGGACTCCCTGATGGGCCCGAGCACCAGCTCACCGGCCTCCGCGAGATCACCGCCGAGGACCACCCTGCTGGGGTTGAGGAGATTGCAGAGATTGGCGACTCCACTGCCGACGTGGCGGCCGACGTCGGCGATCACCCGACGACAGCCCGGGTCACCGTCCCTGGCCAGCCGTACGACGCCCTCCATGGTCAGATCGGTGCCATGACTGGGCTGGAGCAGCGGCAGCACGTACCGTGCGGCCGTGAAGGTCTCCAGGCACCCCCGGTTGCCGCACCGGCAGACCGGGCCGGACTCATCGAGTGTAATATGCCCGATTTCTCCTGCTGTGCCGCCGGGTCCCCGGTAGATCTTGCCGTCGATGACCAGACCGGCGCCGACACCACTGGCGATCTTGATGTACGCCAGGTCGCGCACGCCCCGGCCACTGCCCCAGACCAGCTCGCCGAGGGCGCCGAGGTTGGCGTCGTTGTCCACGTGCACCGGCACGCCGAGCCGCCCCCGCAGCTCCTCGGCGGGCTTGATGCCGGTCCAGCCCGGCAGGATGGCCGTGGAGCCCAGCGTGCCGGACTCGACGTCGATCGGGCCGGGCACGCCCAGACCCACCCCGGCGACCTTGGACGGATCCACCCCGGTGGCCGCGATCAGCCGGTTGACCAGCTGTTCCGCCCGGTCGAAGCCCTGCGTCGAGGAGGCGTCCACATCCAGCGGCTCGGACTCCTCGGCGAGCACCTGGTGGGCGAGGTTCCCGATCGCGACCCGCAAATGCGTATGGCCGAAATCGACCCCGATCACGATGCCGGCGTCTCCGCTCAGGGACACGCTGCGCGCCCTGCGGCCACCCGCGGAAGTGGGGGTGACCTGGACTGTTCCGCCGTCCTTCAGTTCTCGCACGATATTGGAGACCGTCGCCGCGGACAGGCCGGTGGCCCTCGCGATCTCCGCCTGGGTGAGGGATCCGGCCAGGCGCACGGCACGTACGACCCGCTCCAGGTTTGCCCGGTGCAGCGACGACTGCGACCCTGGAGTCTCCACGACGACCTCCTGAGCGCGGGGCCGCTTCGGCGAGGCCCCGTCCATGTCCAACTAGTGAACTCTAAGCTGAGCCGTTCGGGTCGCCTCCCGTCAAGAGGTTGAACCGTATCCGGGTCCTTGGACACATATACGAACCCGTGCCCTGTACACGTGTACGGCGCGCGTCCGCTCCCGCTCCCACCCTGTCCGCGCCTGCGCCCTCGCGCCCCGGCGTGCCCTCCGCACGGGCCGTACGCGACGCCCCGCACACACACCCGCGCCGCTCCCGCCAAGCCCGGGAGCGGCGCGGGTCCGGCAGGTCCGCCGGACGGTCCGTGGGCGCGTCGCCTCAGCTCGTCACTTCAGCGTCGCCGAGGTCAGGCCCGCCTGCACCTGGCGCTGGAAGGACAGGTACACCACCAGCATGGGGATCATCGCGATCGTCACGCCGGCGAAGAGAACGGGCAGGTCGGAGGCGTACCCCTGCTGCTGCTGGAGCTGGATCAGCCCCTGGGTGAGCAGATAGCGCTCGGGGTCGTCGCCGCTCTGCGGCTGCATCAGCACGGTGGGCAGGATGAACTGGTTCCACTGCCCCAGTGTGTTGAAGATCCCCACGCTGATCAGGCCCGGCTTGGCCATCGGCAGCATGACCTGGAAGAACGTCCGGGTGTGCGAGGCGCCGTCGAGGATCGCCGCCTCGAAGACCGCCGTGGGCAGGGTCCGGAAGAAGGCGTGCATGAAGAACACCGTGAACGGCATCGAGTAGGCGATGTAGACCAGGACCAGACCCTGGTAGGTGTTCAGCATGTCCAGGCGCTTGACCATGAAGAACAGCGGGACCAGCGCCAGGAACACCGGGAACATCGCGCCCGCGACGAAGAAGTAGTACAGCAGCCGGTTGCCCCAGAAGCGGTAGCGGGCCAGCACGTACGCGGCCATGGAGCCGAACAGCATGGTCAGCGGGACGGAGAACACCAGGACGATCACGGTGTTCAGGAAGTAGTCGCCGATGCCCTTGTCCCAGGCGCGGCCGAACACGTCCAGGGACCAGTTGTGCGGCCAGCCGAAGGCCGACCCACCGATCTGGGCGTCGGTCTTGAAGGAGCTGATCACCAGCCACAGCAGCGGCAGCACGATCAGCAGGGCCCACAGCGCGAGGAAGCCGTGCGAGAAGACGTTGAGGACCACGCCTTCGCTGCGGGTGTCCCCGGGACGTGCGGGGGCCTTGCCCACCGTCCGTCCGGCCGGGGCGGGTCCCCCGGCGGGGGCGGTCTCCTTGAGGGGTGCGCTCATCGTCGTCTCTCCCGCTCAGAACTCGATGCGCTCGCGGCGGGTGGCGCGCAGCGTGACCACGGACAGGATCAGGGTGAGCAGCAGCATGATCACGCCCATCGCGCAGGCGTAGCCGCTCTTGCCGAAGTACAGGAAGTTGCGCATCATCACCGTCGACATCACGTCGCTGTGGTGGTCGGGGCCGCCGCCGTAGGCGCCCATGTTCTGGGTCATCGAGGAGACCAGCACGAACATGTCCATGGCGACGATGCCCAGGTAGACCCAGGCCGTCTGCACGGTGTCCCACAGCAGGGGCAGGGTGATGCGGAAGAAGGACTGGGCGCGGCCGGCGCCGTCGATCAGCGCGGCCTCGTAGACGTCCCGGGGGATGGACTGCATGGCGGCCGAGAACAGCACCAGGTAGAAGCCGACGCCGTGCCAGACCACGACCAGCATCAGCGCCCACAGCACGATGTTGGGCTCGTTGAGCCATTCCACCGGGTTGTTCGCGTCGACCAGCCCGATCTTGATCAGGAAACCGTTCAGCAGGCCGCCGCCGTCGCTGCGGTACACGGCGTTGAAGAGCACCGCGAGAATCGCCAGCGAGAGCACCTGCGGGAAGAAGTAGACGACCTTGTAGAACTTCGATCCGGCGACTCCCTGGACGCCGCCGGCCCTGCTGCGCCCGCCCGCGTTCACCATGAAGGCGAAGAACAGGGCGAGCAGAATGGTGATCACCGGGATGAACACCAGGAACAGGATGTTGTGCCAGATGGCCTGCAGGAAGACGTCGTCGTCGAACAGTGCCCGGTAATTGTCCAGGCCGATGAAGGTGAAGGTCTGGGACTGGCCCTTCCAGTCGGTCAGCGAATAGCCGAACGTCTGGATGTACGGCCAGATCACGAAGATCAGATAAAGCGCCACGGGAACGAGGAGGAATCCCGCGACGAACCGGTACTGCCCTTTGCGCATGGCGTCCTGCTCCTGATATTCCGGTCAGTACCAACGCCCCGAAAGGGGCGCGGGGGCCGTCCGGCCGCCCGGGACGAGCCCGGTCGCGGCCCGGCCGCCCGCACCCCCTGCGGCGCATGCGGCGGAACTAGGCGTGACGGTTCTTCTTACTCGCCGGGTCCTTCGCCTGCTTGTCCACCGCGGCCTGACACCGCTTCAGCCACTCCTTCGGCTGGATGCGCTTGGCCATGAGCTCGTTGGACGCGTTCTGGAGGGCCGTGTCCATCTCGCTGTACCACTCGGGGTAGAGGTAGCGGAAGGTGTGGGAGCCGGCCGCCTTGGACGCCTCGACCGTGGACTGGGTGCCCGGGCGCAGCTTCACGCTCGGGTCCACGCCGTCCTTGAGGATGGTCAGCGAGTTCGCCTCCTTGGCGAACAGCGTCGACCACTCCTTGGAGAGCATGCGCCGCATGAACTCCTTGGCGCCGGGCAGGTTCTTCGCCTTGGCCGGGATGATGAACGGCTCGCCGGAGCCGGCCCGGATCGCCTCGAAGGGCATCTGCGAGCCGTCGAGCAGCGGCATCGGCAGGAACTTCATGTCGAAGTCGGCCGGCGTCTGCTTGAGCTGCTCGTTCTCCAGCCAGGAACCGCTGGTGATGAAGGCGGCCTTGTACTGGTTCCAGCGGGTCTGCGACTCGGTGTGGGTCAGGCCGTTGGTGCCGGGCATCAGCAGGCCCTTCTCCACGACCTCGTAGACCGCCTCGACGCCGGCCTGCGCCGCGTCGGAGCCGACGAACGCCTTCGGGTCGAGGTTGTCGATCGCCTTGACGGCGTCGATGCCGCCCGTCTTGGCGATCAGGTCCATGATGGCGACGTTGATGTAGTAGGGGTACTTGCCCTGGTGGGCGAGGCCGCCGATGCCCTGCTTCTTGGCGTCCTGGCAGATGGCGAGGAAGTCGTCCCAGGTCTTGGGCGGCGTCCAGCCCTTCTCCTTGAAGAGCTTGCCGGAGTACCACAGGCCCCAGACGGTGTAGATGTAGTTGAGGGCGACGACCTTGCCCTCCTGGACGCCCGGGTCGAGAGTGCCGGGGATCAGCAGGTCGCGGACCTTCTTGGAGGGGTCGTCGACCGACGGCGCGTCGAGGACCTCGGACAGGTCGAGCAGCTGGCCGTTCTTGTTGAGGACGTCGATCTTGATCTGCTGGGCGCCGGAGTCGTCGACGACGTCCGGCGGGTTGCCGGCGTTGAAGCGGGGCTGGAGCTTGCCGGTGATCTCCTGGGTGCCGGTGTGGGTGGAGGTGATGCCGAGCTTCTTGCTGAAGTCGGCCTCCCAGGCCTTGGCGTAGTCGTCGCCGTAACCGCCCTTGAAGACGACGACGTCGAGTTTGCTGCCCTTCTGCGCGCCGAACGGGTTGTCCTTGGACGTCTTGCCCTTGGTGTTGCCGTCGCTGGAGTTGTCGCCGCCGCCGCTGGCGCAGGCCGACAGCAGGCCCATGGCGGGTACGGAGATCAGGCCCAGTGCGGCGGACCGCTTGATCAGATCGCGGCGGCCGACACCCGGGGCGCCGGTGGTGCCGGAACCGTGGTTCTCGGCGGAAGTGGATCCCATGCTCAAGTCCTCGCCTTCTCCAGGACTCAGGCGGTGAACCGGATCCTGACCGGCACCGCTGTCGGGTCAAGCTGGGTCGTGCAGGAAGTACTCCGTGCGTCATCTACCGGGATCCGCCGGAAAACAAGGAGGCAGGCGCGTTTCGCGCGCCGAACCACCCTTTCCGGCTCCCCCCGGACCCGCTTCCGACCGGCCGAACGGTGTGGCGGGTGCCGACAGGTATAGTCCACTTCCAGCCGACGGAGCAAGATCGAATACAAGGTTCGCCGCCGGTCTTTTCCGAGTTGAGACCTCGCGGAAATATGAGCCGCCCGCGGGTTCCTTGACGGAAATATCCGTGACTTTGTGCCCGAATGCCACAGCCAACACCCTTGACATCCCTGGCCACTTGACTCCCTACTGGTCCTTGCGTGCCGAACTGACAACGTTGTCCAGCACGCGATAACCAGGGAGGGTGCCCTCACATGCGGCGCAGAGCACTGCACAGATGGTCTCCGGCGGTCGTCCTCACGGCCGCCTTTGTCATGGCCGTAGGCTCCCAGGGAGCGGCGGTCGCCCTGCCGGGCAAGGCCCCGGCGGCGGACCGGGAGTTCACGTCCTCGTTCGAGTCCGGCGACCGGGCCCCGGACTGGCTGAACACCGTCGACACCGCGCCCGGCGGCGGCAAGCGCGCCTCGGGCGTGGACGGCGGCTACAGCTCCGGCATTCCGGGCAATGTGGACGACCATGTCACGGACCTGCGGGCCAGCGGCGAGAACACGGGCGCGGGCGAGGTGAAGGAGAACCTCGTCGACGGCGAGTCCGGCACCAAGTGGCTGACGTTCGAGCCGACCGGCTGGGTCGAGTTCGACTTCGACAAGCCCGTGAAGATCACCCGATACGCCCTCACGTCCGCCAACGACTTCGCCGAGCGCGACCCGAAGGACTGGACCCTGCGGGCCTCGGCCGACGGCAAGGACTGGAAGACCGTCGACTCCCGCTCCGGCGAGTCCTTCTCCGAGCGCTTCCAGACCAAGACGTACGATCTGGCCGAGCCGGCCGAGTACCAGCACTTCCGGCTCGACGTCACCCGGAACAACGGCGCCTCGAACATAGTGCAGCTCGCGGACGTGCAGTTCTCCACGGGCGAGGGCGACGGCACGGTCCCGCAGGACATGCTCTCCCTCGTCGACCGCGGCCCGAGCGGCTCGCCCACCGCCAAGTCGGGCGCCGGCTTCACCGGCAAGCGCGCCCTGCGCTACGCCGGCCGGCACACCGCCAAGGGCCGGGCCTACTCGTACAACAAGGTCTTCGACGTCGATGTCAAGGTCACCCGCGACACCCAGCTGTCGTACCGGCTCTTCCCGTCGATGGCGGACGGCGACCGCGACTACGACGCCACCCGCGTCGCCGTGGACCTGGCGTTCACCGACGGGACGTATCTGAGCCGGCTGGGCGCGACCGACCAGCACGGATTCGGACTGAGCCCGCAGGCGCAGGGCGCGGCCAAGGTGCTGTACGTCAACCAGTGGAACAACGTGGTGTCGAGGATCGGATCGGTGGCGGCCGGCAAGACGGTCGACCGGATCCTGCTCGCCTACGACTCCCCCGCCGGCCCGGCGAAGTTCCGCGGCTGGCTGGACGACGTGACCATCAGGCAGGTGGCGCCGGAGAAGCCCAAGGCGCACCTGTCCGACTACGCGCTGACCACCCGCGGCACCAACTCCAGCGGCAGCTTCTCGCGCGGCAACAACTTCCCCGCGACCGCGCTGCCGCACGGGTTCAACTTCTGGACCCCGGTGACCAACGCGTCCTCGCTGAGCTGGCTGTACGAGTACGCACGGGCCAACAACGCCGACAACCTGCCGACGATCCAGGCGTTCAGCGCCAGCCATGAGCCGAGCCCCTGGATGGGCGACCGGCAGACCTTCCAGCTGATGCCGTCGGCCGCGGCCGGCACCCCGGACACCGGCCGCGCCGCCCGTGCGCTGGCCTTCCGGCACGAGAACGAGACCGCCCGCCCCTACTACTACGGGGTGACGTTCGAGAACGGTCTCAAGGCGGAGATGACGCCGACCGACCACGCGGCCGTGCTCCGCTTCACCTACCCCGGCGACGACGCGAGCGTGCTGTTCGACAACGTCACCGAGCAGGCGGGGCTGACCCTGGACAAGGAGCACGGCGTCGTCACCGGCTACTCGGACGTGAAGTCCGGGCTGTCCACGGGGGCGACGCGGCTGTTCGTCTACGGCGTCTTCGACAAGCCCGTCGAGGACGGCTCCGCCAGCGGGGTCAAGGGCTATCTGCGGTTCGACGCGGGCAAGGACCGCACGGTCACCCTGCGCCTGGCCACCTCCCTCATCAGCGTCGACCAGGCCAAGGACAACCTGGCCCAGGAGGTCCCGGACAAGGCGTCCTTCGACACCGTCCGGGCGCGCGCCCAGCGGGCCTGGGACGGGCTGCTCGGCAAGGTCGAGGTCCAGGGCGCCACGCCGGACCAGCTGACCACGCTCTACTCCAGCCTGTACCGGCTGTACCTGTACCCGAACTCGGGCTTCGAGAAGGTGGACGGCAAGGACCGGTACGCCTCCCCGTTCTCCCCGATGCCGGGCCAGGACACCCCGACGCACACCGGCGCCAAGGTCGTCGACGGCAAGGTGTACGTGAACAACGGCTTCTGGGACACCTACCGGACCACCTGGCCGGCGTACTCGCTGCTGACCCCGTCCCAGGCCGGCGAGATGGTCGACGGCTTCGTGCAGCAGTACAAGGACGGCGGCTGGACCTCGCGCTGGTCCTCCCCCGGCTACGCCGACCTGATGACCGGCACCTCCTCGGACGTGGCGTTCGCCGACGCGTACGTCAAGGGCGTGCACATGGACGCCGCGGCGGCCTACGACGCGGCGCTGAAGAACGCCACCGTCGTGCCCCCGTCCTCCGGCGTGGGCCGCAAGGGCATGAGCACCTCGCCGTTCCTCGGCTACACCAGCACGGCCACCGGCGAGGGCCTGTCGTGGGCGATGGAGGGCTACGTCAACGACTACGGCATCGCCAGGATGGGCGAGGCGCTCTACCGGAAGACCGGCAAGAAGCACTACAAGGAGGAGGCGCAGTACTTCCTCAACCGCGCCCAGGACTACGTGAAGCTCTTCGACTCCAAGGCGGGCTTCTTCCAGGGCCGTAACGCCAAGGGCGACTGGCGCGTGGACTCCGCCACGTACGACCCGCGCGTGTGGGGCTACGACTACACGGAGACCGACGGCTGGGGCTACGCCTTCACCGCCCCGCAGGACAGCCGCGGCCTGGCCAACCTGTACGGCGGCCAAAAGGCCCTGGCGCAGAAGCTGGACACCTACTTCGCCACCCCGGAGACGGCCTCCCCCGAGTTCGTCGGCTCCTACGGCGGGGTCATCCACGAGATGACCGAGGCGCGGGACGTGCGGATGGGCCAGTACGGCCACTCCAACCAGGTCGCGCACCACGTCACCTACATGTACGACGCCGCCGGCCGGCCGGACAGGACCCAGGAAAAGGTCCGCGAGGTGCTCTCCCGGCTCTACACCGGCAGCGAGATCGGCCAGGGCTACCACGGCGACGAGGACAACGGCGAGCAGTCGGCCTGGTACGTCTTCTCGGCGCTCGGCTTCTACCCGCTGGTGATGGGCAGCGGCGACTACGCGATCGGCTCCCCACTGTTCACCAAGGCGACCGTGCACCTGGAGAACGGCCGGGACCTCGTCGTCGAGGCGCCCCGCAACAGCGCGAAGAACATCTATGTGCAGGGCGTGCGGTTCAACGGCCGCGCGTGGAACTCCACCAGCCTGCCGCACTCGATGCTGTCCAAGGGCGGAGTGCTGCGGTTCGACATGGGCCCGCGCCCCTCGGCGTGGGGCACGGGCAGGAACGCGGCCCCGGTGTCCATCACCACCGGTGACAAGGCGCCCAGCCCCAGGGCGGACGTGCTGAAGGGCGAGGGGGCGCTGTTCGACGACACCTCCGCCACCGGCGCCACGGTGACGACGGTGGACCTGCCGGTCGCCGGCGCCACCAAGGCCGTCCAGTACACCCTGACCTCCTCGGGCGACCACGCCCGGGCGCCGGCGGGCTGGACGCTCCAGGCGTCGGCGGACGGCACCACCTGGAAGACGGTGGACCGGCGCTCGGGCGAGTCCTTCGCCTGGGACCGCCAGACCCGCCCGTTCACCATCGCCTCGCCGGGCACGTACCAGAAGTACCGGCTGGTCCTGGACGGCGCGTCGGCGCTGACGGAGGTGGAGCTGCTGGCCTGACCGACGACAGTGGGCACGAGGAAGGGGCGGGCCCTCGGGCCCGCCCCTTCCGGCTGTCCGGCCCCGCTACTTCGTGGCCAGGGTGAACACGTGCAGGTCGGTGTCGTCCGGGAGCGTCACCGACGCGATCCGCCTGCCCTCCGGCGCCTGGACGGGCCTGGTCGCGAACACATAGGTGGTCACCGGGTCCTTGTCGGCGCCCGCGACATTGCGGTACGCGGTCCGGGCGACGACCTCGTTGCCGTACTGGACGGTGCCGCCGCCTCCGCCGACGGTCCAGTCGGTGAAGGACAGGTCGACGGCGGTGGTGGTGCCGTCGGTGAAGGTGACGGTGGCCTTGGACTGCTGGTTGCCGTTGACCGCGCTGCCGACGAAGGACAGTGCGGTGGCGGGGGTGTCCAGTGCGATCCGCTGCCCGTGCGCGGAGGCGTTGTCGGGGCGGCCGGCCGGGGAGGCGGGCCAGGTGAAGGCCAGGCCGGCCACCGTGCCGTGCCCGCCGGGGGTGAGGCCCGCGGCGGCGAGGGCCTGGCGGGAGTAGCTCCAGCCGCCGCCGTCGTAGTCGGCCTCGTCGTGGTCGCCGTCGTCGTCGGAGACGCCGGTGTTGTCGTAGGCGGCCAGCAGGGTGCCGGGCGCCGCCACCGTCAGCGCCACGGGCTGCTCGTAGGAGGAGTCGCCCGAGGTGACGGTGACCTTCGCGTCGTAGAAGCCCTGCCCGGCGTCGCCGGCGGCGGTGAGGGTGATCTCCTGGGCGCCGCCGGTCACCGTGCCCGAGGCCGGGGCGGCCGTGACGCCCGCGGGAGTGCGGACCTCGAAGCGCACCTCGGGGCCCTGGCCGCCGCTCAGCGACACGGCACGGATGCCGATCCTCGCGCTGCCGCCGGGCGCGAGGGTCGCCGTGGTCGGTCCCACTCCGATCTGGTACGGCTGCTCGCCCTGCCGGAAGGAGAGCGGGGCGTCCGACGGGGCGCTGCCCCAGGCGCGGTCGGGCGTGGTGGACAGGGTGTAGTCCAGGCGGCCGCCGTCGCGGACGAAGGACGCCGGCAGCCACGGGCGGTCGCTCGCCCGGCCGTTCACCTTCAGCGACCGCACGTACGGCGCGTCCGCCGCCGCCCCGCTCGCGCGCACGGAGATGTCGTTGCCGCCCGGGCGGTGGATCTCGGCGCGCTCGAACAGCGGTGAGGCGAGGACGAGTTCGGCGCGCGAGGGCACCTGCGGGTACATGCCGAGGGCGGAGAAGACGTACCACGCGGACATGGCGCCGAGGTCGTCGTTGCCGGGGATGCCGCCCGGCTGGGCCGACCACAGCTGCCGCATGGCGGCACGGACCGTCTCCTGCGCCTTGTAGGGCGCGCCCGCGTAGTCGTACAGGTAGGGGACGTTGATCGAGGGCTCGTTGTCGAGTTCGGACTTGGCGCCGCCGTGGCCGGTGAGGGCCCAGCCGCCGTCGGCGTCGTGGAAGAAGGAGTCGAGGCGGGCGAGGGCCTTGTCACGGCCGCCCATCGCGGCGAACAGACCGGCCGGGTTGTGCTGGACCATCCAGGTGTACTGGGCCGCGGAGCCCTCGACGAACCCGTTGCCGGTGTCCGGGGTGAAGCCGGTGACCCAGCTGCCGTCGGCCTTGCGGTTGGCGATGTAGCCGCCGGTGGGGTCGGCGGCGATGTTGAAGTTGTTCTGCCACCACTGGGCGCGGCGGGCGAACTCGGCCGCGGTGTCCTTCCGTCCGGCCGCCGCGGCGAGCTGGGAGAGGGAGAAGTCGGCGGTGGACATCTCCAGGGTCTCGGCGGCGCCGCCCCAGGCGTTGGAGACCGACGGCATGTAGTGCGACTTCAGGTACTTGTCCAGGGAGGGCCGCTGGCCCACCGAGAGCACCGGCTTGCCCGCCGCGGACAGGTCCTGCTCGGTGGGCACGGTGGCCGCCTTCACCAGGGAGGCGAGCGCGCCCCTCAGGTCGAAGCCGGTGCCGCCGAAGGCGCGGATGCCGGCGAGCGCGGTCGGCGAGGGGTCGCCGTTCATCACGTGGGTGCCGCTCGCGCCGTGCAGCCAGCGGTCCCAGACGCCGCCGTTCTGCCGGGCCAGCTCGTACAGGGACTGGGCGATGTCGGAGCCGGTGCGCGGGCTGAGCAGGGTCAGCAGCTGCACCTGGTCGCGGTAGACGTCCCAGCCGGAGAAGGTGCCGTACTGCGCCTGGTGGCCGCGGCCGACCGTGTGCACCTTGCCGTCGGGGCCGCGGTATCTGCGGTCGGCGTCGCTGATGACGTTGGGATGCAGCAGGGCGTGGTAAAGCGCGGTGTAGAAGGTGGTGCGCTCCTCGTCGGTGCCGCCGCCGACCCGGATCGCGGACAGCCTCTCGCGCCAGGCGCGGCGGGCGGCGTCCCGCACCGAGTCGAACGAGCGCTTCGGCGGGTTCTCCGCGGCCAGGTTGGCCTCCGCGCCGGCCTGGCCGACGTAGGAGATGCCCACCTTGACGCCGACGGGTCCGTCGCCCGGCGCGAACCGCACATAGCCGCCGGCGCCCTTGCCGGCCACGGGCCGCCCGCCGTTGGAGAAGCCGCCGGTACCGCCGCTCGCGGAGGTGGAGCCCGGGTTCAGCCTGTCGTCCTGCCAGGTGCCGGTGGCCGCGAAGGCGCGGTCGAAGCGGGCGGTGAAGTAGAGGGTGTAGTAGGCGCGGCGGCCCTCGGGGTCGAGGTAGCCGCAGAAGTTGCCCGAGGTGACGGAACCGGAGACGGTCCGGTGGGCGGGGTCGATGGTGACCGTGGAAGCGGTCGAGCCGACCTCGGAGTTGGCGGTCCGGATCAGCAGGGAGGCCGGCTTGTCCGAGGGGTAGGTGAAGCGGGCGGAGCCGGTGCGGGCCGTCGCCGTGAGGTCGGCGGTGACGCCGGAGGCGAGGGTCACCTTGTAGCGGCCGGGCTCGGCCCGCTCGTCGCCGTGCTGGAAGCCGGAGGCGTAGACGGCGTCCTTGGTGTCGGCGGCCGGCGAGGTGGTGACCTCGCCGGCGTACGGGAAGAGCGGTATGTCGCCGCTGCCGCCCGCGCAGCCGGTGCCGGACATGTGGGTCAGGCTGAAGCCGCGGATGCGGGTGGCGTCGTACTGGTAGCCGCCGGGCGCGGCGGTTCTCGTCGCGTCACCGCGGGTGTTCTCCGGGCTGAAGGAGAGCATCCCGAAGGGCGTGACGGCGCCCGGGAAGACGTTGCCGCCGTTCCTGGTGCCGATGAGCGGGTCGACGTACCCGGTGGGGTCCTGGACCAGGGCGGCCGGCCGGGAACCGGGCGGTGCGGCGGTCGCCGCCAGGGCGGGAGTGGCGCCGCCGGCCGTGAGCACCGCGGCCAGCAGCAGGGACATGGGACGGAAACGCATGACGCGGCCCCTCCTCCTTCGGACGGGTCGCGCACCACAGGTCGCACAAGCCGCAGGGACAGTAGCGTGCGCCGGTGGTACGGCGGAAGAGCGCGTACCGGAGCGGGGGCGCGCACCGCCACTCACACGGGTGGCTGGACGCCAAGTTGCTTGACATCGTTGTCCGTTGAGGCGGTACAGTCATGCGCAGACCATTACGACAACGTTGTCGCACCCTGGTCGCACAAGCCGGTACTGCCCGGGCGGGCGTCTTCCCCCCTTCGCCCGCCCGACTCGCGGACCCGGTGGCCGTCGACCCGGCCACCGGGTCCGCCCCCCGTGTCGAGCGAGCGGGGTGGGAGCGAACCCGGAGGGCGGGTTCCGGTCCGCCGTCATGGGAGCGCTCCCATCCCGCCTTGCCCCGTGAAGCTAGCGCGTTGCGGCGCCGCTGTAAACGGGTGGGGCGTGCGTGCGCGCTGTCGCTGCGCTGATGCGCGCGGTTTTCGGCGCGCGACTGGGCTGCCGGCGCGCGGCTCCCGGCCCGCGGCTCCCGGCGCGCTGGCGCGCGGCCCGGCTCGGCTTCCGGCGTGCTGATCGGCTGCTGACTGCCGACCGCCGGCGCGCTGCCCGGTTGCCAGCACCCAACTCCCGGCCCGTGGCCCGGCTCCCGACTCCCGGCTCGGCTGCCAGCTCCCGGCGCGCGGCTCCCGGCGCGCGGTTGGGCTGCCGGCTCCCGGCGCCCGGCACGCTGCCCGGCGCGCGGCTCCCGACTGCCGCCTCCCGGCTGCCGGCGCGCTGCCCGGCACCCGGCGCGCGGCTGGGCTGCGGCTGCCGACTCTCGGCGCCCGGCACGCGGCGCGCTGCCCGGCCGTCGACTACTGGCGCGCCGCTCCCGGCGCGCGGCTGTGCTGCCGGCTCCCGGCGCGCTGCCCGGCTGCCGGCGCGCGGCCCGGCACCCGGCGCGCGGCTCGGCTGCCAACTGCCGGCTCCCGGCGCGCGGCTCGACTGCCGGCGCCCGGCCGGGCTGCTGGCTGCTGGCGCGCGGCGCGCTGCCCGGCACCCGGCACCCGGCACCCGGCGTCCGGCGCGCGGCTCCCGGCGCGCGGCCCGGCACCCGGCGCGCGGCTCGGCTGCCAACTGCCGGCTCCCGGCGCGCGGCCCGGCACCCGGCGAGCGGCTCGGCTGCCAACTGCCGGCTCCCGGCGCGCGGCTCGACTGCCGGCTCCCGGCCGCCGGCTGCCGGCGCGCGGCTCCCGGCGCCCGGCCGGGCTGCTGGCTGCTGGCGCACCCGGCGCGCGGCTCGGCTGCCGACTCCGGCTGCCAGCTGCCAGTTGCCGGCTCTCGGCCCCGCGGCTCTCCCTGACACACCGTCACCGTGGCGCCGGCGCTTCTTGCGCGCCGGCGCCTTTTCGTGCGCCGGTACCGTCTTCCGTGCGCCGATCGCACTTCGCGCACCCGTTTGTGGGGCGGCAGCACGCTCAACGGGAGCACGGGCGGCGGCTGACACGTTGTCCGCATGTGACGACCGGAGGCGGGGGGCGCGTACGCGCCGCTTCTGCGCCCCCCGCGCACCACCAGCGCTGGAATACGCCACCGTGTCGTGCAATTGCATTCGGCTATAGGCTGATAGCTCGATGCATAATGACAGGGGCCGAACGCCACGAACTTTTTGTGCATGGCTGACGGAGCGCGGGGTACGCGCACGGTCGAAGGAGCGGCGATGACACCCCCTGTGGATCCAAGCCTGAACCGGCGCAAGCTGCGCCTTGCCCTACGACAAGCCCGGGAGCGGGCCGGACTGAGCCAGCGTGAGGCCGCCGAGCGGGTCGAGTGGTCGCAGTCCAAGCTCATCCGCGTGGAGACCGGCACGGTGAGCGTGTCCGTCAGCGACCTGCGCGCCCTGCTGTCCCTGTACGCCGTCACGGACCCCGCCCAGGTGCACGATCTCGAGGAGGCCGCGCGCGGCAGCAAGGGGCCGAGCTGGTGGTCCAAGTACCACGACGTGGTCACGCCGCAGTTCGCCCAGTACCTGGGCTACGAGAGCGCCGCCACGTCACTGCACACCTACCACCCCATCGTGGTGCCCGGGCATCTGCAGACCCGCGGCTACGCCGACGCCCTGCTCGCCCCCCGTGGCCTGAGCCCCGAACGGGCGGCGCGCGTGGTGGATCTGAGGATGGAGCGGCAGAGCCGGATGTTCGACGGCTCCGGGCACCCCGCGACCGTGTTCGTGCTGGACGAGGCCGCGGTCCGCCGGCAGATCGGCGGCCCGCGGGTGCTCGCCGAGCAGTTGCAGCAACTCCTCGACCTCGGCGCCCGGGAAGGCATCTCGATCCGGGTGCTGCCCTTCGCGGCCGGGGCGCACTACAGCACCCTGGGCAGCTTCGTCCTCCTGGGTTTCCCGGACGACGACGATCTGCTGTACCTGGAACACGCCGCCGGCAGCATGACCGGCGGCGAGGACCTCGAACTGCTGGCCCGTTACCAGGAGTGCTTCCGGACGATCACGGATCTTGCGCTCGGCGACGCCGAGTCCCTCGACCTGATCGATCACATCAAGCAAGACCTCGGGACCCGCTAGGCACTAGGGGGCGCACGGCTTTCGGAGCCAGGGGGAGGACCGACGTGGTCTTCAGGTCGACATGGCAGGGCCTGCAACAGTGGGTCCGGACCTATGTGTTCGGGGGCGCCGAGCCCGCTCCCGGGCTGACCGACGAAGAGCTCAAGGCGCAGGCCATACAGGACGAGAGGCAGACGCGGAACCTCATAGCGATAGAGAACGCGCGCGGCGCGGTGAAGACGAGGCAGCTGGCCGTGGTCGGGGGCTTCGCGCTGCTGGCGCTCGTGGCCGTGCTGGTGTGTGTGCTGATGGCCGTCCGCATGGCCAAGGGTCTGGAGCTGCCGTGGTCCCGGATGGGCACCGCAGTGGGCTCGCTGCTCGGCGCGTCCGGGATCACCGGAGCGGTCTGGGCGGGGATACGCGCCTTCAGGCGGCGCAGGAGCGCGGCCGCTACTCCGGCGAACCCGTCCGCGAACCCTGCGGAAGGCGACCCGGACCAGGTGGGGACGGCGTAACGGGACGGCCCGCCCGCCACACCCCGGCGGCGACGGCGATCGCCACGGCGACCACCGCCCAGACGATCCTCTTGGCGAGCGCTCCCTCGACGGCAAGGGAGGCGAGGGCGGCGGCGAGCGTCGCCACGGCACCGGCGGCCAGGGTGAAGGTGATCGCGCCCGTCACCGCGGGCCCCCGGGACGTCCTCCTGTCGGAATGCTGCGCCGCGGATGCACCGGCATTCATAAGGCCCCCTACCTCCTGGCGATGGCTTGACAACGACGTCATGAGCCGGCCAACTCCCCCTGCGTCACCGCGTGCAGGAACTCCTTCCAGGCAGGGGCGGTGAAGCGCACGGACGCGCGGTGGGGCGTCTTGGAGTCACGCGCCAGGACGCCGTCGTGTCCCACGGCGACCTCGAGGCACTCGCTCTCATTGCCGCACATGCTGCTCCTGCGCCACAAGGGTCCCCCCTCCCGCACCACCTCAGCCCCCCTGCTTCCCCCGATGTGCCCGATGGTGCCCGACCAGATTAGGGGACGGTTGTGCACCAGCGCAGGCAAGTACCCCAATCGTCGGACCCCGGAAACACCCCTGGCAGCCGAAGGACTACTTTCGGCTACCTGTTGCCAGGTTAGGGGCCGCCCTCATCGGCCGCCATACGGGAACCGGTCGACATTCCGTACGTCCGGACCGCCGTCCGCCGCAGGCGAGGCGGCCCACCCGACCCGCACGCCCGCCCGGACCGCGCGCCACCCGACCCGCACGCCCGCCCGGACCGCGCGCCCGCCCGTGACGGCGCGGGCCGCACACTCCCCGGGGACGGCGCGAGCCGCACCCCCGTTGCCGGGGATGCGGCCCTGTGGTCCGTCCGGCTGCCCTGCCCGGACCGTTGCCTGCCGGTCCGTTACTTGCGGATCAGGCTGCGCAGCACGTACTGCATGATGCCGCCGTTGCGGTAGTAGTCCGCCTCACCGGGGGTGTCGATGCGGACGACCGCGTCGAACTCGACGCCGGTGTCGGTGGTGACCTTCACCGTGCGCGGCGTGGTGCCCTCGTTGAGCTCGGTGACGCCGGTGATGGAGAAGGTCTCCTCGCCGGTCAGACCGAGGGTGGAGGCGGTGTGGCCCTCCGGGAACTGCAGCGGCAGGACGCCCATGCCGATGAGGTTGGAGCGGTGGATGCGCTCGTAGGACTCGGCGATGACGGCCTTGACGCCGAGCAGGGCCGTGCCCTTGGCCGCCCAGTCGCGCGAGGAACCCGAGCCGTACTCCTTGCCGGCCAGGACGACCAGCGGGATGCCCTGCTCGATGTAGTTGCGCGAGGCGTCGTAGATGAAGGAGACCGGGCCGCCTTCCTGGGTGAAGTCGCGGGTGTAGCCGCCCTCGGTGCCCGGCGCGATCTGGTTGCGCAGGCGGATGTTGGCGAACGTGCCGCGGATCATGACCTCGTGGTTGCCGCGGCGGGAGCCGTAGCTGTTGAAGTCGCGGCGCTCGACGCCGTGCTCCGTGAGGTACTGGCCGGCCGGGGTGTCGGCCTTGATGGCTCCGGCCGGGGAGATGTGGTCGGTGGTGACCGAGTCGCCGAGCTTGGCGAGCACCCGGGCGCCGGTGATGTCCTCGACCGGCTCCGGCTCCTGGCCCATGCCCTCGAAGTACGGGGGCTTGCGCACGTAGGTGGACTCCGGGTCCCACTCGAAGGTGTTGCCGGTCGGGATCGGCAGCGACTGCCACTGGGCGTCGCCGGCGAACACGTCGGAGTAGGACTTGGAGAACATGTCCTCGCCGATGGCGTTGGCGACGACGTCGTTGACCTCGGCCTCGCTCGGCCAGATGTCCTTCAGGAAGACGGGGTTGCCGTCCTGGTCGACGCCGAGGGCGTCCCGGGTGATGTCCACCTTCATGGAGCCCGCGATGGCGTAGGCGACGACCAGCGGCGGGGACGCCAGGTAGTTCATCTTGACGTCGGGGTTGATCCGGCCCTCGAAGTTGCGGTTGCCGGACAGCACCGAGGTGACGGCGAGGTCGTGCTCGTTGACGGCCTGGGAGACCTCCTCCGGCAGCGGGCCGGAGTTGCCGATGCAGGTGGTGCAGCCGTAGCCGACGAGGTTGAAGCCCAGCTTGTCCAGGTACGGGGTCAGGCCGGCCTTGTCGTAGTAGTCCATGACCACCTTGGACCCCGGCGCCAGCGTGGTCTTGACCCACGGCTTGCGGGTCAGGCCCTTCTCCACCGCCTTCTTGGCCACCAGCGCGGCGGCGACCATGACGTACGGGTTGGAGGTGTTGGTGCAGGAGGTGATGGCCGCGACGGTGACCGCGCCGTGGTCCAGCTCGTAGGCGGTGCCGTCGGGGGCGACGACGGGGACCGGGTTGGACGGGGCGCCGTTCGGGATGGTGGACGGGGCGTCGGAGCCGGGGAAGGACTCCTTGCTGGCCTCGTACTCGTCGTTGACGTAGTTGCGGACGTCCTGCTTGAACTGCTCGGCGGCACGCGACAGGACGATGCGGTCCTGCGGGCGCTTGGGGCCGGCGATGGACGGGACGACCGTGGACAGGTCCAGCTCGAGCTTCTCGGAGTAGTCCGGCTCGGCGTTCGGGTCCAGCCAGAGGCCCTGCTCCTTGGCGTACGTCTCGACGAGCGCGAGCTGCTGCTCGGGACGGCCGGTCAGGCGCATGTAGTTGATGGTCTCATCGTCGATCGGGAAGATCGCGGCGGTGGAGCCGAACTCCGGCGACATGTTGCCGATGGTGGCGCGGTTGGCGAGGCTCGTGGCGGCCACGCCCTCGCCGTAGAACTCGACGAACTTGCCGACGACACCGTGCTTGCGCAGCATCTCGGTGATGGTCAGCACCAGGTCGGTGGCGGTGGTGCCGGTGGGCAGCTCGCCGGTGAGCTTGAAGCCGACGACGCGCGGGATCAGCATGGAGACCGGCTGGCCGAGCATGGCGGCCTCGGCCTCGATGCCGCCGACGCCCCAGCCGAGGACGCCGAGGCCGTTGACCATGGTGGTGTGCGAGTCGGTGCCGACCAGCGTGTCGGGGTAGGCCTTGCCGTCGCGGACCATGACGACACGGGCCAGGTGCTCGATGTTCACCTGGTGGACGATGCCGGTGCCGGGCGGGACGACCTTGAACTCGTCGAAGGCGGTCTGGCCCCAGCGCAGGAACTGGTAGCGCTCCTTGTTGCGGCCGTACTCCAGCTCGACGTTCTGCTGGAAGGCGTCGTTGGTGCCGAACTTGTCGGCGATGACGGAGTGGTCGATGACCAGCTCGGCCGGGGCGAGCGGGTTGATCTTCGCCGGGTCGCCGCCCAGCTCCTTGACGGCCTCGCGCATGGTGGCGAGGTCGACGACACAGGGCACGCCGGTGAAGTCCTGCATGATCACGCGGGCCGGCGTGAACTGGATCTCCTGCGACGGCTGGGCCTGGGAGTCCCAGTTGCCGAGGGCGCGGATGTGGTCGGCGGTGATGTTCGCGCCGTCCTCGGTGCGGAGCAGGTTCTCCAGCAGGACCTTCAGGCTGTAAGGCAGTCGGGCCGAGCCCTCGACCTTGTCAAGCCGGAAGATCTCGTACGACTCGTCGCCCACCTGCAGCGTGCTGCGGGCGTCGAAGCTGTTCGCCGACACGACAGTCTCCTTCATTGATGTGCGCGTACCACCACGATCCTGCCGCCACGGCAACTGGACCTCTCCGCTCAGGTAAGGCTAAGTTAGGTAACCCTTACCGGGTGGCGGCTGCGGTGCTCCTCGGCAGATATCTCGATGTCGAGATAACTCTAGTACATGAGGGCCGGATGGTCATGTGCGGCCCGGCGCCGGACGGGGCGCCGGGCCGCTCTCGCGGGCGTGTGCACACCGGGTACCCCGGCGGGGCGGGGTAGGCCGGCGGGGGCGACGAGCGAGGCCGCCGGCACGCGCAGGCGGCCCAAGCCGCCCGCACGCACAGGCGGGCCCGCACACAGGCATCCCCTTGCCCCGCCCACGTTGCCCCGCCCACGCGAGGAGCGTGCCGCGAGCCGACGCCGAGCCGAGGCCGAGGCGACACCCCCGCGAGCCGACGCCGGACCGCCGCCCGGCAGACCGACGCCGAACCGCTGCCCCGCAGGCCGACGCCGGACCGCTGCCCCGCAGGCCGACGCCGGACCGCTGCGAACCGCCTTCCCGCGGGGCAACTCCCCCACAGGTGCGCCCCGCCCGCCCATAGCGGCGTCAAGTCCGGGTATCCGGTGGGGGCAAGACGGCGCAGACGACGGCTCGTGAAGGAGGCAGGGCATGCCGCTCACATTCCGCAAGAGCTTCCGCATCCTCCCGGGGGTGCGGCTGAACATCAACAAACGTTCCTGGTCCCTCACCACCGGCGGCCGCAAGGGCCCGCGACACACCCACAGCAGTACCGGACGTAGTACGACATCGATGGATTTGCCTGGGCCGTTCGGGTGGCGTAGCACCCGTACACGCAGGGACCGGTGACGCGATGTCACCCGAATGGACCCCCCGAGAGGTGCCATCTCATATCTGAGATAACCTCAGCCCCATGGCAGACGACTACCTCGTACGCATCGGCAAGCTCATCCGCGACGCCCGGCAGCACCGCGGCTGGACGCAGGCGCAGCTGGCCGAGGCACTCGGCACCAGCCAGAGCGCCGTCAATCGCATCGAGCGCGGAAACCAGAACATCAGCCTTGAGATGATCGCCCGCATCGGCGAAGCCCTGGACAGCGAGATCGTCTCGCTCGGGTACGCCGGCCCGATGCATCTGCGGGTGGTCGGCGGCCGCCGGCTGTCCGGCGCCATCGACGTCAAGACGAGCAAGAACGCGTGCGTGGCCCTGCTGTGCGCCTCGCTGCTCAACAAGGGGCGCACGGTGCTGCGCCGGGTGGCGCGGATCGAGGAGGTCTACCGCCTCCTGGAGGTGCTGGGGTCCATCGGGGTGCGCACCCGCTGGATCAACGACGGGGTGGATCTGGAGATCGTGCCCCCGGCCGGCCTCGACCTGGACTCCATCGACGCCGAGGCGGCCGTGCGCACCCGCTCCATCATCATGTTCCTCGGCCCGCTGCTGCACCGACTGGACCGCTTCAAGCTGCCGTACGCGGGCGGCTGCGACCTGGGGACGCGGACCATCGAGCCGCACATGATCGCGCTGCGCAGGTTCGGGCTCGAGGTGGCGGCCACCGAGGGCCACTACCACGCCACGGTGGACCGCTCCGTGCGCCCGGACCGCCCGATCGTGCTCACCGAGCGCGGCGACACCGTGACCGAGAACGCGCTGCTGGCGGCGGCGCGCCACGACGGCGTGACCGTCATCCGCAACGCCTCCTCCAACTACATGGTCCAGGACCTGTGCTTCTTCCTGGAGGCGCTCGGCGTCAAGGTGGAGGGCGTGGGCACCACCACGCTCACCGTGCACGGCGTGCCGGTCATCGACGTGGACGTGGACTACTCCCCCAGCGAGGACCCGGTGGAGGCGATGAGCCTGCTGGCCGCCGCCGTGGTCACCGAGTCGGAGCTGACGGTGCGCCGGGTGCCGATCGAGTTCCTCGAGATCGAGCTCGCGGTCCTGGAGGAGATGGGCCTCGACCACGACCGCACCCCGGAGTACCACGCCGACAACGGCCGCACCCGGCTGGTGGACCTCACCGTGCGCCCCTCCAAGCTGGAGGCGCCCATCGACAAGATCCACCCGATGCCGTTCCCCGGCCTGAACATCGACAACGTGCCGTTCTTCGCGGCCATCGCCGCGACCGCCCAGGGCAAGACCCTCATTCACGACTGGGTCTACGACAACCGCGCCATCTACCTGACGGACCTCAACCGCCTCGGCGGCCGGCTGCAACTCCTCGACCCGCACCGGGTCCTGGTGGAGGGCCCGACCCGCTGGCGCGCCGCCGAGATGATGTGCCCGCCGGCACTGCGCCCCGCGGTGGTCGTCCTGCTGGCGATGATGGCCGCCGAGGGCACCTCGGTCCTGCGCAACGTCTACGTCATCAACCGCGGCTACGAGGACCTCGCGGAGCGGCTGAACTCGATCGGGGCGCAGATCGAGACGTTCCGGGACATCTGACGGGCGAACGCCACTGCGCCCCGTCCGACCTGCGGTGCAGCGGGTAAGGGAGGGGCGCGGCGGCATCCGTGGGACTTCTCCGGGACTGTGGGCGTCGATGGCGATGGCGAGCGCTGAACCGGAGTTCGTCGGGGTGGGGGGGGGGGGGGGGGGGACCCCCCCCCCCCCCCCCCCGCCCCCCCCCCCCCCCCCCCGGGGGGGGGGGGGGGGGCGCGGCCCCCCCCCCAAAGGGGGTGTTAAGCGTTGTGGAACCCCCCGCCGCCACCCCCCCCCAC
>NZ_JBJDQT010000034.1:0-87482 GCF_044903565.1 Streptomyces sp. NPDC004065 | reverse complement strand
AGGTGAGTGAAGACGGCAATCTCCACTACGCCCGGAGGTCCCCCCATGATCAACAACCGACGGTAGGCGTGTCACCAACCTCCCGGCCGAGTACAGCTAGCGCCCCGCCCGCACGGGTAAAAGGCGCCCCAAGAAAACGCGCCCGCACCGGGCAACCCCGCCCCCACCCCGCGCGTCCCTACCGGTACGGGCGTACGGCACACCGCCGTACGCCCGGCCAGGAACGGGGAGGAAACCCAGGCCATGCCCGCGAGCCGACGCCGACGCAGACACCAGGGCCGCACCACCACGACCGCCGTCACCGCCGCGGCACTCGCCGCGCTCGCCCTCGGCGCGACCACCGCCTGCGACGCCGTGAACAAGGCGCTCGACTGCGTCCAGACCGCCGACGCCATCGCCGACAGCGTCACCGACCTCCAGCAGGCCGTGCAGAACGCGGCGAACGACCCCACCCGCACCGACGAGGCCCTCGCCGCGATCGACCGCAACCTGCGCAAGATCGGCGACAACACCGACGACGCCGACGTCAACAAGGCCGTCGACGACCTCGGCAAAGCCGTCGACAACGTCCGCACCGCCGTCCGCAACGGCGACCACACCCCGGACATCGCCCCCGTCACCGACGCGGCCGGCGAACTGACCAAGGTCTGCACCCCCTGATACTGGGAGCATGACCCGCCTGATCCTCGCCACCCGCAACGCCGGAAAGATCACCGAACTCAGGGAGATCCTGGCCGGCGCCGGCCTGCCCCACGAACTCATCGGCACCGACGCCTACCCCGACATCCCGGACGTCAAGGAGACCGGCGTCACCTTCGCCGAGAACGCCCTCCTCAAGGCGCACACCCTCGCCCGCGCCACCGGCCTGCCCGCCGTCGCCGACGACTCCGGCCTCTGCGTCGACGTCCTCGGCGGCGCCCCCGGCATCTTCTCCGCCCGCTGGTCCGGCCGGCACGGCGACGACCAGGCCAACCTCGACCTGCTGCTGGCCCAGCTCGCCGACATCACCGAGGAACACCGGGGCGCCCACTTCGCCTGCGCGGCCGCCCTCGCCCTGCCCGACGGCACCGAACGCGTGGTCGAGGGCCAGCTGCGCGGCCGCCTGCGCCACGCCCCCGCCGGCACCAACGGCTTCGGCTACGACCCGATCCTCCAGCCCGACGGCGAGACGAGAACCTGCGCGGAGCTGACCCCCGCCGAGAAGAACGCGATCAGCCACCGCGGCAAGGCGTTCCGAGCCCTGGTCCCGGTGGTACGGGAGCTGTTGGGCTGAGCCACAAAAAAGCCCCCCGCCTTAGATACGAAGGTGGGGGGCAGTGCGGCCGGTGGGATTCGAACCCACACGGGCTTTCGCCCAAGGGGACCTAAACCCCTCGCGTGCTACCTGATTTCGCCACGGCCGCGTTCCCGACATGTTACCGGTCGCTCGGGTTTCCCTATGCGGACCTCCTCCGTCCTCTGCACCAGGTGCTCGTGACGGCATGGCAATTGGGGCAGAGCAATCGCAGGTTCTCGCGCCGGTCGTCCCTCCAGTCGCCGTTGACGTGGTCGACCTCAAGAGTCATCGGTTTCCCGAGCCATTCCGGACCGACGCCGCACTCCGCGCATTCCTCCGGCACGCCGATCTCCTTGAGGGCCCGGCGCAGCACGGCGGTTCTCGTCCGGCGGGTTCCGTCGTGCCGGACGAGGATGTCCCGCGCGGGCCTGGCGAGTTCCGGGCGGGCCTTCCCCCGCTGATGGGCCTGCCCCAGGAAGTGCGTCGTCGTGAGACCGTCATCGGCGATCCACTGACGCAGCAGCGCACGCTGGCTTCCGCTGTCCGGGCGCCCCAGGCGGCGAAGGGTTCCCGCGATGGAGACCGACTCGGCCACCGCCGAGCGCAACTCGTCCCGTGTGGGGCGCGATGGTCTTCTGCTCGAGAAGTGCGAGATGTCGATCCCGAAGTGCGCGAAGCGCTTCACGAGGTGGCGACCGAGCTTGTCGTAGGGCTCGGTGCCGAAGTAGGCGATGACCTCCTCGACGCTGGAGCACTGGTCGGCCGCCTCGGCCAGTCGCTCGCGCGTGTAGCGCACCCCGCGCCTCATGAGACGCCTGCCCGGGTGTGCTTCTTGCCGCGACCACGAAAGGTGTCCGTCGTCGAATGGCAGTTGGGGCACAGGAACCGCAGGTTCTCGATCCGGTTGTCCCGATAGTTGCCGTCGATGTGGTCGACCTCCAGCGGGAGCGGCCGGCCCCGCCAGACAGGCGCGGAGCCGCACAGAGCGCAGCGCTCCTCGACACCGAGCTCGCGCATCGCCCACCTGAGGCGGTCGCTCTGGATGCGCCGGGTCTGCCCCGCCTCCTGCGCGACGAGCAGGCCCTCGGGCGTCCTGGGACGCCAGGGCTTGCCGCGTCTGGTCGGTACCTGGAAGTGCGAAGTGTCGATGCCGTACGCCCTGATCCGGCGGCTGATGTGCGTGTGGTGGCCGCCGACCACGTCGAGGCCGAGATGGCGCAGCACCTCGCACATGTTGGTCGAGGCCGCCACCGCCCGCTCCAGTACCTCGCGGGTCCACTTCACCCCCTCGCGTTCGAAGTGCGAGGTGTCCACGCCGAGCTTGCTCATCCGCGCGCGGACGTAGTGCCGTGTGGGACTCCTCGGGTCGTCCACCCCCAGCCTCGTCAGCGCCTCCGACAGATTCCGCGCCCCCCGTGCCGCTTCCTCCAGTCGCTCCCTGGTGTACGCGCTGGCCCTCATCCAGCCCCCTCCGTTCCGGCCGCGTGTTCGCGGGCTCGTACGGAGTAACGAACCGGTTATCGGACAGTCACGCATGGAATGCGGAGGCGGCCCGCGCCGGGGTTGCCGGGGCGGGCCGCCTCCGGGGGAGGGTGCGGGCGTGGGTCAGATGCCCAGGTCCTTGATGATCATGGCGACGTGGCCGGTGGCCTTGACGTTGTAGAGGGCGCGTTCCACCTTGCCCTCCTCGTCGACGATCACCGTGGAGCGGATGACGCCGACGACCGTCTTGCCGTAGAGCTTCTTCTCGCCGAAGGCGCCGTAGGCCTCCAGGACCCGCTTGTCGGGGTCGGCGAGGAGGGTGACCCGCAGGTTCTCCTTCTCGCGGAACTTCGCCAGCTTCTCCGGCTTGTCGGGGGAGATGCCGATCACGTCGTAGCCCGCGCCGGCCAGTACCTCGAGGTTGTCGGTGAAGTCGCAGGCCTGCTTGGTGCAGCCGGGGGTGAGGGCGGCCGGGTAGAAGTAGACGATGACCTTGCGGCCCTTGTGGTCGGCCAGCGACACCTCGTTGCCGTCGGCGTCGGGGAGGGTGAAGGCGGGGGCCGCGTCCCCGGGCTGGAGTCGCTCGGTCATCGAAGGTCGCTCCTCGTGCGTGTCCTGGTGCGTGCCAATACCGTGTCGCTCCGAGGGTAACCGGGGGTGCCGACGGTCCGTCCGGAGCGAGAGCTGACAGACTGTCCTGAACACGCATCAGTTGACTTCGGAGGCGGTACGGTGGCGGACACCGCGGACACCAGAACCCCGGCTGAGATCGAGGCGGACATCAGGCGCCGCCGCGAGGTGCTGGCCGAGACGCTCGACGAGATCGGGGTGCGGGTGCACCCCAGGACCATCGTCGGGGACGCGAAGGCCAAGGTCGTCTCCACCGTGGACCACACCGTCGGGCGGGCCTATGTGCAGGTCAACCGGGTGGTCACGGATGTGCGGGCGCAGTTCGTGGACGAGGAGGGCGCGCCCCGTCTGGAGCGGGTGGTGCCGGTCGCGCTGGTCGCCGTGGGGCTGGTGGGGCTGCTGGCCCTCGGCATGCGCAGGCGCCGGGGCTGACCCTGTCGCGCGCGGATACGTTCCAGGCAGGTAGGTTCGAGACGTGAGCGCCAACAGAAACGAGCACAGCACCCAGCACGACAAGCTTCCGATCCGGATGCTGCACGACCGGGTGCTGGTGCGGCAGGACACGAGTGAGGGCGAGCGGCGTTCGGGCGGCGGCATCCTCATCCCGGCGACGGCCGCGGTGGGACGCCGGCTGGCCTGGGCGGAGGTCGTCGCGGTGGGGCAGAACGTGCGGACCGTCGAGCCGGGCGACCGCGTGTTGTTCGACCCGGAGGACCGCGCCGAGGTGGAGGTCCGGGGCGTGCCGTACGTGCTCATGCGTGAGCGCGATCTGCACGCGGTGGCCGCGGACCGCTTCGAGGGCTCGCAGGACTCCACCGGGCTGTATCTGTAGGCCGACGCGGCGGCCGTGCCGCACGGACCGGGAATCGCGGAAGGGGCTGGTGACCGCGGTCACCAGCCCCTTCCGCGTGTGGTTCCGTGCGCCGGCCGGGCGCCGGCCGTGTGCCCGCCGCGCCGGCCGCGCCCGCCGCGCCGGCCGCGCCCGCGCCCGCTACGGCGTGTGCCAGCCCCCCTGCTGTCCCGCCACCGTCCCGGTGGTCGTGCCGCCGTCGCCGGTGCCGGTGGTGGTGCCGCCCTGGGTGCCCCCGTCCGTGCCTCCGCCGTCCGCGCCGCCGGTGCTCGTGTCGGTGCCGCCGGTGGTCGGTGATCCGCCGGTGCCGCCGCCGGTGGTGGGGGTGCCGCCGGTCGTGGGGCTGCCGCCGGTGGCGGTTCCGGGGGTGCCGGTGGTGCCGGTGGTGTCGCCGCCCGTCTGCCCCTGGGTCTGTCCCTGGTCCTGGCCCTGGGTGTCCTGCCCGCCGGTGGCGGTGCCGGGGGAGCTCTCGTCCCCGCTGGGGGAGGCGTCCGGGGTCCGGGACGGGACGGTGGAGGAGGGCGGCAGCTCGACACGGTCCGCGCCCGGCTGGAGTTCGAGGTCGAAGTCGCTGACCGGGGTGTTCTTCAGGGCGTTCCTGGTGAACTGCGCCCAGATCTCGGCGGGGGCGCCGCCGCCGTTGACGCGGGGCAGGCCCATGGCGCCGTAGAGGGGCTTGTGCGCGGCGGTGACCGGGTCCTGGCCCATCACGGAGACGACGGTGGCGAGGTCGGGTGTGTAGCCGGCGAACCAGGCGGCGGTGTCCTCCTCGGCGGTGCCGGTCTTTCCGGCGGCGGGCCGGCCGGCGTCCTGCGCGGCCGTGGCGGTGCCGTTCTGGACGACGGAGCGCAGCACCGAGGTGGTGGTGTCGGCGGCCTCGCGGGTGACGACGCGGGAGGCGGAGCGGTGGGGCAGCTGTACGGCGTCGGTTCCGTCCTTGGTGATCTTCTTGATCATCGTGTAGGTGCCGTGCTCGCCGTGGTTGGCGAGGGTGGCGTAGGCCTGGGCCATGTCCAGGACGCTCGCGGTGGCGGTGCCGAGCGCGATGGACGGGCCGCCGGCCAGGTCGGGGGTGTCGGCGGGGATGCCGAGGGCGGTCGCGGTCTCCTTGACCTTGTCGGCGCCGACGTCGACGGCCATCTGCGCGTAGACGGCGTTGACGGACTTGTCGGTGGCCTCCCGGACGGTGATGCTGCCGTAGGAGCGCTGGTCCTCGTTCTCGGGGGCGTAGGTGCCGCCGTTCCAGCCCTGGACGGGGCGCCCGTTGGTGCCGTCGTAGACGGTGTTGGGGGTGATGGGGCGGCCGTCGAGGGTCTCGGAGGCGTTCTGCACGGCCGAGGTGAAGACGAACGGCTTGAAGGTGGAGCCGACCTGGAAGTCCCTGCGGGTGGCGTTGTTGGTGTACTGCTTGACGTAGTCGATGCCGCCGTACATCGCGACCACCTGGCCGGTCTTCGGGTCGATGGCGGCGCCGCCGGCCCGGACGTAGGTGTCGACCTTGCGGTTCTTCCTGTCCAGGCGGGACATCAGGCGGTCGTCGACGGCCTTGACGAAGGCGTCCTGCTTGCTCTTGTGCAGGGTGGTGGTGATGCGGTAGCCGCCCGCGGCGAGTTCGTCCTCGCTGAGCATCTTGTTCTCGGCCAGGTAGTCCTTGACCGCCTTGACGATGTAGCCGCGCTGTCCGGACATGTTCGTCGGGACGGTGGCCTCCCGGGGCGTGGGGAACGTCGTTCCGGCCCGTTCGGAGGCGCTGAGCCAGCCCTGCTTGACCATGCCGTCCAGGACGTAGTTCCAGCGGGCCACGGCCGCGGCCTTGTTCTCCGGGTGGGCGGCGACGTCGTACTCGCTGGGCGCGTTGACGAGCGCGGCGAGGTAGGCGGCGCGGGCCGGGTCGAGGTCCTTGGCCTTGACGCCGTAGTACGCCTGGGCGGCGGCCTGGATGCCGTAGGCGTTGCGGCCGAAGTAGCTGGTGTTCAGGTAGCCCTCGAGGATCTCGGCCTTGGACACGTTGCGGTCCAGCTTGATCGCGATGAAGAACTCCTTCACCTTGCGGGTGACGGTCTGTTCCTGGCCCAGGTAGTAGTTCTTCACGTACTGCTGGGTGATCGTGGAGCCGGACTGCCTGCCCTTGCCGGTGGCGGTGTTCCAGGCGGCGCGCACCATCGCCTTGGGGTCGACGGCGGACTCGGTGTAGAAGTCGCGGTCCTCGGCGGCGAGTACGGCGTGCTGGGCGTCCATGGAGATCTGGGACAGGTCGACGTTCTCCCGGTTGATGGTGCCGTCGCGGGTGATCTCGGTGCCGTCGGCGTAGAGGTAGACGTTGGCCTGCTTCACGGCCAGGGCGTTGGCGGGGGGAATCTTGACCAGCGAGTATCCGAGCACGAACGCGCCGGCGACGAGCATCACCGTGATGATGAACCCGCCGAGCAGCATCCGCCAGGTCGGCAGCAACCGCCGCAATCCGCTCCGTCTGCCGCGCCGCGCGGCCTTCCCGCCGGGGGAGCCGGCCCCGGCCCCGGCGCCGGCAGAGGCGCCGGCGGCGGCGACGGTGGTTCCGGGCGCACCGGCGGTACCGGGCGCGACGGCGGCCTGAGCCGCCTGGGCGGCCCGGACTGTCCGGGCCGCCTGGGCCGCTTGGGCGGCTCGGTCGGCGGGGCGCGCGGCTCGAGCCGCGGCGGGGGCGGCGGGGCCGGCGGGCGCCGAGCCCTGCGCGGCGGCTGCCGGGAGTTCGGCGGTGGCGGCCGACGCGTCGGAGGGGGTGGTCCCGGCTTCCAGCGGCTGTGTGTCCGCGTCCGTGACCCGGACCCATGCGGGGCCGGGACCTCGGGTGAGCGCTCCCGCGGAGCCCTTCGCGGAGGCCGTGGCTCCGGTCGGACCCGGGGCCGGCCCGGCGACCGGAGCGTCGGCGACGGAGTCCGCCGGGCTCGTGGCATCCGCCGGGCGCTTGGCCTCCGCCGGGCGCTTGGCCGGATCCTTGCCGGGGGCGCGGTCCGAACGCTTGGCCGAGACGTCCGTCCCACCGTCCGCCGGAGCATCCGCCGGGTCCTCGGCCGCGGCCTCCTCCGAACCCTCGGCCGCGGCGTCCGCCGGGTCCCCGGAGGCGCCGTTCGGCGAGCCCTCCGGGGCGGCCTCCGCCGAGCCACCAGAGCCACCTGAGTCACCAGAGCCACCTGGGTCACCTCGGTCACCTGAGTCACCTGAGTCACCTGAGTCACCGCCACCCGAGCCACCCGAGTCACCCGAGTCCCCGGAGTCACCAGGGGCGTCGGGCGCGTCGTCCGCCGAGGCCGCGGGCCCGGTGTTCTCCGAGCGCCCGGGCCCGGTGTCCGCCGGGTCGTCGGGCGCGGCGCCGGCCGGGGGCTCGGCGGAGTCCGGGGTGTCGGCCGCGCGGTGCGGGGCCGGGGCCGGTGGCCGGTTCTCCGGTGCCCCGGCCTGCTTCGGCTGCTGCGGCTGCGGCTCGTCGGTCATGTCGTGCACGGACTCCTGTTTTCGCCTCGTACGTCGCCGTACGCCCTCATGCGCGTTCTGCGCCCCCGGATGAAGACTGCCGTACCAAGCGTTCCGTTCCCGGTCACGGCGATCCGGCGGGCCGGAAAAAACGCGTGGCGCGCGGCCTTCCGCGCGCACTAGGCTCCTGCGCTTCGGTGTCGGCGGACCTGGGAGGGCGGTTGACGTGAG
Organism: Streptomyces sp. NPDC004065; assembly: GCF_044903565.1. Lineage (NCBI taxonomy): Bacteria > Bacillati > Actinomycetota > Actinomycetes > Kitasatosporales > Streptomycetaceae > Streptomyces > Streptomyces sp. NPDC004065. Next base: position 79,566 of record NZ_JBJDQT010000034.1, on the reverse strand, counting down.
CGCTGGGCGGTTGTACGCGGCCGTCGCGGCGGGGGGATTCAGACGGTACGCGACGTATCGGACGGCCACCGCCGCCGGGGTGTTCACCAACACGGTTTTCGGCCTGATCCTCGTCCACACCTACCTGGCCCTGTGGGACGTGCGCCCGCACCTGGGCGGGTACGACCGGGCCCAGGCCGTGACGTACGTGTGGCTGGGCCAGGCGTTCCTGGCGGCGCTCGCGCTGGGGGGCGGCGGCGCGGAGGACGAGCTGATGGAACGCATCCGTACGGGTGACATCGCCATCGACCTGTACCGGCCCGCCGACCTCCAGCTGTGGTGGCTGGCCGCCGACCTGGGCCGGGGCGTCTTCCAACTGCTCGGCCGCGGTGTGCTGCCCTTCGTGTTCGGCGCGCTGTTCTTCCCCGTGGACCTCCCGGCCGACGTGCTGACCTGGCTGGCGTTCGCCGCCGCGGTGGTGCTGGCCATGCTGGTCGGCTTCGGCATCCGCTTCCTGGTGGCGCTGAGCGCCTTCTGGCTGCTGGACGGCACGGGCGTGGTGCAGATGGCGTGGCTGGCCGGTGTCTTCTGCTCGGGGATGCTGCTGCCGCTGAACGTCTTCCCTGGCGCCCTGGGGGAGGTCGTCCGCGTGCTGCCGTGGTCGTCGCTGCTCCAGGCCCCCGCCGACGTCCTGCTGGGCCGCGCGGACCCGCTGGGCACCTACGCCTTCCAGGGGGCGTGGGCGGTGTGCCTGCTGGCCGCGGGGCGGCTGCTGCAGTCCGCGGCGACCCGGCGGGTGGTGGTCCAGGGTGGCTGAGGCGCTGCGGACGTACCGTCTGGTCGCCGCGATGTGGGTGCGGTCCACGATGGCCTACCGCGCCTCGTTCGTCATGACGACGTTCGGCAACTTCGCCGCGACCGCGCTCGACTTCGTGGCGATCCTGCTGATGTTCTCCCGCGTGGACGCCCTCGGCGGCTACACGCTGCCCGAGGTCGCCTTCCTCTACGGCCTGTCCAGCACCGCCTTCGGCCTGGCCGACCTGGCGATCGGCTCGATGGACCGGCTGGGGCGGCGGGTGCGCGACGGCACCCTGGACACCCTGCTGGTGCGCCCGGCGCCGGTCCTGGCGCAGATCGCCGCCGACCGTTTCGCGCTGCGCCGCCTCGGCCGGGTCATCCAGGGCGCGCTGGTCCTGGCCTGGGCGCTGGGCCGGCTGGAGGTGGCCTGGACGCCGGCGAAGCTGCTGCTGATGCCGGTGGCGGTGGTCAGCGGCTGCGGCATCTTCTGCGCGGTGTTCGTGGCGGGCGCCGCCTTCCAGTTCGCCGCCCAGGACGCCTCCGAGGTGCAGAACGCGTTCACCTACGGCGGCACCACGCTGCTGCAGTACCCGCCGACGGTGTTCGGGCAGGAACTGGTGCGCGGGGTGACGTTCGTGCTGCCGCTGGCGTTCGTCAACTGGCTGCCCGCGCTGTACGTGCTCGGGCGGCCGTATCCGCTCGGCCTGCCGCAGTGGACGGCGTTCGCGCCGCCCCTGGTGGCGGTGGGCTGCTGTGCGCTGGCGGGGGCGGCCTGGCGGGCGGGCCTGCGGTCGTATCGGAGCACGGGCAGCTGAGTCGTATCGGAGTACGGGCGGCTGAGTCGTATCGGAGCACGGGCGGCTGAGAGAGGCGGGCGGACATGACGGCGGACATGACGGCGGGCACGGAGGCGGCGACGGCCGCGGACAGTGCGGGCGGCGCGACCGGCGCGGACGGGATCCTCATCGAACTCGACCGGGTCGAGAAGGTGTTCGAGGTGCGCAGGAAGACCGGGTTTCTGCGGCGCGAGCGGCGGCAGGTGCGGGCGGTCGACTCGCTCTCCTTCACCGTGCGGCGCGGCGAGATGGTCGGTTACATCGGGCCGAACGGCGCCGGCAAGTCGACGACGATCAAGATGCTCACCGGCATCCTCACCCCGAGCGGCGGCCGGCTGCGGGTGGCCGGCATCGACCCGTCCCGCGAGCGCACCCGCCTCGCCCGTCGCATCGGCGTGGTCTTCGGGCAGCGGACGACGCTGTGGTGGGACCTGCCGCTGATCGACTCCTACCGGCTGATGCACCGCATGTACCGCATCCCCGACGCCCGTTACCGCGAGAACCTCGACCGGTGCGTGGAACTGCTCCAGCTGGCCGACCTGTTGCAGGTCCCGGTGCGCCAGCTCTCGCTGGGCCAGAGGATGCGCGGCGACATCGCGGCGGCCCTGCTGCACGAGCCGGAGGTGCTCTACCTCGACGAGCCGACCATCGGCCTGGACGTCGTCAGCAAGGCCAGGGTCCGTGACTTCCTGCGCGACCTGAACGCCGAACGCGCCACCACCGTCCTGCTGACCACGCACGACCTGCAGGACATCGAGCAGTTGTGCTCACGGGTGATGGTCATCGACCACGGGCGCCTGATGTACGACGGCCCGCTCGCCGGGCTGCACGAGGCGGGCGGGAGCGAACGCGTCCTGGTGGTCGACCTGGAGCGCGAACTGCCGCCGGTTCAGGTGCCGCCGGCGCGGGTGGTGCGCGTGGAGGGCCCGCGGCAGTGGCTGGCCTTCCCCGCGGGGGAGTCGGCGGCGCCGCTCGTGGCGCGGATCGCGGCCGGTTACCCGCTGGTGGACCTGTCGGTGCGGGAGCCGGACATCGAGGCGGTCATCGCGAAGATGTACGCGGGGAAAGCGGTCTCGTAGGCTGCTCCCATGACGGAGGACCTGCCGGAGCTTCGCGCTTCCGACGCCGATCGTGAACGAGTCGCCGAGCACCTGCGGGACGCCCTGGCGGAGGGCCGGCTCGACATGGAGGAGTTCGAGGAACGGCTCGACGCGACGTACAAGGCACGGACGTACGCCGAACTCGCCCCCATCACCCGGGACCTGCCCGTGCCGGGGGTGAGCGCCCCCGCGGTGAGCATGGTCAAGGAGCCCGCCGGGAGCGGGAGCTGGGCGCAGCGCGTGGTCGGCGGCGAGGGTTCGTCGTCGTGGGCCGTCGCCGTGATGTCCGGGTTCCAGCGCAAGGGGCGCTGGACCGTGCCCCGGCGCTTCAACTGCTTCACCTTCTGGGGCGGCGGCGAGATCGACCTGCGCGAGGCGAACTTCGCCGGCCCCGAGGTCGAGATCAACTGCATCGCCATCATGGGCGGGGTGCAGGTGACCGTGCCGCCCGGCGTGGAGGTGGTGGTGCGCGGCATCGGCGTCATGGGCGGCTTCGACCACCGCGAGGAGGGAGCGCCGGGCGAGCCGGGCGCCCCGCGCGTGGTGGTGACCGGCTTCGCCTTCTGGGGCGGGGTGGGGGTCGAGCGCAAACTCACCAGGGCCGAACGCCTCCGCGTCAAGGAGCAGCGCCGGCAGGAGCGTCTGGACCGCAGGGCGGAGCGCCGCGAACTGCAGGCCTCGCGCCGCGAGGAGCGCTGGGAGGCGAGGGAGCGCCGCCGGGACGAGCGCAGGCCGTAGCCACGGGGGCCGCGGCCGTCCGGCCGGGGCGGCCCCGGCTGTCCGATCCGGGTGGCCTCGGCCGGATGAGCCACTGGTGGGCGCGGGCCCCCGCGCAGCGCGCCGCGCCCTGGAGCGCAGCCGCGCCGCGCCCTACAGTTCGGCCCGGACCGCCCCCTTCAGCACGGCCAGGTCGAGGAACTCGCCCATCCGCCGGTACCCCAGGTCGCTGGGGTGCAGATGGTCCCCGCAGTCGTACGGCGCGCGCAGCCGCCGGGGGTCGTAGGGGTCCCGCAGCGCCGCGTCGAAGTCGACCACCGCGTCGAACACCCGCCCGGACCGGATCTCCGCGTTGACCTGCTGCCGCACCGCCTCGCGGGCGTCGGTGTAGCCGCGGTGCCCGCGGAACGGCATCAGCGTCGCGCCGACCGCCTTCAGTCCGCGGGCGTGCGCCTGGCGCACCAGCGTCCGCAGCCCGTCGGTGATCCCCGCCGGATCGCCCGCCCCCGGATGGCGCAGGATGTCGTTGACGCCGAGGTCGATCACGACGACCTTGGCGTTGGCCCGCTCCAGCACGTCCCGCCGGAACCGGCCGAGCCCGCTGGGGTTGTCCGCGGGCCGCCCGGAGCCTTCCGCGGGCCGCCGGGAGTCGCCGGTGGGCCGCGCGGGGCCGTCGGCCAGGACCCGGTTGCCGCTGATGCCCTCGTTGACGACGCTGTAGCGCGGCACGTCCCGTCCGGCGGCGGCCGCGGCCCGCAGCCGCCCGGACAGGACGTCGGGCCAGCGGCGGTTCGCGCCGGTGGTCGAGGCGACGCCGTCGGTGATCGAGTCGCCGAAGGCGACGACGGTGCCGTCGGCCTCGTTGCTGAGCACGTCCAGCGCGGTCAGATAGCGCCAGTACCGCGTCGGCTCGGTGTAGGGCGTCCCGGTCACGTCCTCGGTGCGGTCCCCGCGGGCGAGGTAGGAGATCTGGCGGGCGGCCGGGTGGTAGGTGACCGGTCCGGACGGGGTGGGGGAGTAGGTGGTGACCAGGACGTCCCCGCCCCGCGGTACGGCGACGCGCACGGCGTCGCTGATCACCTGCCCGCCGGCCGGTACGACGACGGTGGCCGCGCCGGAGAAGGTGAGCCGCCGCATCGTTCCCGCGGCGGCCGCGGCGGTGCCCGGGCGGGCGGCGACCGCCAGGGAGGCGTGGGTGACGGTCAGCGGTGAGCGGCCGTAGAGATTGGACAGCGTGATACGGGCACTCGTACCCGCGACGCCCGCGTGGACGACGTTGCGCACCGAGCGGCCCGCCATCCCGACGGCCGCGGTGCCCGGCTCGGCGGCGGCCGGTGCGGTGGCCCAGGCGCCGACCCAGGTGCCGGTGGAGGCGGGGGCGGCGGAGCCGCGCGGGGCACGGCCGGCGGCGGGGCCACCCGCGGGTGCGCCGTCGCCGTGGGCCACCGAGACGTACAGGGCGGCGGACAGGCCCGTGATCAGGGCCACGATCGCGGCCGGCAGGGCATAACCATGACACTTGGCCATGCGGGTGTTGTTCTCCTAGGGCGATGGGAGCCTCGGGCTCCGGTGTGCTCGGGCTCCGATCCGGACGAGCTCATGATGCGTCATGAACCCGGGGGCAGGTTGACAGGGCCCTGCCGACAGTCCCCCTCCGGACAGACGCCGGGAACTCCTGTCCTGTTCCGGGAGTCGGTCAGGCAGGGACAATTGTGTGCGGGATCACCCAATGCGATCACCGCATGCGATCACCGGATGCGATCACCGAGTGATCGCGAAGGCGGTCGCGGACACGGACGCGGACGCGGTCGCGGTGACGGTCGCGGACGCGGTCGCCGAGCGGCCGTCGAACGGCCACCGAACGGCTGGAGTGGGATGGAACGAACGACACGGACCGGCACCGGGGCGGCGGACGCCCCCGCAGGGCAGGACACCCCCGCGGCGCCGGGCGCCGCCGCGCGCCGCGCGATGACCGTGTTCAGCCCCGCCGACGAGGAGCGGCGGCGCGGGGTGCGCCGTATGAAGCTCACCGCGACCGGACTGCTGCTGCTCGTGGCCGTGGTCTACGTCCTCGCCAAGTGGGGCCAGCACGCGGGCGCCGGCGCCTGGGCGGGCTATGTGGCCGCGGCCGCCGAGGCGGGCATGGTCGGCGCGCTCGCCGACTGGTTCGCGGTCACCGCGCTCTTCCGCCACCCGCTCGGCCTGCCCATCCCGCACACCGCGATCATCCCCACCAAGAAGGACCAGCTCGGCGTCTCCCTCGGCGAGTTCGTCGGCGAGAACTTCCTCTCCGAGGACGTCGTACGCCAGCGGCTGCGCGCCGTGGGCATCGGCAGCCGCCTCGGCGCCTGGCTCGCCGTCCCCGAGCACGCCGACCGGGTGACGGCGGAACTGGCCACCGCGCTGCGCGGCGCCCTCACCGTGCTGCGCGACTCCGACGTGCAGGCGGTGGTCGGCGAGGCCATCACCCGCCGGGCGGGGGTGCAGGAGGTCGCGCCCGGCCTCGGCAAGATGCTGGAGAAGGTCGTCGCCGACGGCGGCCACCGGCGCGTCGTCGACCTGATCGTCAACCGCGCCCACGACTGGCTGGTGCTGCACAGCGACTCCGTGATGGACGCCGTGCAGGGCGGCGCGCCCGGCTGGACGCCGAAGTTCGTCGACCGCAAGGTCGGCGAGCGCGTCTACAAGGAGCTGCTGCGCTTCGTCACCGAGATGCGCGACATGCCGAGCCACCCCGCGCGCGGCGCCCTCGACCGCTTCCTCACGGACTTCGCCGCCGACCTGCAGTCCGACAGCGAGACCCGGGCCCGGGTGGAACGCCTCAAGAGCGAGGTGCTCGGCCGCGGCGAGGTCCAGGACCTCATCGCGTCCGCCTGGACCGCCGTACGGTCCATGATCGTCGCGGCGGCGGAGGACGAGCGCAGCGAACTGCGCCTGCGGGTGCGCGCCTCCCTGCTCTCGCTCGGCGCGCGGATGGCGGTCGACCCCAAGGCGCAGGGCAAGGTGGACCGCTGGGTGGAGGGCGCGGCGGTGTACGTGGTGACGACGTACCGCAAGGAGATCACCTCCCTGATCACGGACACGGTCGCAGGCTGGGACGCCGAGCACACCACCCGCAAGATCGAGGCCCACATCGGCCGCGACCTGCAGTTCATCCGGATCAACGGCACGGTGGTGGGCTCCCTGGCGGGCCTGCTGATCTACACGGTCTCGCGCGCGCTGGGCGCCTAGCGCCGCGACCGGGCGGTCCCGCAAGCACCTGCCCGCCGCTCGGCCCGGGCGTGTGGGGGGCGCGCCCGCACGGCCCCGGCCCTGGCGCGCCGCGCGTGCCCGGGCGGCCCCGCGAGCACCGTGCCCGCCGCGCGGCCCTGGCCTGTGGCGCACGCCCCGGCGGTCCCGGCCCGGGCGTGCCGAGCGCGCCCCGGCGGTCCCGGCCCGGGCGGCCCCGCGAGCACCGTGCCCGCCGCGCGGCCCTGGCCTGTGGCGCACGCCCCTGCGGTCCCGGCCCGGGCGTGCCGAGCGCGCCCCTGCGGTCCCGGCCCGGGCGTGCCGCGCCGCTTCGGGGGAACCCGCTTTGGCGTTCCGCTCGGCGAGGAGGGAGCCCATGAGCAGTGCTGAGGCCGCGACCGGCCGTACCGTGACCACCAATATCCCCGCCAGACTCGACCGCCTCCCCTGGTCGCGCTGGCACTGGACGATCGTCGTCGGTCTCGGCACCGTGTGGATCCTCGACGGCCTGGAGGTCACGGTCGTCGGCAACATCGCCGGCCGTCTGTCCGAGCCCGGCAGCGGCCTCGCGATCAGCTCCGGTCAGGTCACCGGCGTGGCCGCCGCGCTGTATGTGGCGGGTGCCTGCATCGGCGCCCTGTTCTGGGGCCGGATGACCGACCGCTTCGGCCGCAAGAAGCTCTTCATGATCACCCTGGCGGTGTATCTCGCGGCCACGGCCCTCACCGCGATCTCCTTCGACGCCTGGTGGTTCTTCCTCTTCCGCTTCCTGACCGGCTTCGGCATCGGCGGTGAGTACGCGGCGATCAACTCGGCGATCGACGAGCTGATCCCGGCCAAGTACCGCGGCCGGGTCGACCTGATCATCAACGGCAGCTTCTGGATCGGCGCGGTCGGCGGTTCCCTGCTGTCGATCCTCGCCCTGAACACCGGCATCCTGGCCGCGAACCTCGGCTGGCGGCTGACGTTCGCCCTGGGCGCCGTCCTCGCCCTGGTCATCCTGCTGGTCCGCCGGCACGTCCCGGAGAGCCCGCGCTGGCTGCTGATCCACGGCAGGGACCGCGAGGCGGAGGACGTGGTCGGCGCCATCGAACGCGAGGTGGAGCGGGAGCACGGCGGACCCCTCCCGCAGGCGCACGGCGAGCTCACCATCCACCAGCGCCGCAGCGTGTCCTTCCTGGAGATCGGCCGGACCGTCTTCGCCGACTACCGCAGGCGCGCCGTCCTCGGCTTCTCCCTCTTCATCGGCCAGGCGTTCCTCTACAACGCCATCACCTTCGGCTTCGGCGCGATCCTGACCAAGTTCTTCGACGTGCCCGCCGGCCACACCGGCTACTACTTCGCCGTCATCGCGGTCGGCAACTTCCTGGGGCCGCTGCTGCTCGGCCGGCTCTTCGACACGGTCGGCCGCCGGGTGATGATCTCCTCCACCTACCTGCTGTCCGGTCTGCTGCTGTTCGGCACCGCCTGGCTCTTCGGCCGCGGCTCGCTGAGCGCCACCACGCTCACCGCCTGCTGGTGCGTGGTGCTGTTCTTCGCCTCGGCCGGCGCCTCCAGCGCGTACCTCACGGTCTCCGAGGTCTTCCCGATGGAGACCCGCGCGATGTCCATCGCCTTCTTCTACGCCCTCGGCACCGCGGCCGGCGGCATCAGCGGCCCGCTGCTGTTCGCCGACCTCACCGGCACCGGCAAGGTCGGCGACACGGTCCTGGCCTTCCAGATCGGCGCGGGCCTGATGTGTGCGGCGGGCCTGGTCGCGGCCTTCCTCGCGGTCAACGCCGAGCGCCGTTCCCTGGAGGACATCGCCAAGCCGCTCACGGCGGTGACGCAGAAGGCGCGGGCGGCCACCGCCGCCCAGGGCCGGGACGTCACGCCCCCGTCGTCGAGCCCGGCCTGACGATCATCAGCACCGTCACCGCGGCCCACAGCAGGTTGAACACCCCGGTGACCATCGCCAGCCGGACCGTGGCCCGGCCGTCCCGGGAGGCCGGCCGGGCCACGGCGGCACCCACGCCCTCCACGAGGGCGGTCTGGCGCGGCAGGACGAGCGCGCCCAGGACGAGCGCGGCGAGCGCCGTCAGCACGATCGAGGCGATCAGCCAGGCGTCGCCCAGCACCCCCATGCTGCTCGCCGTGCCGAAGCCGAACACGGGAACGGCGACGCCGACGACGGCGTACACCCGGCAGACGCGGTGCAGCAGCAGGACGGTCTCCGCCGCCCGCGGATCGTCCGGCGAGGCCAGCGCGCGGCGCGCCGCGGGCGGGAACATGCCGGCGGCGACGGTGACGGGCCCGATCGCGACGATCGCGGCGAGGACGTGCACGGCGAGAAGGAACTTGGTCACGCCCCGACGCTAAGGCGGGCCACCGATCATGAAGAAGTGGCGAGAGTGCCAGGTATCGACGGATTCCCGCCACTGCCCGTGCCCCCGCGCCCCGCGCGTGCCTACGCTCCCGCCATGCACTCCGTGGCCGTTCTGGCGCTGGACCAGGTGATCCCCTTCGACCTCTCCGCCCCCATCGACACCTTCGGCTGGGCCCGGCTGCCCGACGGCCGCAACGCCTACGAGGTCAAGGTCTGCTCACCGGGGCCGGTCTGCTCGCCGGCGCCGCAGGTCACCGCGGCCGGCGGCGTGTTCACCGTCCAGGCGCCGTACGGCCTTCAGGCCCTGGCCGAGGCCGACACGATCATCCTGCCCGGACTGGCCGACCCCACCGCCCCGCTCCCGCCGGGCGTGCCGGAGGCGCTGCGCGCGGCGGCGCGCTCGGGCACGCGCATCGCGTCGATCTGCGTGGGCGCGTTCGTCCTCGCCGCCACGGGCCTGCTGGACGGCCACCGCGCCACGACCCACTGGGCCGCGGCCCGGCAACTGGCCGAGCTCCACCCGGAGGTGACCGTCGACCCGAACGTGCTCTACGTGGACAACGGTCAGTTCCTGACCTCGGCGGGCGCCGCGGCCGCCCTGGACATGTGCCTGCACATGATCCGCAAGGACTTCGGCTCGGCGGTCGCCGCCCACGCGGCCCGGATGTCCGTCATGCCGCTGGAACGGGAGGGCGGACAGGCGCAGTTCATCGTCCACGAGCTGCCGCCGGCCCCCGCGGGCGCCACCCTGGAGCCGCTGCTGCGCTGGCTGGAGGGCCACTGCGAGCGCGACCTGACCCTGGAGGAGATCGCGGCCCACGCGGGCATGAGCACCCGTACCCTCAACCGCCGGTTCCGCGAGCAGACCGGCACCACGCCCCTGCAGTGGCTGCACCGGGCGCGGGTACGGCGCGCCCAGCACCTGCTGGAGACGACGCCGTACCCGGTGGAGCGGATCGCGGCCCAGACCGGCTTCGGCTCCCCGACGGCGTTCCGGGAACGCTTCCGCCGGGTGGTGGGCACCAGCCCGCGGGCGTACCGCATGTCGTTCCGGACCACCCGCGGATGACGATCCGCCGACCCGCCGCCCCGCTGACCCGCCGCCCCGCCGATCCGCGTACCTGCCGGCCAGCCGCGCGAAGTGACGGACGATACGGACGTTACGGGTGACGCCGGTCGGCGACGGCCCAGGAGGCGAGGGCGACGGCCCCCGCGACGCCGAACACGGACGGCCAGGCGCCGACCTTCTTGGCCAGCGGGTGAGATCCGGCGAACGCGGCGACGTACGCGGCGGTGAGCGCCCCGGCAGCCCTGCCGCCCGCCCGCTGCCGCCACTGCTGTGCGGCCGCGGCCCCGGCGACCGCGAGCACGGCCCCGCCGAGCTGCCGCTTCTTGGTCCAGCGGGCCACGCCGTACCCGCCGACGAGCCCGCTCGCGGCGACCGCTGCCGCAGGAATCCTGGCCATGATGTGCCTCCCGTTTCGTAGGACGAACCGAGGCTAACCCCGCTCCCCGGCCGCCCGGCGCGCGCCCCACAGGGCCGCACAGCCGGGCCGCACAGCCGGCCGCCGGCACCGGCCGGGGCGAGTGAGACGCAGACCACACGCAAGGGGCGCGGCGGCCCGTCACACATCCGCTCCCGCCTCCGTCGTACCTGTGCAAGCACGAAACACAGCAACAAAGAGGAGCCCGTGATGGAAGCCCGCCTCAACCTCTACGCCAACCCGGTCACGGCCAAGTTCTTCCGCTACATCAACTCCGCGGGCAAGGTCCTGTCGGACTCGCCGCTGCCGGCCTCCACCCAGGAACTGGTGAAGATCCGCGCCAGCCAGATCAACGGCTGCGGCTTCTGCACCGACATGCACACCAAGGACGCGGCGGCCGCCGGCGAGACCGCGCAGCGGCTGCACCTGATCGCGACCTGGCGGGAGGCCACGGTGTTCACCGAGGCCGAGCGCGCCGCCCTGGACCTGGTGGAGCAGGGCACCCGTATCGCGGACGCCGCGGGTGGCGTCCCCGACGACGTCTGGGCGAACGCCGTCAAGCACTACGACGAGGACCAGCTGGCCGCCCTGGTGTCGCTGGTCGCGCTGATCAACGCCTACAACCGCATGAACGTCATCGTCCAGCGGCCGGCGGGCGACTACCAGCCCGGCATGTTCGGCTGACCCGCGAGAACCGGGACCCCCCCGAGACACCCCCTGAGACCCCCGAGATACACCGGCGGCCCGACGGCCCGTACCCGCACCAGGGTCCGGGCCGTCAGGCCGTCGGGGCGCCGGGGCGCCGGCCGGTCTGACCTGCGCACACGCACGAGGAACGAGTGGCGCCCGCAGAACATGAGTCCAGGCTTGTCAACTTTCATCGTGCGAGCTATATAAGAGGTACAAGGGCATCGCAAAGGTAGCGCCTACGAAAGGAGTGACCCGTGATGCTCGTGCGTACCGACCCGTTCCGCGAGTTCGACCGCCTCGCGCAGCAGGTTTTCGGCCCGGCCCGCCCCGGCCAGATGGCGATGGACGCCTACCGCTCCGGGGACGACTTCATCGTCCACTTCGATCTCCCCGGGGTCGACCCGGAAACCATCGACCTCGACGTCGAGCGCAACGTCCTGAACATCCGCGCCGAGCGCAAGTCGCCCGCCCCCGAGGGCACGGAAATGCTCGTCGCCGAGCGCCCCACGGGTACCTTCACCCGCCAGCTGTTCCTCGGTGACACCCTCGACACCGAGCGCATCGACGCCTCGTACGACGCCGGCGTCCTCACGCTGCGCATCCCGGTGGCCGAGCAGGCCAAGCCGCGCAAGATCCACATCAGCGGCGGCAGCGACCGCAAGCAGATCACCGGCTGAGCCGCGTCGCCGCCCAGCGCGCGGCGCACCGAACCCCAGCGTCCCGCGGACCGTCCGTGGCCCGGTCCGCGGGACGCCCGTACGTACCCGACCGCGTACCCGCACATACGCGAACGGACGGACCCGACGGACCCGGACGGACCTTGGCGGAGGAGGCCCGCACGATGACGCAGACCGCGACGATGACGCCGAGCGCGACGATCACGCCGACCGCGCCCATCCGCGAGGAGGCGCGCGGCGAGCCAGTTGGACGGACCTGACGGAGAAGGTGAAGGAGGCCGGCCAGTACCCGACCAGGGCGGAGGCGGAACGGGTCAGCCGCATCGTCCTGTCGGCCCTGGGCGGCCACGTCACCGGCGAGGAGCGCGTGGACCTGGCGCAGACCCTCCCGGAGGAGGCGGCCAGGGTGATCGCCTCCCAGATCCCGGTCACCCGGCCCCTGACGGCCGCGGCCTTCGTGGAGGCGGTGGCGGCCCGCATCGAGGGCTCCACGCCCGCCACGGCCCGCTGGGACGTCAGCTCCGTCCTGAGCGTGGTGGCCGACCTCATCGACGAAGAACTGCTGCGCCGCGTCCTGGCCCAACTCCCGCCGGGCTACGCCCTGCTGTTCGGCCGAGCGCAACTCGCACCCCCGAACTGCTGACGTACGACGCCGCCGGCGGCCCCGCACCCGCCGGGGGTGGACGCCGCGCCGGCGGCGCCCGCCGGCACGGCGGGCGTCAGCCGGCGGCCCGCTTCACCAGCTCGGTGATCCGCGCCTCGTCGGCGTCCGTCAGCTCCTCGGTCAGCGCGAACGCGGTCGGCCACATCGCGCCGTCGTCCAGCCGGGCCGGGTCGTTGAACCCCAGCGTCGAGTACCGGGCCTTGAACTTCGCCGAACACTGGAAGAAGCAGACGACCTTGCCGTCCCTGGCGTACGCGGGCATCCCGTACCAGAGCTTGGGCGTGAGCTGCGGAGCGGCCGCGGTGACGAGGGCGTGCACCCGCTCTGCGAGCGCGCGGTCGCCCTCCCCCATCTCGGCGATCTTCGCCAGCACCTCACTCGCGCCGTCCGCCTTCGCGGCCCCGCGCCGGCCCTTGCGCACCTCCTGAGCACGCTCCTTCAGCGCGGCGCGCTCCTCAGCAGTGAACTCCGTATCGCTCACGGCGACCTCCGTCCGACCCAGTCCTCGTGCTCCCCCTGCGGGACACCCCCGATGCTAGAAGCCCGGGACACGCCCCGGCTTCTCCAAAACTGACCAGGACGCCGGCCTCGTGGCCTACTTCGATCCGCCCTCGGCTATCCGTCCGCACACCGGCCACCCCCCTGGGGCACCATCCCCGCGGGCCTCACCAGCGCCTTGTGACAGGACGCTCGGCCTGTACGCCGGACTCGTCCCGTCGTTCCCCTCCTGCGGACGCAACTGCCTCAACTACTCGTCCAGTCGCAACGCCGGCTCGACCGTTGGCCGTTGCACCTGCTTGTCAGGTGCTGTGTGTCTCCGAGTCGCCAGGTGGTCGAACGACGACCACCCACTGGCCTTACACGATGACCTTGCCAACAGGTAACTTTCGAGTACGCACATGAGGGAGGGGTTTTGGAAGCAAGGAACCGTAGCCTGAAGGATTGGCTGGGGGCCGTCAGGACAGGCCAGGTGCAACTACCGCGCTTCCAGCGGTTCGAGGCTTGGAGCTATTCGCAAGTTCAAAGCTTGTTGGAGAGCGTGCTGAACGACTTGCCGATTGGTGCGATGTTCGTTCTTCAAGTGGAAGGTAATCCTCCATTCCACCCTCGGCCGATAAACACGGGACCTGCGGGGGGTAAGGTAAGCGAGCTTCTCCTGGATGGGCAGCAGCGCATCACAGCCCTCTGGAAAAGCTTGCAGAGCAATTATCCTGAACGCGAGTACTTCGTCAGCTCTCAAGAAAGAACCGATTACGGCGGGATAGCGGTGCAGGCGGTCAAGATTAGCCTCAGAAAGGGTAATCGGTACCCTCTCTGGGTCGATGACCCCGCTAAGCTGCTTGAGCGCGGGCTTATCCCCGTTCGCCTCCTCCTGCCTGACGAGGAGGCGAACGAACAGGCGCTGGAATGGATCAAGACAGCTTGCGGTGATGACCAAAAGCGTGTTGTCGAGCTGATCATGCAGGTGAATAAATGGAGATCGCGATTCTCCTCCTTCAACATCCCTTTCCTGTCGCTACCCGCAGGCACTAGCCCGGCTCAGGTACTTGAGGTATTCACGCGAATCAACACAGGTTCGACCCCTCTTTCGGTTTTCGACATCATTACCGCAGACATAGAGCAAGCGGTCGGCGAATCGCTGCATGACCTGCTGGAAAGCCTCAATGGCCGAGTTCCAGGCCTGGCTAGGTACGGCGACGTACAGGACATTGTCCTGCGCGCCGCAACGTTGATGCAGGACAAGACGCCCGACCGCCCGAGCATCCTCAGCCTTGACTGGGATTTGGTCGTGCAAAACTGGCCGCGACTTGTTTCAGGCGCAGAGAGGGCGGTTCAGTTCCTAGAAGCGGAGAAGGTCCTTGATGGAGCCCGACTCCCCATATTCACCGTCGTTCCAGCGCTGATTTCCCTGTGGTCGCATGGCGACAACCTCACTCCAGACCGACTGGGAGAGGCGCGAACGCTGCTGCGCAAGTTCATGTGGCGCGGGTTCTTCACTGAGCGTTACGAAAGCAGTGCCCATTCGTCGGTAATTCAGGATGTGCGCGAGCTCACGAAGGCCATACGTGACGGTGTCGCCAACGTGAATCCTCCAATCTTCACTTCTGAGCTGCCAAGCATGCAGGATCTGAAGGAAGCCGGTTGGCCGAAGAAGAAGGATCGCCTTGCTCGTGCGATCCTGCTGGTTAGCCTTCAGGGTGGTGCCACCGATTTGGCGGACGGTGAGGCTATTACGGTGCTCAACGCTTCCCGGCGAGAGTATCACCACATCTTTCCTGATGCGTACCTGAAGGAAAGTCAGTCCTCAATCGATGCGAACCTTGCTCTGAACTGCGCGCTGATCACCTGGAAAACGAACAGGACCATACACGATAAGGCGCCCTTGGTTTACATGAGAGATCGAGCGGAAGCCAACAGTCTGGGTGATGATGAAACGGTATTCAGGCTGAAGTCGCATGCCATGCCGGAAAAGCCTCTGCGGCAAAATGATTACGAGGAATTCATTGAGGAGAGGGCAAAGGTCGTCGCAGTCGCCATGGAGGCCTTGACAAACGGCAAGCCCTGGAGTCCGTGATCCTCGGTGCGGTTGAGTGACGGTCCATTGGTCGCCCGGTGGGCCGTCCACTCGCTGCGGATTCGCTCGGCCCTCAGTGACTCCTATGTGGTTTGCCTTGCGTTGCTCCAAACGATGGTACGCAGGAAGGCTGTCCAAGCTGGACGTGAAATCCGAATTATGGTGTGCTCCATCCACTTTGAATCGCGTATGAGTATATCGTGATCGGTGTACGCGCATTCCACGCACTCTGTCCCGCTACCACCACTGTAGGATGATTTGAACCATCTCGGGTCCGGCGTCGATGTCATTGAATCTCCTTGCTGATGCGCTCGATTAGCTCATTCGAGGACTTCAAGTCGAGTGCCTGCGCACTGAGGTACTGGAAGGCTAGGCAGTAGCGGTTAAGTTCTTGTGGCTTCTCCATGAAGAGACCTCCGCCGAGAAGGTCGACGTACACGACGTCCAACTCGGGAGCCTGTCCGCGCAGGACGGCGAAGCTGCCGACGGCTGCGGCATGCGCTCCCCGCGTGAAGGGGAGGACTTGTACTGTCACGTGCGGCCGCTGAGAAATGGCCAGTAGGTGACTCAGTTGGTCGCGCATGACCTCGAGTCCGCCGACCTGTCGTCGAAGTGCTGCCTCATCGATTACACACCAGATGTGTGGCGGCTCTTCTCGTTCCAGTAGCTCTTGCCGCTTCATGCGGATGTCGACCATGTGCTGGACCTCGCGTTCCCCGCACTGCACCTCGGAGGCCCTGTGTACGGCTTCCGCGTACGCGCGTGTTTGCAGCAGGCCCGGTACGTACATGCAGGCGTAGTGATCTTCGCGCACCACCTCGTCTTCAAGGGTGAGCATCAGATTCATGGACTCGGGGATCGGGTCGGCCAGTGAGCGCCACCACCCCTGGATCTTCGCTCCTTTGGCTAGATCGACTAACGCGAGGCGTTCCTCGTCAGTAGCCCCATACTCGCGACAGAGTGCGTCGACGGCCGGCCACTTGACAGTGCCTTCCTTCGTTTCATACCGGCTGAGCGTCGCCTTCGAGATGCCGACGCGGGCTCCGGCCTCCTCGAGCGTCAACCCCTTAAGCTCCCGAAGACGGCGGAGGTCGGCGCCCAGCTGACGCCGACGTGTGGTGGGTCCAACTGCCATGCCTGCTGCCCTTCGTGAGGTGGGATAGATCGTCGCCGTCCCTAGGCTGGAGGGCAAGGTGGTGTGCGCCGGGGCGTGATCGCATGCGTCGCGCTCCCACTCCCATCTTGTGAGAGTTTCATTTTGAGAGTTTCACTGACACTCTTGGTAGCAGGTTGGCCACAGACAGCTCTGGGGTTAGAGGTGGCCCTGGGGTGCTGTGGGTGAACGAGCGGAGCACAATATGGCCTGCGCTGGGTGCATGTTGAGGGAGCCGTGGGACGTATCGTTCCTGGCCCGAGCCGAAGAGGTAGCTGCTCTACGGCGCGACGTGAGACTTCGGTTGGCGGGCTGGGGCCTACCGGAACTCAGCGACATCGCACAACTTTGTGTCAGTGAACTGGTCGCCAACGTCATCAAGCACGTCGGCTCGGGGACTCCCGCTGCGCTGGCCGTCTCGATGAGGGGCATGCGTCTGCGCATCGAGGTACGTGACCCTGACGCCCGGGCCCTGCCTACGCTGACTGAGGCTGGGGCAGACGCTGAGTCGGGACGAGGCATGGCCCTCATCGAGGCCCTCGCCGAGCGTTGGGGCGTCGAGTTGGCCGCCGATCACAAGGTGACATGGTGCGAGATTGGTGCAGGAGCTGCCCTGGCCGACGAACACTCCGTAGCCTCTGGCGTCAGTCGAGCCATGAAGGTGCTTCACTTCTACGACACCGCGTGGGAGCAGTCGAAGATCTCAGCCTCTCCACGGCTGGGTGCGGCGATGGCTGAGGACAGGGTGATCAAGGTTATCGCCGACCTCCTTCACTGGCTTACCGCGCACGGGCAGGACCCAGACGCGGTGCTCGACAGGGCTCAAGCCCATTTCGAAGCGGAGACTGAAGTTCGCTGACTAACAGCTGTTGACGTAGCCGCTGGAGGCGCAGTGCGTCCGCTGTTCCTCTGGATCACACGACGCCAGCGCCTCAACGGCTGTTCGGCGAGACGGCCATGCCTCCGAACCCGAGTAAGGCCATTAGCGGGCCAAGGTAGGGAACGCGTCCTCAAGGATTTTCAGCAGGTTGCGGGCTCCGTCGATGTCCAGCTGGATGCTCTGGCTGATCTTGCCCTGGATCTTCCGTTCATCGGATCCGTAGGTGTCGAGCTGAAGCACGCGCTGTCCGTCCACAGTGAACGTCCGATACCCACAAGTCACGGGCCCGTGCAGCCTCTGCGCGTCGGAGGAGACCGGTTGGAAGTCATTGATCAAAGCCATGGGGATACCTTTCCATCTGAGTTGGCAGCGCGCCACAAGGGTGCTGCATCAACCTGCGGGAGCCTTGTGGCGAGATCTACTCCCCCCTCTCCCGGCCCCGAAGTGACGACAACACCAGACGCCCGTAGCGGGTGGTCAGTGCTGCCGCTGTGGCGGCGATCGAGAGGGCGAGGGCGAGTAGCAGGTGGCTGACCGAGTGGTCGTCGAGGACCTGGAGGATGCCCAGGGCCGTGCCGAGGGGGAGGCCGAGGATGGTGAGGACGCCGAGGGCGCCGCTGATCTGCTGGCTTTCCTGGGTCTGGACCAGCCGGCTGTAGTCGGCGGCCTCGGCGAGGATCTCGTTGAAGCGGGCCGGGAGGCGGTGCTGGTTCTGGAAGGCGAGCAGTAGCTCGTTGGCGGGGCCGTGGGCGGTGAGGTGCTGGCGCCAGTAGCCGCTGCGGAACAGCGCGATGCTGCGTTCCAGGCGGGCGACCCGGCGGGCCAGGCGGCGGCCGGAGGTGAAGACGTCGGAGAGTTCGTCGGTGAGCTCGTCGATGTGGTCCCGCTGGAGGGAGCCGAGCAGCAGGGCGTCCAGGTAGACGGTGCGGGAGTGCAGCGCGCCGAACTCGTAGAAGTCGCCCTCGCCGGTGTCGGGCCGGTGGCCGAGGAAGGCGGCGCCCTGCCTCAGTACCAGGGCGCTCCAGTCGGCGGATATGCGGACGGTGTCCTTGAGCTGCTCGCGTGCGGTCTCCGGGGCCAGGGGGAAGTCCTGCGGGGTGGAGCGGGAGGCCAGTTGCCACAGCCAGTGGTCGGCCGTGGCGGGCAGTTCCCCTTCCGGGCCGGTGCGGAGCGTGGGCGTGTGCTCCGGTTTGGGGGACAGGAAGGCGATCGTGTAGGGGCGGGCGATGGCGAAGGGAGCGGTGGGGTCCTGGACGTCGGCCACGCCGTCGAGGAGCACCGCGGGGTCGAGCGGGCCGGTCAGTTCGGCGGGCGGTTCGTCGGGGGTGGCCGGCCTGCGGCCTGCCAGGGCCCGCAGTACGGGCAGCAGCGGCCGTTCGGCGTGGAAGTGCAGGACGGCGAGGGCGTGTTCGGGGTCGCGGGCGGTGGCCGCGCGGAGCAGTTCGAGGCCGAGCAGGTGCAGCCCGTCGTGCTTGGTGTCGAGCGGCAGATGCCAGCGGCGGGGCCGTCCGGGGGCGCCGTAGAGGGCCCGGGCGGAGGCGGGCGCGAAGTACGTGGCGCGGGTCGGCGCGTCGGTGCGGCGGGTGCCGAGCTCGAACGGGAAGGGGCCCTCGGGCCATGGTGGCGCTTGGCGCAGCCGGACGGGCAGGACGACCGTGAGTTCCTGGCGGGCGCCCGTGATGTCCTCGAGGGGCGGGACGGCGTCGGGTGTCCTCACCGGTAGTACTCGGAAGGGTCGGGCTGGTCGAGCCGGATCACGAACTCCGCCCGGTCGGGGCTCTCGGCGCTGACGTGGAAGCGCACTCGCTCTCCGGTACGGATGGTGCGGAATCCCTCGGTCACGATCTGCCGGTAGTCGAAGCCGTAGTAGCGATCGTCCTCGTCGTCCCGGACGATGTACGAGCCGAGTGCGCCACTCGGTCCCCCGCCGCTCGGGCGCCGGTCGACGATGGTTCCGTGTCGTGGCCCGCCACTGCGGCCGAGGCCGCGGCCGTGAACTCCGCCGCCGCCGTCGTTGTTGCCGGGGCTCATGCCGTCGTTCCCTCCCGTCGCGTGGAGCCGGCCGGCTGGGACGTGGCGGACCGGTCCGCCGAGTCAACGTTCTGCACACAGCGGAAGCCGACCGCGTTGCTTCCGCCGCGCTTGCGGTAGACGCCCTTGCTGCTGGTCTGCACGGCACGCATCGGATTGTCGTAGCTGCCGCCGCAAATGACGGCCTCAGCGGGATCGTCCAGACTGGTGGAGGTCCATTCCCAGCAGTTGCCCACCATGTCCAGGACTCCGAACGGGGAGCGGTTGCCGGGCCGTTCGTCAGACGGCGTGGCGCCGGCGCGGCGGACGGCGTCACCCGCGAAGTCCCGGTACCACGCCTGGTAGGTCACGACCGGATGGCCGACCCAGGCGTCCGCGCAGTTGACACGGCTGCTGTCCGGTGTGTCGCCCCACGGGAAGAGCCGTCCATCGGTGCCGCGCGCGGCTGCCTCCCACTCGAGCGAGGTCGGCAGTCGCTTGCCCTCGAAGGCGGCGAAGGCGTACGCACTCCACCAGTTGACGCAGACGGCCGGGTGGTGGGCGTAGCGAGGGTTCTCGTAGTAGTCGCGGTGGCGCAGTCGGTCGGTCCAGGGCCGGTGGCTGATGTGGGCAGGCTGGTCAGGGTGGTCCCAGCGGGATGTGCCGTCCGGGTTGAGAGCATCGAGGAAGCGCCGGTAGCGAGCGACCGTCACCGCATGGGGATCGAAGCGCACGGGGCGTTCGACTCGGCGGATCAGGAGTCGCTCGGCCGGACCGACGAGATAGGCCCCGGCGGGCAGCACGCAGTCGTCGCGCGGCTCAACGCCGTCACCGGCACGGGACAGGCCGGCGAGGAAGGCCCCGCCTGGCAGGTCGGCCACCGCCTCCATATGGGCAGGGTCGCTGAGGTACCGGGCGGCCAGCAGTTCCTGGTACGCCGTGTGCACGAACGCGACGCGATCGGCTCCCGCAGGCCGCATCAGGGGCGCGAGGACGAACGCCGCCAGGTCGAGGCGGCCACCCGTGAAGGCGTCCGCACCCAGGGCACGGTGCAGGTCCAGGAGGGAGAAGACGGCACGGTCGGCGAGGAAGGGCCGCCCGAATGCGGCAGGCAGGCGCTGCTCCAGTTCCGGCCGCCCGGTCTCGGCCAGCGTCCGTGTGAGGTGAGCACCGAGGATGTCCGCGAGCGGCTGCCCTGGCGGTAGTCCCAGCCGCGCGGTGAGGCGTCGTTCCAAGGGGGTGGCTGAGGGCTCCGACAGGCGCACGACGTGGAAGTGCGGGACCCGTGAGGGGTCGATGCCGTTCGCGTACATCTGCTCGACCAACTGCTCCGAGCGCCCGGCGCCGTTGTCGAGCAGCTGGCGGACCTGCGGTGAGTCCGCGAGGAAGGACACCCTAGAGCTCATGACGACGGCCGACTCGGCGGACAGCACGGCGGCCAGGTCGGTGAACAGGCGCAGGAAGCCGGCCGGGCTTGGCTCCTCGACGCCCTCGTCGACGGCGTCGAGCACGCACAGCGCGGTGCCCGATCGAATCAGGTAGAGGAAGAGGTCGTATGCGCGGGAGCGGTCCGAGGCCATGGCCGGAGCCAGCAGGCGAGCCGCGTATTCGGAGAAGGGCTCGTCTTTCGGTTTCAGGCCCAGGTCGAAGTAGAAGCGGAAGCGGCGGACCTCCGGATCGACGGCCAGCGCGCGTAACAGCGTGCTCTTCCCACTGCCCGGGCGGCCGGTGACGAGGACGTTGGCGCTGCCGCGCGCGAGCCGGGCGAGCAGGTCGGCCGCGTCACCGGACTCCGTCACCTCCGCCTCGCCGGTGCGCGGATCGGTGCTCAGAGCAGTCGCGGTGAGGGCTGTTCGTGGCTGGAGGACGTCCTCATCGGAGATCCCGGCGGTGGTGTTCTCCGTCAAACCGGCGAGATGCGCCTCCAGGTTGACGATGGTGTCGACGAATCCGTCGTAGCGGATGATCCGGAAGTCGGTGCCCAGCAGTTGATGAAGAGCGCCGGGGACCGCGCCCGCGTCGTTGTCCACGATGACGAACCGGGTGAGCTTGGGCAGCCGGGTGCGTAACAGTTCGCCCCCATGAGAGGAGAGGACAGTGCCCAGGTCGTCCGCGTCCCGCGACAGCATCAGCTCGACGTACTCGAGCCGCATCCCCGACTCACGGCAGAACAGCAGATACACGGTGTCCGGGCTGAGGACGAACCGTTTGGCCTGACGGTAACCGAGGGTGACGTAGAGGCCGGCCAGGAACTCGCATCGGTGTGCCACCTCGGGGGCGAGGTTGGGTTCGCCGCCGAGGAGAGCCGCGCTCCCGGTGTCGGTGAACCAGACCAGGACGTCCACCAGGCGGCGGACCGCGAGCAAACCGTCTTCCTCGCTGATGTCGTATCCGTCGTGCGTCGAGCGGTTGCGCAGGCGCCGGATGTCGTCGAGCGCGTCGAGAACGGTGCTGCTCCGGATGTAGGGGCGGCATCGCTTCACGAGATCGTTGAGTGCCTTGGTGGAGGGGTCACCCTCGATGTCATGGTGACGCCACAGCTCCTTGAGGAGCTTCTCGGTCAGCTTCCCGACCAGCGCCACGGCGTTCTCGGGATATCCGTCGTTCAGGGACCGTAACGGCCGCTCGAGATCGAGCCCGAGACGGTCGGCGATTCGCGAGTGATCGTCGAGCTCCCTCCGCAGGCGCCGCAGCCGCTCGTCGACGACAGTACTCACGAATCCTCCTCCGGGTGACGACCGAGGATGAACGCGAAGCGGTCGGGGAAGACCAGCACCGGCTCTGGGTGAGCGGCCCGCATCTCCTCGATCCCGTCCTCGATCTCCCTGTCGCTGAAGGTCGACAGCAGGGACATGTAGCGGGCGCGGACCATGCCGAAGTACTTGTCGCGGTCGATGCGCAGCTCGTGCTCGATGTGGTCGAGCCGAGTCTCCAGCCCTGCGCTGCGCAGATGCTCCTGAATGCCGGCCGGGTCCGGCTGGAGCTCTTCGAACCGCGTGAGGGCGGCGGCGAACAACGGGTACTGGATGGTGGCCGGGAGCATGATGACGAGCAGCCGGCCGCCCGGAGCGAGCCGCTGGGCAAGTCCGAGCAATGTGCGCGCCGGGTCGGTCAAATGGTGCACCGACTCCTTCAGCCACATGGCGTCGAGTCGCTCGTACGGCAGCTGGACCCGGCCTTCGGCGATGTCCTCGGCGGAGGCGACGATGGGCGTCAGCGAGGGCGGAGGCGGTGCGCCGAGCCCTCTGAGCATGGCCTCGGAGGGGTCGACGCAGAGGATGGGACGACGGGGGCGAAGCCGGCGCGCCACTGCTCTGGCGAACAGGCCCGTGCCGGAGCCGATGTCGGCGATGCGGTCGGCGACGTCCAGGTCGAGCGCCTCCGCGATGCGGCCGGACATCCAGGGGATGTACTCGGGGCCGTAGACCCAGTGTTCGTCGTACTCGGCTGCGAGCCCGTCATAGTGCTCCTGCACGTCGCGCCGCCCCACGGTCCCCCCGCGTGTCACCTGATGCGCTGCCAGCGTCACTCAGCAGGTTATCGCGAGTGTCCGGGCCGCGGCAGGGTGTGACGGGAGAGGGACGGTGGGGGCGGCGTCAGAGGAGGGTGCAGAGGGTCAGGGCCAGGGCCAGGCCGCAGGCCGTGAAGGATGTGCACCAGATCAGGTTGGCCGTGGGGGAGTACGCCTTGGTCGTGCGGACGACGACTATGCGGCGGGGGTCGGCGGGGTCGTAGCGCAGGACGACGGGGGTGCCGCGGTGGAGGGCGTTGGGGGCGTCGGGGTTCAGGGGGACTTGGCGGTATGTGGGGTACGGGTGGTGTGGGCTGTCGGTGGGGGTGTGCGGGTGGCCCATGGGCGGGGCCTGGTAGCGGATCTGGGGTGGGTGGTACGAGGGGCCGATCCGGCGGGCGGAGTTGGCCACCTCGCCGGTCGTGCGGACGCCCGGCACGCCCAGCCGGCGCAGGGATCGGCGGGCGCGCAGGGCGGCGCGGGTGCCGTGGGCGCCGATGGCCGTCCAGAGCACGGCCAGGGCGAGCAATACGGCGGGCCACGGCTGGTCCATGTGCACGGCCTCCTCGCCGCAGGGCGGTCGCGTCGGGGAGCGCGCGGCCGGTCCTTCGGGGTGAGCGGCCGCGGTCTACGGGGCGTTCGTCCGCCCGTTCGCCGGGTCTGGGGACGGGGCGGGCGGCCGGTGGCGGGCGACGGGTGTCGTCACGTGGTGCCGTGGCACTGGGTGTACGGCGTGCCCGAGCCGCACCAGCACGTCGCGCCCCGCTGCGGCGGCCACACCACCGCCCGGCCGCGGGCGGCCAGGGTCGTGGCGTACTGGGGCAGCAGGGCCGGGTCGGCGGGCGAGGCGCCCTCGGAGGCGGCGAACGCCTCGTAGGAGGGGACCGTGCCCGTGACGATGCCCAGGTTCGCGGTGCCCGAGGACGCCAGTTCGCGCAGGGACGCCTCTATCGTCGCCAGGTGCGCCTCGTGGGAGGGGTACTCCGAGGCGAGGTCCCCGTAGGAGGCCAGCAGCTCGGCCAGTTCCGCCTCCGGCCAGTGCAGGACCGCCACCGGGAAGGGGCGGGAGAGGGCCTCGCGGTACGTCCCCAGTTCCGCCCTCAGCCGCTGGATCTCCGCCGCCAGCTCCGCCGGGTTCTCCGAGCCGAGGGACCAGATCCGCTTGGGGTCGTGCAGTTCGTCCAGGGACACCGACGACGAGTGGAGGGTGTCGGCCAGCATGTCCCAGTCGTCGTGGGTGGCGCCCAGCATGCGGCGCACCCGGTGGCGGCCGAAGAGCAGGGGGCGTGTGGGGTACGGGGGTTCGTCGGCGTCCGCCAGCAGCAGTTGCACCGCCTCCGTGAACGTCTTGTGCGCCGCCTCCAGTTCGTCGTGGGACTCCAGGGCCTCGGCGACGATCACCCAGGGCGCGGCGTCGCGGGGCGCGGTCGCCCGGATGCCGTCGATGATCGCCCGCGCCTCCGCCTCGTGGTCGTACTCCCAGAGGTTCGCCGCCTTCAACGCCCGTACCAGGTGCGGGTTCTCCAGGGCGGCGGGGCCGTCGGGGGACGACAGCAGACGGTCGTAGAGCGCCGTCGCGGCGGGGCGGTCGCCGGACAGCTCCAAGTGGGCCGCCGCACGCAGCAGAAGGGCCTCGGCGTCCTCGGGATACAGGGCGGCGGTCCGCTCCAGGCGGGCCGCTTCGGCGGCGTGGTCGACGGTTTCGACGTTCTCGACGGTCTCGGCGTTCTCGGCGGGCGTGTCGGGGCGCATGGGGGACACCGTACTGCCGTGCGGTGACAAAAGTGAGGTATCTGCAGGCCAGGTGACCGGGGCCGGACCGGGACCGGGACCGGGGAGGGGCCGGGACGGGACGGTCCTCCACTCGCGGCCGGGGCCGGGACGGGACGGTCCTCCACTCGCGGCCTCGGACCCCGGCGTCGGGGCCGGCTCAGGCTCCGGCGCGCGGGCGGCTCAGGACCGTCACGCCGACCGCGCCCACCGCCGCCAGGACCGCCGACACCACCATCGCCACGTCGGCGCCCCGGGACAGGCTGCCCGAGGACGTCGCGATGGCGATGGTCAGGGCCACACCCGCGCAGGAGCCGATGTAGCGGAAGGTCTGCTGGGCGCCCGAGCCCATCGCCGCGCGCTGCGGCGGGACCGACTCCACCGCCACCAGGGGCAGGGCCGCGTTGAGCAGGCCGCTGCCCACGCCGCCGATCAGCAGGCCGGGCAGCAGGCGCGTCCACGTGCCGGAGCCGAGCGCGCCGAGCATCGTCAGGGCCGCGGCGCCGTGCAGGAGGAAGCCCAGGGCGAGTTGGCGGCGCGCCGGGACCCGGCCCGCCAGCCGCTTCGCCTGGAGCGCCACCGCGAAGCTCAGGGCGGACCACAGCAGGAACAGCCACGCGGTGTCCATGGCGGACAGGCCCAGCGACTGCTGCAGCAGCGCCGGCAGGAAGGTGAACAGGCCGATCACCGCGAAGCCCGTGAAGAGGCCGGCCGCCGAGGAGGCCAGGAAGTGGCGGTGGCGCAGCAGGGACAGGTCGATCATCGGCGTACCGGCGCGGCGCTCCACCAGCAGGAACACGCCGACCAGCACGACCGCGGCCGCGAACAGCAGCCCCACCGGCGCCCGCAGCCAGCCGTCCCGGCCCAGGGTCAGGGCCGCCACCAGGGCCACCAGGGCCAGGCCGAAGGTGAGCGCGCCGAGCACGTCGGGGCGGCCGCCCCTGGGCGCCCGCGACTCGGTGAGCGCGCGCACGCCGAAGGCGGCGGCGACCAGGGTGGCGGCGCCGAAGACGCCGTAGCCGACACGCCAGTCGGGCAGCGCGCCCGCCACCAGGGGGCCGACCGCTATGCCGCCGCTGACGAAGGCGCCCCAGACACCGGTGGCGTGCAGCCGGCCGCGCGGGGTGGGGAAGGCGTGCACGAGCAGGCCCAGGCTGCTGGCCAGGATGGCCGCGCTCGCCGCGCCCTGGGCGATACGGGCCAGCGTGAACTGCCAGGTCGACGTCGCGAGGGCGCCCAGCAGGGTGGTCAGGCCGAGCGCCAGGGTGCCGGTGAGGAAGACGCGGCGGCGGCCGTAGTCGTCGGCCAGGCTGCCCGCGACCAGGAGCAGCGCGGCCAGGCCCAGCGGGGTGCCGTTGAGCAGCCAGGCCTGGGCCGACAGGGGGGTGTGCAGGGCGGCGGCGGTGCCGCGGAGGGTGACGGCCGGGGCGGTGTACGTCATGAGGGCGATCGCGGTGGCGGCGCTGGTCAGGGCCAGGGTCGCGCGGGGACGCGGGGGCGAGTCGCCGGGGGTTCGTGCCCGGGCTGTGGAGGGGGCGTCGGTGGGGGCGTCCGTTCCGGTGGCCGGGGTGGGCACGGTGGCGGCGGTGGTGGGGGCGGTCGTAGCGGCGGTCGTGGCAGCCGTGGCGGTGGTGGGGTCGGACCCGGTCATGGTGGCGATTCCTTCCGGGGGAGGGGAGACCTGGCGCGGGGCGCCGATGCTGTCGATTCGGTGACTGAACCTATGACGCTCGTGAACCGTAGCACGATGAGTTCGGTCATCGAACCAAGAGTGGGAAAAGTGGTTACAGTGGATGCCATGGCACTGGGCAAGGACTACGCGACGCAGGAGTGCTCGATCGCCCGCGCGCTGGAGGTCGTCGGGGAGCGCTGGACGCTGCTCGTCATCCGCGACGCTCTCTACGGCGTGCGGCGGTACAACGACTTCCTGACCCACCTCGGCATCCCGCGCGCCGTGCTCGCCGCGCGGCTCCAGACGCTGACCGCGGAGGGGCTCCTCGTCAAGCGCCGCTACCAGCAGTCCCCGCCCCGGGACGAGTACGTCCTCACCGAGCGGGGCGCCGGCCTGTGGCCGACGCTGCTCTCGCTCGGCACGTGGGGGCGGGAGCACTACGGCGAGGCCCGGCTCCGCTACTTCCGGCACGCCGGCTGCGGTGCCGAACTCGGCTCGAACGGTGCGTGCACCGCCTGCGGAACCGTCGTGCCCCTGGAGGACGTCATCATGATCCCGGGCCCCGGACTCGATCCGGACCCGGCCGACCCGGTCAGCCGGGCGCTGCTGAAGCCGAAGCGGTTGCTCCAGCCGCTCCAGACCGAGCCGGCGTGACACCGGGCCGGCCTGACACCCGGGCCGGCCTGACACCCGGGCCGGCCTGACACCCGGGCCGGTCTGACACCCGGGCCGGCCTGACACCGGGCCGTGAAGGGCCCGGGTGGCAACATCTCGCGGAGGGCCCGCGGGACGACGACAGGCCGAGGAGGCCGGGGACAGGGGGCGACCGTGATCCGCGACCGGGTCCGCCGTCCGCGCCGTCCGCTTCCCGCGGCGGCGTCGCCGCTCCTGCTGCTGTCCGCGCTGCTGCCGCTGTCCGCGCTGCTGCCGCTGTTCCAGGCCGTCGTGCTCGGCGTACTCGATCTCGACAACGGCGGTCTCTTCGCCGGTGTCGCCCTCGCCGCCGCGGCCACCGCCGTGGCCGGGGCCGCGCTCACCGCCTGCGCGCTGCTCGCCGCACGGCGCACGCCCGCGGTGCCGCCCGCCCGGGTGCGTACGGCCATCCGGGACCGGGACCGCCGTACGGCGTTCCTGCCGCAGCGCGATCCCGACGCGGCCGGCCGGCCGCGGCCCCGGGCGCCCGGACTCGCCCTTCCGACGACCGTCGCGCAGGGCATCCCGGGCATGTGAGGGGCACCTTGTGGGCCCGGTGCGGCTGGTGCGCCCCGGGCACCCCCACCGTGGGTTCGGTGCGCCCAGAGCGCCCGTCGGGTTCCGCCCGTCCCGCTCCGTGACCCCGTCCCGTGACCCCGTCCCGTGACCCCGTCCCGTGACCCCGTCCCGTGACCCCGCGCGCGTCGTCATGCCGCCATTCCCATGCCCCTGTGCATCCGGCACGACGAGACCCCGGGAGGTTCACCCATGTCCTTGTTCGCCACTGTGGTGGAGCAGTTCGCCCACCTGCTCCAGCCGCTGTTCCACGCCTCGGCGACGGCCGCCGCGATCGTCCTGTTCACCGCACTCGTACGACTCCTCGTCCACCCCCTGTCCCGGGCCGCGGCACGCGGGCAGCGGGCCCGGGCCGCGCTCGCGCCGAGGATCGCCGAGCTGCGCCGGAAGTACGGCGAGGACCCGCGGAAACTGCAGAAGGCGGTCCTGGAGCTGCACGCGGCGGAGAAGGTGTCGCCGTTCTCGGGCATCCTGCCGAGCCTTTGCCAGCTGCCCGCCTTCTTCCTCCTCTACCGCCTGTTCTCCGGGCCGGGCGCCGGCGGCCTGCTCGACCACCGTCTGTTCGCGGCGCCGCTCGGCGGACGGTGGGCGGACGTCCTCGGCGACGGCCAGGTCCTCGGGGCGGCGGGGGCCGTGTACTGGGCGCTGTTCGCGGTCGTCGCGCTCATCGCCGGCTTCAACTACCGGCAGGCGAAGAGGAGCGCGGCCGGGCTGTCCGGGGCGACGGGGGCGGCCGGTACGGGCGATCGCCCCAGCGGCGCCAGCGGCGCAACCGGGGCCGCCGGGGCTGCCGGGGCGGTCGCCAGGGTGCTGCCGTTCATGTCCTTCTTCACCCTCGTCACCGTCGCCGTCGTACCGCTGGCCGCCGCGTTGTACGTGGTGACCAGCACGGCGTGGAGCGCGGTCGAACGGGCGGTGCTGTACCGCTGAGGCGTGGGCCGGCGGGTCGGCTGCCCGCCGACCCGCCGACCCGCCGACCCGTCGGCCCGTCGGCCCGGCGGGCAGCGGCGGGCGGGCGCCGGTGCGAGGGGCGCGGTGACCGGTCGCCGCGGTCCAGTACGTGAACCAGGTGTTGCGGACCGGACGCCGGGCCTGGAAGATCGTCCGGTCCGCGAGCGAGGGAGACGGTGCGCATGAGGCTGCTGCGAGTCGGGCCGGCGGGGGCGGAGCGGCCCGCGCTGCTGGACGCCGGGGGAACGCTGCGGGACCTGTCGGGCCTCGTCCCGGACATCGACGGCGCGCTGCTCGCCGACGACGCGGCGCTCGGCCGGATCAGGGACGCCGGCGCCGCGGGGGAACTGCCCGTGCTGGAGGCGGCCGGGCTGCGGATCGGGCCGCCGCTCGCGCGGATCGGCAAGATCGTGTGCATCGGGCTGAACTACCACGACCACGCCCGCGAGACCGGCGCCCTGCCGCCCACCGAGCCGGTGATCTTCTTCAAGGCGCCGGACACCGTGGTCGGGCCGAACGACACCGTGCTCGTGCCCCGCGGCTCCACCAGCACCGACTGGGAGGTGGAGCTGGCCGTCGTCATCGGTCGCACGGCCCGGTACCTGGAGTCGCGCGAGGAGGCGCTCGCGCACGTCGCCGGGTACGCGGTGGCCAACGACGTCTCCGAGCGCGAGTTCCAGATGGAGCGCGGCGGGACCTGGGACAAGGGCAAGAACTGCGAGACGTTCAACCCGCTCGGGCCCTGGCTGGTGACGGCCGACGAGGTGCCGGACCCGCAGCGGCTGCCGCTGCGGCTGTGGGTCAACGGGGAGCTGAAGCAGGACGGGAACACCGCCGAGCAGATCTTCCCCGTCGCCGAAGTCGTCCGGTACGTCAGCCGGTTCATGACCCTGTACCCGGGGGACGTCATCAACACCGGTACGCCGGCCGGCGTGGCCATGGGCCGGCCCGAGCCCAAGCCCTATCTGCGCGCGGGTGACGTGATGGAGCTGGAGATCGAGGGGCTGGGCCGCCAGCGGCAGGAGCTGAGGGACGCGTAGACGCCCGCCGTCCCCGTGGCCCGCGCCCGCCGTCCCCGTGGCCCGCGCCCGCCGTCCCCCGTCCCGCGGCCCGTGGCCCGCTCAGGCGAGGAGGGCGGCCACGCGACGCCACTCCTGCCGGGGCAGCGTGTCGCGGTCCTGGCCCGCCACGACCACCTGGAGGGCCACGTGATCCGCGCCCGCGGCCTCGAACTCCCGGACGCGGTCACGGA
This sequence comes from Streptomyces sp. NPDC004065, assembly GCF_044903565.1. NCBI lineage: Bacteria > Bacillati > Actinomycetota > Actinomycetes > Kitasatosporales > Streptomycetaceae > Streptomyces > Streptomyces sp. NPDC004065. The sequence goes on along the minus strand of NZ_JBJDQT010000034.1, from coordinate 49,985 downwards.
TCCTGGACTCCTCGCCCCAGGCGAACACCGCGTCGACCAGCCGGTCGCTGCCGCCGCCGCGCAGATCGTCCTCGGTGAAGCCCAGGCGCAGGAAGTTGCCGGTGTAGTTGGGCAGCTCCAGGTACATGGCGAGGTAGCCGCGGGCGATCTCGCGGGCGCGGGCCGGGTCGGTCTCCAGGACGACCTTGAACTCGGGTGCCAGCAGGGGCCCTTCGCCCAGGATCTCGCGGGCGCGCGCCGTGTGCTCCGGTGTGACCAGGTACGGCACCGCGCCGGCCGCCCGGTCCCGGGCCAGCTCCAGCATCCGTGGACGCAGCGCGGCGAGCACCCGGCGGTCCGCGGGCACCCCCGCGGCGTCCAGGGCGTCGAGATAGGCGACCAGCGCCGAGTACGGGCGGCGGTACTGCTCGGCGAGCCTGGCGTGGCTCACGCCGAGTCCCAGCACGAACCTGCCCGGGTACGCCGCCTCCAGCTCGGCGAAGCCCGCCGCGCTCGCCTCGGCGTCGTGCTGCCAGATGCTCTGGATGCTGGTGCCGACGGCGAGCCGCGAGGTCGCCGCGAGCAGCGGAGCGGCGTTCGGGGCGGCGCTGCTGCCGCCGAGCCAGGCCGCCCCGAACCCGAGTTCCTCCAGCTCGGCGGCGGCCTCGCCGATCTCACCACGTCGGCCGGGATCCTCGGAGCGCAGGCCGATGCTCCAGACGCCGTACCGTCCGACGGTCTCCTTCAGTGGGGTTGCCGTACCGCTCATCGGTTCCGATCCCTCCGGGGGTGGGGTGCTGTGATCATCGCGTCCACAGCACCCCAACCCGGGGAAACGCGCCGGTAATCCCGGTGAACCCGCCGGGTTCCCGTGGTCCCAGGGGGTTCCCTGTGGTCCGGGGGTCCGGTGGTGCGGGGGCTCGGTGGTGGTGCGGGGGCCGCGGGGACCCATGGGGCCGGTGCCCCGTGGGTTGCCGGGCCCCCACGGGTCCGGTGGTCCGGGCGCCGCCGGGCCCCCATGGGGGACTACCGGTCCCCGGACCGCTCCCCGGACCGCTCCACGAACCGCTCCAGCGCCTCCACCACCAGCCGGTGGTCCTGGAGCTGGGGCAGGCCGGAGACCGTCACCGCGCCGATCACGCCGGCGCCCTCCACGGCGATCGGGAACGAGCCGCCGTGGGCCGCGTAGCGGTCCGGGTCCAGCCGGGAGGACTCCTCGAAGGTGCTGCCCTTGGCCCGGAAACGGGCCCCCACCAGGTACGACGCCGAGCCGTAGCGCTCCACCACCCGGCGCTTGCGGGCGATCCAGGCGTCGTTGTCCGGGGTCGAGCCGGGCAGCGCCGCGTGGAAGAGCTGCTGGCCCGCGCGGTGGATGTCGACGGCGACCGGCGCCTGCCGCTCCCGCGCCAGCTCCACCAGCAGCGAGCCCAGCGCCCAGGCGTCCTCGTACGTGAACCGCCGCAGGACCAGGCGGCGTTCCTCGGCCTCCAGCTCCTCCACGGTCGGGGTGATCTCCGGTGCGGACCGGGGCGCGACCCGCGCGGCCGGCCTGGGGTTGTCCGTCACGGCGTCACCACCACGCCGTCGCGGGCCGAACGCCGGGCCGCCTCCAGGACGTCCAGGGCCGCGGCGGCCTCCCAGGCGGTGACCGGGTTGGGGGCGCCGTCGCGCAGGGCGGCGGCCACCGCCGCGTAGTACGCCGGGTAGTCGCCGGGCAGGGTCGGCACCGGGCGCCCGCCGCCGGTCAGCGGGGACTCCCCGGCGCCGACGCGGCCCCACAGGGACTCCTCCTCCGTGCCCCAGTCACCGGGCTCGGCGCCGGGCCGCCGGCCCTCGCGCAGCGCCGCCTCCTGCGGGTCCAGGCCGTACTTCACGAAGCCCGCCCGCGAGCCGAGGACCCGGAAGCGCGGGCCCAACTGGGCGGCCGTCGCGGAGACGTACAGGTGGGAGCGGACGCCGTTGGCGTGCGTCAGCGCGAGGAACGTGTCGTCGTCGGTCTCGGCTCCCTCCCGGCGCACGAGCACCTCGGCGTACACCTGGGTGACCGGACCGAACAGGACCAGGGCCTGGTCGACCACATGGCTCCCGAGGTCGTAGAGCAGCCCCCCGATCTCCGCCGGGTCGCCCGACTCGCGCCAGCCGCCCTTCGGCTGCGGCCGCCAGCGCTCGAACCGCGACTCGAACCGCCACACGTCGCCCAGCTCGCCCTTCGCGATCAGCTCGCGCAGGGTGCGGAAGTCGTTGTCCCAGCGGCGGTTCTGGAAAACGGACAGCAGCAGCCCGCGCTCCTCGGCGAGCGCTGCCAGGCCGCGCGCCTCGGCGGCCGTACCGGCGACCGGCTTGTCCACGACCACCGGCAGCCCGGCCTCGAGGGCGGTGGTGGCGAGCGGGACGTGCGTGCGGTTCGGGGAGGCCACGACGACCAGGTCGAGTTCGCCGGCCCGGGCGAACAGCTCGTCGGGGCCGGCCACGACGCGTACGTCCGGGAACTCGGCCCGGGCCTGTGCCTGCCGTTGCGGGTGGGAGGTGACGACCGTGTCGAGGTGCAGGCCCTCGGTCGCGGCGATCAGCGGGGCGTGGAAGACGGAACCCGCGAGGCCGTAGCCGATGAGGCCCACGCGGAGGGGAGTGCCATGGGTCATGCCCCTACTTTCGCAACGCTGTTGCCAAAGTGCAAGCGGGGGCGACAATGGGGAGGTGAGCAGCGGAGTGGACGAAGCGGGTGCGGGTGCGTCGGGCGCGGGCGCGGGTGCGGGCACGGGGGCGGGTGCGGGTGCGCGTACGAGGACCGGCGTGGTCCGGGGGACGGGAGCCGGGGCAGCCGTGGGAGCCCGGGGCGCCGTGGGCGCGGCCGGCGCGGCGGGGCGGCCGGCCGGACCGGCGGGGGTGAACCTGCTCGCGCTGCGCAGCCACAACACCGCCCTGGTACTCGACCTGCTGCGCGGAGCCGGGGCCGGGGGCATCAGCCGGCTGGAACTCGCCGAGCGGACCGGGCTCACCCCGCAGGCGGTCAGCAAGATCACCGCCCGGCTGCGGCAGGAGGGGCTCGCGGCGGAGGCGGGACGCCGCGCGTCCACGGGCGGCAAGCCGCGCACCGTGCTGCGCCTGGTGCCGGAGGCCGGGCACGCGGCCGGTGTGCACGTCGACCGGGACGAGGTGCGGACGGTGCTGGTCGACCTGAACGGCACCGTCGTCGGCGAGCGCCGCGCCCCGCTCGATCTGGGCGCGGCGGCCGCGGCGGTCGTCGAGCAGGTGGCCCGGGAGGTCGAGGACTTGGTGGACGAGGCGCTGGGAGGTGTCGTGTCGCCGGTCGGGGTGGGGGTGGCGCTGCCCGGGCCGCTCGACCACGGGCGCGGGGTGCTGCACCGGGTGACCGGGTTCCCGCAGTGGGACGGGTTCCCGCTCCGGGACGCGCTTCAGCGGCGGCTCGGGATACCGGTCGTGGTCGACAAGGACACCAACGCGGCGGCGCTGGGTCTGGCGGTGGCCGGGGGCGGCGAGGAGCACGGCGCGGGCGGTGGTGGCGTGAGCGGGGACGGCGGCGGGCGCGACGGGGGTGCGGGTGCCGAAGGTGCGGGCGGCGGGCGTGCGGGTGGCGAAGGTGCGGGCGGTGGGGGTGCGGGTGGCGAAGGTGCGGGCGGTGGGGGTGCGGGTGGCGGGGGTGGCGCCTCCTTCGCCTATCTCCACGTCGGTACGGGGCTCGGGGCCGGACTGGTGATCGGGGGGCGGGTGCACCGCGGACCGCGGACCGGGGCGGGAGAGTTCGGGCACCAGGTGATCCAGCTGGACGGACCCGTGTGCGAATGCGGGGACCGCGGGTGCCTCGAGGCGCTGTGCCTGGACGCCGTGGGCCGCGGGGACCCGCGGGAGGCGGCACGGGTGCTCGGGACCGGCGCGGCGAATCTGGTGGGGCTGCTGGACATCGAGGAGGTGCTGCTGGGAGGCCGCACGGTGGAGGCGGCGCCGGAGGCGTTCGTGCACGGGGTGTCGGAGGTGCTCCGGGCCCGGGCGCGCAGGGAGGGCACGGACGGCGGGGCGGTGCCGGTGCGGGTCGTCGGCGATGAGCGGTCGGTCGCCGAAGGGGCCGCCCAGCTGGTGCTCGCGCCGATGTTCGGACGCGGCGACGGATAGCCGCCTCACCGGACGGCCGCCTCACCGGACGGCCTCCCCGCTGGACGGCTGCCTCGCCGGACCGCTCCCGCCGGACCGGTCGCTCGGGCGGTGGCACGACGCCGTTCGAGGGGAAACGCGGCGCCGTTCGGGGGCGGGGGACGGCGTGGCTTCCCGGGCTGGAGCGCCGAGGCGGAATGGTCATGTGTTCATGCGATTGTGCACGTCCCTGCCCTTCTGCCTCGCCGCGGCCGCCGTCGCTCTGGCCGGCCCGGCCCACGCCGCCCCGCGTCCCGTCTGCGCCGGGCCGGACGACCGTCACTTCCCCATCACCAGCCGCGTCCACGGCGGCCCGGAGTCGTACACCGCCGGTGGCGGATACGGCACCTTCTCCATCGACCTCACCAACACCACCTCGGCCACCTGCGCCGGCATCCACCCGGTCGTCGTGCTCGTCGACGCCAAGCGCGCGCTGAAGGCCGGTCAGGTACGGCTGGAGTTCTACGACGGCTCCCGTCCCCGTCCCGTGCGCCTGGAGACGACCGACCGGGCCGAGCTCGTCGGCCCCTTCGACGCGGGGCTGCCCGGGGTCACCCTGGGCCCGGGCAGGACCGTCACCGTCAAGGTACGGCTGGCGATCACCTCGGACGCCGTGGCCAACGAGGTCACGGCGAACGCCGCCGTCGTACAGCGGCACGACGACGACGGGGAGTGGGTCGGCCAGTCCGGCGACTACCGGTTCCGCATCGCCTCGGACGCCGCCACCGGCCCGGCCCCGGCCGGCAGCCGCGAGGCCGATCCCCGCGCCAGCGCAGGCGCGGACGCCAGTGCCGGCGCGGACGCCGGCGCAAGCGCGGGGGCCGGGGTCGGCCCGGGTCCGGGTACGGCGTCCGACGGCCCGGGCGCCTCCACCGCCGTCCCCGGCGCCGACCCGACCGCCGCCCTGGACCCCTCCGACTCCGACGGCCTGCCCTTCGCCGACGAACTCGCCCGCACCGGACTCGCCACCCCGCGCGGCCTGCTCACGGGCGCCGCCCTGCTGCTCGCCGTCGGCAGCACCCTGGCACTGGCCCGCAGACGCCGCTGAGCCGGGGGCGCGACCGCGCCCCGCGGCGCCGTCTCGCGGCCGCGCCCCGCGGCGCCGTCTCGCGGCCGCGCCCCGCGCTCCCGTCTCGCGGCCGCGCCTCGAGACCTCGTCTCGCGGCCGCGCCTGGTGCCTTAGCCCGCGGGCATACGGCGGTGGTACGGGCGGACATGCCGACGCCGGGTGGCGGACCGTTTCGGCAAGATCCGGCCACTGACTAGGCTGGGCGCACGCAGGCCCGCGGACGGCAGGAGATCGGCACATGGCAGACCGCAAGCCCATCGAGTCCTGGCTCACCGACATGGACGGTGTCCTGATCCACGAGGGCATCCCGATCCCCGGCGCCGACGCCTTCCTGAAGAAACTGCGCGAGTCCGGCCGCCCGTTCCTGGTGCTGACCAACAACTCGATCTACACGCCGCGCGACCTGCACGCCCGGCTGCGGCGCATGGGCCTGGACGTGCCCGAGGAGAACATCTGGACCTCCGCCCTGGCCACCGCCCAGTTCCTGGACGACCAGCGACCCGGCGGCAGCGCCTACGTCATCGGCGAGGCGGGCCTGACCACCGCGCTGCACGACATCGGGTACATCCTCACCGACCAGGAGCCGGACTTCGTGATCCTCGGCGAGACCCGGACGTACTCCTTCGAGGCGCTGACGAAGGCCGTGCGGCTGATCAACGCCGGCGCCCGGTTCATCGCCACCAACCCCGACAACGTCGGCCCCTCGGCCCAGGGCGACCTGCCCGCCACCGGCTCGGTGGCCGCGCTGATCACCGCGGCGACCGGCAAGAAGCCGTACTTCGTCGGCAAGCCCAACCCGCTGATGATGCGGGCCGGGCTCAACGCGATCGGCGCCCACTCCGAGGCCTCCGCCATGATCGGCGACCGTATGGACACCGACGTGCTCGCCGGCCTGGAGGCCGGGATGCGCACCTTCCTGGTGCTCAGCGGCGTCACCCGGCCGCAGGAAGTCGACCGCTACCCGTTCCGGCCGTCCGAGGTCGTGGACTCGATCGCCGACCTCGTCGACCGCGTCTGAGCCGACGGCGTCCGGGCGCGGGCCGCGTCCGAGCGCCGGCTGTGTTCGGGTGCGGGCCGCGTCCGAGCGCCGGCTGTGTTCGGGTGCGGGCCGCGTCCGAGCGGGTCTCGTCGGGTCTCGGCGGGTCTCGTCGGGTGCACCGTCTCACCCGGCCGACCCCTTCCCCTCGCCCGCACGGGGCAACGCCGGGCCGCCGCGGATGCGGAAACGGCCGATCCGAGGTCTCCTGGTGACGGAGGTCTCACGATGGGTCCACTACGGCTCACTCTCTGTACAGGGCTGCTGGCGGCAGCCGCCTGCGTCCCCGCGGCCCACGCGATGGGCGCGGGGGACGGTGCCGTACGGACGTCGCCGTCGTCGGCTCCGGCTCCGGCGCGTGCGACGGCGTCCGCCCCGCCGGACGCGCACGCCGCTCCCGAGCCGCCCGAGCCCTCGGCGGCGCACACGGTCACCGGGCTGGCCCTCGCGGGCGCGGCCGCGGCCGCCGTGGCCTTCCTGCCCCGCGCCCTCGACAGGGCCCGCGCCGACCGGGCCCGCGCCGACCGGGCCCGTACCGACCGCACCCGAACCGACCGGGAACGTGATCGCGATGTCCGGCACCGACGCTGAACGCCTGGGCGCCGGCCGCCTGATCACCGGACTGGTCTGGGTACTGCTGCTGCTCGGCCTGTGGTCGTGGGGCAGCGGCCCGACCGAGGTACGGCAGTCGCCGTCCGGCCCCGCCACGGGTGACATGGCCGCGGCCGGACGGCCCGCCGGGAACCCGCTGCCGCCGGCGGCCACCCCGCTGCGCGACGCCGTACCGCGCCGGCTCGACATCCCCGACCTCGGGGTACGGGCTCCGGTGGTGTCCCTCGCACTGGACGCGCGCGGCGCGCTCGAGGTGCCGCCCGCCGCCGGGTCCGGCGCCGTGGGCTGGTACGCCGCCGGGGTCAAGCCGGGGGCGCCGGGGACGGCGCTGCTGGTGGGGCGGGCGGACGGCGGCAGCGGGACCGCCGTGTTCCGTGACCTCGGTGCGCTGCGGCCCGGCAGCACGATCCGGGTCGGCCGCGGCGACGGCACGGTCGCCGACTTCACCGTCGAGGACGTCGCGACCCGGCCCCGCGACCGGGCGGCCTCCGGTGTACGGGGAGTCGTGGACGCCTCCGAGGCCCCCGCCCCCCGAGCCTCCGGGGTGCCGGAGGTCCCGTGGGTCCCGGGAGTCTCAAAGGTCCCGGCAGCCCCGGGGATCGCGGGGGCCGCGGCAGCCCCGGGGGTTGTCACCGGCGTCACGGGCATACCGGACGTACCGAACGGACCGGGCGTTTCGGGTGCGGCGAACGTCCGGCCGGCCGGACACACCGGGCCGGCGGACCGTGCCCGGCGCGCGGGGCTGCGGCTGGTCGCCGAGGGCGGCGCCGAGAGCGTGGTCGTCTCGGCCTACCTCACGGGAACGGGCGCCTGAGTCGGCGCCGGCGGGCGGCAGTTGGCCCCCGGGCAACGCGAAGGCCCCCCGCTCGTGCGAGGGGCCCTGCCGTCGGTGCGCCGCCAGGGACTCGAACCCCGGACCCGCTGATTAAGAGTCAGCTGCTCTAACCAACTGAGCTAGCGGCGCCTGCTGACACCGTTAACTCTACAGGACGTGCGGGGGTGCTCCCGACCATCCGTGCCTGGTGGGCGCGGTCGCGGACCGCCCGAGTCGCGCGTACGGCCGGTGCCGTGCCGGTGCCGTACATCATTCGGACCGTCAGCATGCGTGCTTCGGTGCCGATGGTGACACTGATCAACGTGCACAGATCGGGACAAGTCCGTATGGAGTCTGACGTGGATCGCATCGAACCCCCGGGTGACCGGGCGAACCGTTCCGCCTCCCGGCTCATCCAGAACGAGGCGACCACCGAGATCCCGGTCCACCTGTTGTTCCGCGACGAGCCCGGACCCCGCCCCGGTCCGGTGCGGCTCGGCCCCGCGGTGGTGGCGAGCCGGCAGGGCACCGGCGAGCAGCCGCGCTACCGGCGCCGGGTGCCCGCACCGGCCGCCCGGCCGGCGCCGGAGACGGACCCCGCCCTGGTGGAGCGGCCGGCCCGGGTGCTGCCCGGAGCGGTGGGGGTGATCGCGGGCGCCTGCGGCACGGCGGGTTGCGTCCTCACCTCGTGGTGGGCGGGGGCGCTGCCGCCCCTCGCGGTGGCGGCCCTGCGGCTGCCGGCCGGCGCCGGCGCCGGGCTCGGCCTGCCGCAGTGGGCCGCCTACGCCGGGGCGGGCGTGCTCGGGCTGTCCGGCATCGGCGGGCTGACCCGGGGGCGTACCGGACGGGCCTGGGTGCTCGGGCTGTTCGGCCGCTACGCGGGGACCGTCCGCCGCACCGGGCTGCTGTGGGTCAACCCGCTGGCGCGCCGCCGCCGGGTCGACGTACGGCTGCGGCACTGGCGCAGCGAGCCGATGCCCGCCGCCGATCCGGGCGGGGTGGGGCTGCGGGTGGCGGTGCTCGTGGTGTGGCGGGTGCGGGACACCGCGCGGGCCGCGCTCGGGATCGACGACCACGAGCGGTATCTGCGCGAGTGCGTGGAGGCCGCGCTGCTCCGGGTGCCGGTGGAGGCGCCGGGCGGTGCGCCGGGGGCGGCGGACGCGGCCGAGGGGGCGCTGACCCGGCTGGTGGCCCGGGACGCGGAACCCGTCGGGCTGGAGGTGTTCCGCGTGCGCCCGGCCCGGGTGGAGTACGTCCCCGAGGTGGCCGCCGCGATGCACCGGCGCGGTGTCGCGGCGCTGGACGCGCGGCAGCGGGCGACGATGGTCACCTCGGTCGTGGACTCCGTGGAGGACACGGTGACCCGGCTGACCACCCGCGGGCTGGTCGAACTCGACGACTACGAGCGCAAGGTGCTGGTGCGCGATCTGACCGTGGCGTTCTGCGCGGGACGCCGGGGACCGGGACCCGCCGTTGGTATGGACATGTTCAACTAACGGCAATAATCTGCTACTTGGTCTAGACCTACTCGCAAGACCTGCACAGCTCACTGAAACTCCCCACGTTCACCAGGAGCGGCAGCATGCGCACCAAGGCCAAGTTGTACGCGGCCGTGCTGGGCCTCACCACCGCCGGAGCCTTCGTGCTCTCCACCGGCGGCGCCAGCAGCCACGGCTACACCGACCTCCCCATCAGCCGGCAGAAGCTCTGCGCCAACGGCACCGTGACCAACTGCGGCGACATCCAGTGGGAGCCGCAGAGCGTCGAGGGCCCCAAGGGCTTCCCGGCGTCCGGACCGGCCGACGGACGGATCTGTTCCGGCAACAACACCCGGTTCGGCCAGCTCGACAGCCCGCGCACCCCCTCGGGCGGGGCCTGGCCCACGACCAGGGTCAACGGCGGGCAGAGCTACACCTTCCGCTGGCAGTTCACCGCCATGCACGCCACGACGGACTTCAAGTACTACGTCACCCGGCAGGGCTGGAACCAGAACCACGCGCTGACCCGCGCCGACCTCAACACGACACCCTTCCTGACGGTCCCCTACGGCGGACAGCGCCCGCCGGCCACCCTCAGCCACAGCGGCACCCTGCCGACGGGGCTGAGCGGCCACCACGTGATCGTCGGCGTGTGGACGATCGCCGACACGGGCAACGCGTTCTACGCCTGCTCGGACGTGACGTTCTGACGGGTCTCCGTTGCGCGGAGCGCCGGGCATGCCGAAGGGCCCCTCGTGATCACGAGGGGCCCTTCCTCTGTGCGCCGCCAGGGACTCGAACCCCGGACCCGCTGATTAAGAGTCAGCTGCTCTAACCAACTGAGCTAGCGGCGCATGACTCCCGCCGTCCGCTTCCGCGGCCGGCGACGAGAAAATAGTACCCGGTCTCCGGGGGTGCTCGTGACCAGGTGCTCGTCGGTCGGCGGCACCTGGATCGCCAGGGACGGCAGCACGGGCGTCGCACGCCGGTTCAGCCGGTCGGCGGGCCGGCGCACCATCCGGCCCGCCCGCCCGGCTCGGTGGGGTGAGGAGTGGCCGCCACGGGGCTGCGCCCCGGACCCCATGCGGGGCTTCGCCCCCGCACCCCGGGCGGGGGCTTCGCCCCTGCACCCCCCTTTGCCCCATCCGGCCCGCCCGACTCGGTGGGCCAAGACGGCACCGCCACGGGGCTGCGCCCCGGACCCCATGCGGGGCTTCGCCCCTGCACCCTGGGCGGGGGCTGCGCCCCCCTGCACCCCCCTTTGCCCCATCCGGCCCGCCCGCCCGGCTCGGTGGGGTGAGGAGTGGCCGCCACGGGGCTCCGCCCCGGACCCCATGCGGGGCTCCGCCCCTGCACCCCGGCGGGGGCTGCGCCCCGGACCCCCGCGGACCCCCGCGGGGCTCCGCCCAGCGCCCCCGGCCCTGGGCGGGGGGCTCCCGCCCCCGCCCAGGGCCTGCTACAGCACCGCGCTCAAGAACTCCCGTGTCCGTTCCTGTTCCGGGTCGCCGAAGAGTTGTTCCGGGGGGCCGGATTCGATCACGTGGCCGGCGTCGAACATCAGGACCTGGTCGGAGATGTCGCGGGCGAAGCCCATCTCGTGGGTCACGCACAGCATGGTGATGTCCGTGCTGCGGGCGATGTCCCGCAGTACGTCCAGCACGCCGGCGACCAGCTCCGGGTCCAGTGCCGAGGTCACCTCGTCGAGCAGCAGGACCTGCGGGCGCATCGCCAGGGCCCGGGCGATCGCGACCCGCTGCTGCTGGCCGCCGGAGAGCTGGGAGGGGCGGGCGGCGCACTTGTCGGCCAGGCCCACCAGCTCCAGCAGTTCCCGGGCCCGGGCCTCGGCCTCGTCCCTGGACAGGCCGAGCACCGTGACCGGGGCCTCGGTGATGTTGCGCAGGACGGTCATGTTCGGGAACAGGTTGAACTGCTGGAAGACCATGCCGATCTTCTTGCGGATCTCCCGGACCTGCTTGGCGGGGGCCGGGAAGAGCCGCCGGCCGTCGACGGTGATCGTGCCCTCGTCGGGCTCGGTCAGGGTCATCAGCATCCGCAGGATCGTCGTCTTGCCCGAGCCGGAGGGGCCGATCAGGGTGACGTGCTTGCCGGCGTCGACCGAGAAGTCGAGCCCGTCGAGGACCGTGTGGTCCCCGAACCGCTTGGTCACGTTCTCCAGGCGGACCAGCTCCGGGGCGGAGGTGGCGTCGGCGGGGCGGTCGGGTTGCTTGGCGGTGTCAACGGACAAGACGTCGCTCCAGTGCTCGCAGGAGGAGGGAGGCCAGGTAGGAAACGAGGACGAAGGCCACGCCGATCACGGTCAGCGGCTCGGTGAACTGGAAGTGCTGCTGCGAGAACAGCCGCGCCTGCCCGAGCATCTCCAGCACGGTGATCGCCATCAGCATCGGTGTGTCCTTGAGCATCGAGATGACGTAGTTGCCGAGCGCGGGGACGACCCGGCGGATCGCCTGCGGCAGGATCACCGCCGTCCACGTCCGCCGCCGCGGCAGGTTCAGTGCCGTCGCCGCCTCCCACTGGCCGGCCGGCACCGCCTCGATGCCGGCCCGGTAGACCTGCATCGTGTACGTCGAGTAGTGCAGCCCGATCGCGAAGACGCCGGTGGTCAGGGCCGAGAAGGTCAGCCCCCACTCGGGCAGCACGTAGAAGAGGAAGAACAGCTGCACCAGCAGCGGCGTGTTGCGGACGAACTCCGTCACCGTGCCCACCGGCCAGCGCACCCACCGGCTCGGCGTCCGCATCAGCAGCGCCCACAGCAGGCCCAGCGCGAACGAGATCAGCGAGCCGAGGGCCAGCGCCTGCAGGGTGACCAGCAGGCCGTCCCAGAAGTGCGGCATGAAGTCACGCACGGCGCCCCAGTCCCAGTTCATGCGGCACCCCCTTCCGTGGCGCCGGCGCCTGCGCCCACGCCGGTCGTCCCGGCGTGCCGGGGCTCAGGAGCGCTCGGCTCGTCGAGCGGGGCCTTGCCGACGCCGCGCTTGAGCCGCTTCTCCAGTCCCCGCATCACCCGGGTGAGCGCGAAGGCGATCACGAAGTAGATCACCAGCACGTAGGTGTAGATCTCGGCGCTCTCCTGGAGGGCGAGCCGCACCAGGTTGCCGCTGAAGGCCAGATCGCCCATGCCCATGATCGACACCAGGGAGGTGCCCTTGAGCAGCTCGATCAGCAGGTTGGAGAAGGACGGGATCATCTCCGGCACCGCCTGCGGCAGCAGGATCAGCCGCAGCCGCTGCCAGGGCGTGAAGCTGAGCGCGATGCCGCCCTCCCGCTGGGCCGGGTCCACCGCGTTCAGCGCCCCCCGCACGATCTCCGAGCCGTACGCCCCGTAGGTCAGCCCCAGCGCGAGCGTGCCCGCCCACATCGGCACCAGCTGCCAGCCGAAGGCCGGCGGCAGCACGAAGAACACCCAGAAGATCATCACCAGCGCGGAGGTCCCGCGGAACACCTCGGTGTAGAAGCCCGCGAGGAAGCGCAGGACCCACAGCCGGTGGGTGCGCGCGACACCGACCACGAAGGAGACGGCGGTGGCCAGCAGCGCGCTGAACACCAGCAGCTGGACCGTGGTCCACACGCCGGTCAGTACCAGTTCCCACAGTCCCGTGGTCATCCGCCGCACAGCTCCTTCGCGGTGAGGTCCGTCATCTCGGCCTTCGTGAACCCGAAGGGCTGGAGGATCCGGAACAGCTCGCCGCTGCGCTTCAGCTTCCGCAGCTCGGCGTTGAAGGCGTCCCGCAGCCCGGTCTCGGTCGGGCGGAAGGCGAACGCGCCGCCGTCGACGTGCGGCCTGCCCTCCACCAGCGGCGCGAACGGCTTGGTGGCCTCCGCCTTGGACGACTTCTTCACCACCTCGCGGGTGGTCAGCGCCGTGCCGGCGAAGACGTCCACGCGCCCGGCCTCGACGGCGTTCAGACCGGCCACCTGGTCGGGGACGACGAGGATGTCGCCCTGGTCGTACCCGGCATCGACGGCGTACTGGATCTCCGCGTAGCCGGTGCCGGTGGCGAAGCGCGCCTTCTTGCGCACGACGTCCTGGTAGCTGTGCAGCCCCAGCGGATTGCCCTTGCGCACGATGAAGGAGTCGAGCATCTGGTAGTCGGGATCGGCGAAGATCACCTGCTCGCAGCGCTCGGCGTTGACGTACATCCCGGCCGCCACGACGTCGAACTGCTGGGAGTTCAGCCCCGGTATCAGCGAGCCGAACTCGGTCGGCACGGGCTGCACCCGGTCCACCCCGAGGCGCTTGAAGATCACCCGGGCCAGCTCCGGCGCCTCACCGGTCAGCCGCCCGTCCTTGTCGATGTACCCGAACGGGATCTCCCCCGCGATGCCCAGCCGTACGACGCCCTGGGCCCGGAGCCTGCGCAGCAGGTCGCCGCCGCTGCCGGTGGACGCCGTGGCCACCCGGCTGCAGCCGGCTGTGCCCAGCGCGCCGAACGCCGCGGCCCCCGCTACCCCCGCGACGCCCGTGAGCAGCGACCGGCGGCTGGGCTCGGGTGTCTGTCTGCCTTTGCCTGGTGCACGTGGTGGAGCCATGGGCGCGCGGCTACCCAAGGCCATGCGGCCCATGCCCCGGAGATTGTGCGGAGGCGATGGGGAAACCGTGACCGCGCGGAGGGGGCGGCCGGTGCGGGCCTGCCCGCCGGTCACGGGGTACCCGCAATCGGGAACCGCCATTCACCGACGGCAGGAAGGCTGGTCATGACGGCACTCGGATTCCTCTACCCGGGCCACTTCGCCGAGGACGACTATCCGCGCATCGAGCAGCTCCTGGGCAGTGACATCCGGGTCGATCTGGTGCACACCGAGGTCGGCGAGGACGCCTACCGGCTCCGGACGCTGCGCGGGACCGGATCGGTCGAGGAGCTGGCCCGGAGCGTCGAGGGGCTGCGGCTGTCGGGTGCCGAGGCGGTGGTGTGGGCGAGCACCAGCGGCAGCTTCGTGCACGGCTGGGAGGGAGCCCACGAGCAGGTGCGCTCCCTCGCCCGCGCGGTGGGCATGCCGGCCTCCTCCACCTCCTTCGCCTTCGTGCACGCGGCGGGCGAGGTCGGCGCACGGCGGGTGGCGGTCGCGGCGACCTACCCCGACGACGTGACCGCCCTCTTCGCGGACTTCCTGCGGGCCGGCGGGCTGGAGGTGGCCACCGCCCACAGTGCCGGGATCGGCACGGCGGCTGAGGCGGCACGCTGGACGGAGGCGCAGATCCGCGACCTGGCCCGCGCGGCCGACACCGACGCGGCCGAGGCGGTCCTGGTGCCCGACACCGCCCTGCACACCGCGTCCCACATCGCGGCGCTGGAGAAGGACCTGGGCAAGCCGGTGCTCACGGCGAACCAGGTGAGCGTCTGGGAGGCGCTGCGGCTGACCGACCGCCGCGTCAACGCCCCTGAGCTGGGAGCGCTGTTCACCCGGGAGCCGGTCGTCCAGGTGTGAGCGGGCAGGCGCCCGGGCCGCCGGGCGGGGCGGGTTGCGGGCCGTGGCACGGGGGCGTTACCTGGAAATGTCCGGCGGTGCAGCGAGACCGCCCGGGGCGACGGCGCGACCGGGAGGACCGCGCCCGCCCGAGCGCCCCCGTCCGCGCGTCCCTCTTCGCGGCTCGTCCCGCCGCCGTCGTCCAGCGCTCGACGCGGAGGTGACCGAAGGTGAAAGCCGTCGTCTACGAAAAGCCCTTCTCCGTCTCGGTGAAGGAGGTCGAGGATCCCCGGATCCAGCACCCGAACGACGTGATCGTACGGGTCACCTCGTCCGCGATCTGCGGATCCGACCTGCACATGTACGAGGGCCGCACGGCCGCCCAGTCCGGCATCGTCTTCGGCCACGAGAACCTCGGGATCGTCGAGGAGACCGGCGAAGGCGTGACCTCGCTGTCCGAGGGCGACCGGGTGGTCATGCCGTTCAACGTGGCCTGCGGATTCTGCAAGAACTGTCTCGACGGCAAGACCGGGTTCTGCCTCACGGTGAACCCCGGATTCGCCGGCGGCGCCTATGGATACGTGGCGATGGGCCCCTACCTCGGCGGCCAGGCCGAGCGGGTGCGCGTGCCCTACGCCGACTTCAACTGCCTCAAACTGCCGCCCGGGGACGAGCACGAGACCGACTTCGTGCTGCTCGCCGACATCTTCCCCACCGGGTACCACGGCTGCGAGCTCGCGGAGGTGAAGCCCGGTGAGTCGGTGGCCGTCTTCGGCGCCGGACCGGTCGGCCTGATGGCCGCCTACTCGGCGCTGCTGCGCGGCGCGGCCAAGGTGTTCTCGGTGGACCGGGTGCCGGAGCGGCTGGCCAAGGCGGAGGAGATCGGGGCCATCCCGATCGACTTCACCAAGGGCGACCCGGCCGAGCAGATCAAGGAGCAGACGAACGGCGAGGGCACCGACAAGGGCGTGGACGCCGTCGGCTACCAGGCGCAGTCCCCCAAGGACACGAGCCACGAGGAGCCCGCCGTCGTCCTCAACACGCTCGTGGAGACGGTACGGCCCACCGGCAAGCTCGGTGTGCCGGGCCTGTACGTGCCCTCCGACCCGGGCGCACCCGACGAGCACGCCAAGCACGGACAGCTGCTGGTCTCGATCGGCCGCATGTTCGAAAAGGGTCAGCAGATGGGTACCGGCCAGACCAACGTCAAGCGGTACAACCGCCAGCTGCGCGACCTGATCATCGCCGGGCGGGCCAAGCCCAGTTTCGTGGTCTCCCACGAGCTGCCCCTGGAGCAGGCGCCCGAGGCCTACGAGAAGTTCGACAAGCGGATCGAGGGCTACACGAAGGTCGTACTGCACCCCGGGCACGCGCTGGCCGCGTGAGCCGTCCGGAGGAAGGCGAGGCGGAGCCGCCGGCGGTGACCGGCGGCTCCGGCCTGCGCGGGGCGGACGCGGAATAAACGGGGACTGTCTCCTGTTGTCGGCGCAAGGACGTCGTACACCAGGAGGCACCCCGTGGCAGACGAGATCCGTGGCGCGGCACAGGGCACCGCACCCGTACCCCTGTCCGTACTGGACCTGGTCACGGTCGGCGCCGGCCGCACCGCCACGGACGCCCTGCGCACCAGCGTCGGGATCGCCCGCCTCGCCGAGTCCCGCGGCTACCACCGCTACTGGGTGGCCGAGCACCACTCCATGCCGGGCGTCGCCTCCTCCTCGCCGGCCGTGATCCTCGCCCACCTCGCCGCCCACACCGACCGCATCCGCCTCGGTTCGGGCGGCGTCATGCTGCCCAACCACGCCCCCCTGGTGATCGCCGAGCAGTTCGGCACGCTGGAGGCGATGGCCCCCGGCCGGATCGACCTGGGGCTCGGCCGGGCCCCCGGCACCGACGGCGCCACCGCCGCCGCCCTGCGCCGCACCGATCATCCGAACGAGGGCGCCGACGACTTCCCCCAGCAGCTCGCCGAGCTGATCCGCTTCCTCGACGACGACTTCCCCGACGGCCACCCCTACTCCCGTGTCCACGCCGTCCCCGGCCCCGTCCAGGGCACCTCACCGGGCGGTGTGCAGTCCCCGCACCGCCCGCCGGTCTGGCTGCTGGGCTCCTCCGGCTTCAGCGCCCGCCTCGCGGGCATGCTCGGCCTGCCGTTCGCCTTCGCCCACCACTTCTCCGCGCAGAACACCGTTCCGGCCCTGGACCTGTACCGCGAGTCCTTCCGGCCCAGCGCGGTGCTCGACGCGCCGTACGCCCTCATCGGCGTCGCCGCGCTCGCCACCGAGGACGAGCGCGAGGCCCGCCGCCAGGTGCTGGCCGCCGCGCTCAACATGGTCCGGCTGCGCACCGGCCGGCCCGGTCTCGTGCCCACGCCGGAGGAGGCGGAGGCGTACGACTTCAGCCCGCTGGAGCAGGAGTTCATCGCCTCCTGGAACGCCAACGTCATCCACGGCACCCCCGACGAGGTGCGCGCCGGCCTGGACGACCTGCACAAGCGCACCGGCGCCGACGAGTTGATGCTGACCAGCAACGCCCACAGCGGCGAGGTCAGGCTGCGCTCCTACGAACTCATCGCCGACGCCTACGGCCTGCCCGGCACCGAGCAGACCTGACACGCCGGGCTCGCACGTCACGCCGGGCCCACAGGTCGCGCCGGGCTCGCGCATCGCCGCGCCTGGGACCTGGGCCCCGCGCCGGGCCCGGCGCGGGGTGTCAGCGGCGGCCGCAGGCGCGGCTGTCGAGGAGTTCGGAGATGCGGTCCGGCGGGACCGGCCGGGAGTACAGCCAGCCCTGCCCCGTGTCGCAGCCGATCCGGCGCAGCCGGCTTGCCTGGTCGGAGGTCTCCACGCACTCGGCGGTGACGCTCAGGCCCAGCCGGTGGGCGAGCTGGATCATCGCCTCCACGATGACCTCGTCGGCCGGCTCGGCCTCCTTGCGCCGCGCTTCCTCCTGCTCCCGTTCTTCCTGCTCCCGTTCCTCCTGCTGGAAGCCCCGGACGAAGGAGCCGTCCAGCTTCAGTACGGAGACCGGAAGCCGGCTGAGGTAGGCGAGGTTGGAGTAGCCGGTGCCGAAGTCGTCGATGGCGATGTGCACCCCCATGTCGCTCAGGGCGCGCAGGGCCTGCAGCGGCCGGCCCGCCGAGCCCATCACCGCCGACTCGGTCAGCTCCAGTTGCAGCAGCTGCGGGGCCAGCCCGGTCTCGGCGAGCACCTCCGCCACGTCCGCGACCAGGTCGGAGTCCCACACCTGACGCACCGCCACGTTGACGCTGACGAAGATCGGCGGCGCGTCCGGGTGGTCCAGCTGCCAGCGGCGGGCCTGACGACAGGCGGTGGCCAGGATCCAGCGGCCGAGCGGCACGATGGAGCCGTCCTCCTCCGCGAGCTGGATGAACCGATTCGGCGTCAGGGTGCCGAACTGCGGATGCCGCCAGCGCACCAGCGCCTCCACCCCGCGCAGCCGCCCGTCGTCCATGCCCACCAGCGGCTGGTACTCCAGCGTGAACTCGCCCCGCTCCACGGCCGCGCGCAGGGTGGAGACCAGGGCCTGCCGGGTCATGCGGTGGGCGTTGCGCTCCGGGTCGAACAGCGTCCAGCGTGCCTTGCCGTCCGCCTTGGCCCAGTACAGCGTGGTGTCCGCGGCCTGCATCAGCGCGGTCGCGGACGTCCCGGCCGCCTGCCGCTCGACCACTCCGATCGACGCGGAGACCGACAGCCGCCGGCCGGAGATCTCGAACGGCGTCTGGAGGGCGGTCAGCACCGACTCGGCCAGGTCCGCCAGTTGCTCGGTGCCGGTGGAGTCCTCGACGAACAGCGCGAACTCGTCGCCGCCCAGCCTGGCCACCAGCGGGGCGCTCGCCCGGCCGTAGCCCGCCTCGTCGGCGCAGCGCGTCAGCCGCTCGGCCACGGCGGCGAGCAGCCGGTCGCCCACCCGGTGGCCGAGGGTGTCGTTGACCGCCTTGAAACCGTCCAGGTCCAGGTAGCACAGGCCGATCCGGCCGGTGCCGCCGCCGTCGTACGACTCCGCCTCCAGCGCGGCCGACAGGCGTTCGAAGAACAGGGTGCGGTTGGGCAGCCGGGTCACCGGGTCGTGGTTCTGCAAGTGCCGCAGCCGTGCCTGGAGTTCGCGCCGTGCGCTGATGTCGGCGAGGGACAGCAGCACCCCCCGCGACTCGGAGGGCAGCGGGCAGACGGTGGCCTGGACCCACAGGGAGCGGCCGTCGGGACGTTTCAGACGGCGGGTGCAGCGCATGCGGGCCTGGCGGCCGTGCAGCACCTCGCGATAGGCGTGCCAGGCGCGGGCGTCGGAGGCCAGGTCCAGCAGGTCGGCGGCGACCTGCCCGGCGAGCCCCTCGGGACCGGCGCCGAGCAGCGCGGCGAAGGAGTCGTTGGCGTTGAGGACCAGTCCTTCGGGGTCGACGACCGCCATCGCGAGCGGCGCGGCCCGGAAGGCCGAGCGGAAGGGACGCTCCCCGGCCGGGGACTCGGACGGGTCGGGTGGCTCGGGTGAGTTGGGGGGCTCGGGTGACTCGGACGAGTCGGGTGGGTCCGGAGACTCGGCCGGATCGGACGCCAGGGAGTCGGGTGGATCGGCGGACTCGGCCGGATCGGGGGATGCGGCCGGGGAGTCGGGCGGACCGGGGCACTCGGCCGGGGATGTGGCCGGATCGCGGGGTTCGGCCGGGACGCCGGGTGGTGCCTTCGGCTGGGCCGGGGCGGTGAATTCCGCGGAGGCGGGCGGGTGCTGGGCCGTTCGGGTGAGGCCGGGTGCGGGCGGGGGGCCCGGCGGTGGCTCGGCGGGGAGGGCGAGCGGGGCGGCGGGCGCGGTGGCGGCGGCCGCTCGCGCGCCCGGCGCGGCCACGACCGCATCGGCACCCGCGGCCTTCAGAACATCACCCTGTGTGATATTCGACCCGATGAGGTCTGCCGCGGGCGTCGGCCCTTCGGACGTTCCGCTCACCGCTCGCTCCCGCAGTGCACTCGTTCTTCGTATCGGTCTCGTCGGGTGGCCGGCCGGGTGACGATCGGCCGCCCGGCCCGTGTCCGCGCAGGAAGTGCCAGGAAAGTGTGCCGATCATAGAGGGCGGCACCTGGCCCCTTCCAGCCACTTGCCGGTCCCGTGTGCGGACCGGCCCTCCCGGCAGATCGTTTCTGCCCGCAGCTGGACGGGTTCTGCAGGCGGCCGACCACTTGTGACGTTCCGTGAGCGGTCCGGGGGTGTCGCATCTCACGGCCCGCGCTCCGGAGCCGTACCTCGTGAACCCGCACGTCTCACCCTTCCGGTGCAGACAAACAGGGCGTACCCCTACAAACTCGCACAGGCTGGGTGCGGTGTCCCCGCGAACCGCACCCGGAGGTTCCCCGTGCCGCGTCAGCTCCCCCTGAAGGCGCTCGGCCGTGACGCCCTCAAGGCGCTGAACCGGGGCGGGGCGCGACCCCGGCTGCGCAGCACCGCGGCCGTCTTCACCACCCTGTCCGCGGTCGCCGCCACCTCGATCCTGAGCGGCCCGTCCGTCGCCGAGCCGTTCTCGGCCGCGCCCTGCGCGCTGCGGCGCACGGACGCGCACCACTCGGAGGGTGTGGACACCTGGAACGCCTCCTACGCACGCCCGACCCGGGCGCTGGACGCCGTGATGGTGTTCCTGTCCTTCCCCGACTCGGCCCCGCTCACCACGCCCACCGAACTGGCCGCCGACCATTTCCCGGCCACCAGCCGCTACTTCGAGCAGGCGTCCTACGGCAGGTTCACGCTGCGGGCGCATCCGCTGGGCCACTGGCTGCGGATGCCGCGGCCGTCCACGGCCTACGCCATGCACCGCGACTGGGGTGCCGGGGACCGCGCGGCCTATCTGCGCGACGCGCTCGCCGTCGCCGACCGGGAGGTGGACTTCTCCCGCTACGACGTCGTCTACCTCGTCGCCGACCCGGACGCGCCGGGCGTCGACTCGGACGCGACGAAGGTGGTCAATCTGGACACTCCGGTGCGGCTCGACGGCCGGGACCTCCGGCGGGTCGTCACGGTGTTCGAACGGCATCCGCCGGACCGGCTGGTGCTCGCCCATGAGACCGGACACGTCTTCGACCTGCCGGACCTGTACCACCGGCCGGCGGACGGCAAGGGCGACTGGGACACCTTCGTCGGCGACTGGGACCTGATGGGCAGCCAGTTCGGGTTGTCTCCGGACCTGTTCGCCTGGCACAAGTGGAAGCTGGGCTGGCTGGACCCCCGTCAGGTGGTGTGCGTCCGCGGCACCGGGCCGACCCGGCTGACCCTGGAGCCGGTGGAGGCGGGTCCGGCGGACGCCGGGCAGCCGATGACGGCGGCCGCGGGGGCGCCGCCGTTCGGGCTGGGCGGCGGCACGAAACTGGCGGTGGTGCGCACCGGGGCCGGCAGTGTGCTGGCCGTGGAGGCGCGGGCCTCGCTCGGCAGCGACACGGCCGGATGCCGGCAGGGGGTGCTGATCTACCGGGTGCGCAGCGAGGCGGAGTCGGGCGGCGGGCCGGTGCAGGTGATCGACGCCCATCCGCGCACCGAGGCCTGCTGGGAGGAGTCCGTCTACCCGCCGCTCGCCGACGCTCCCGTGGGCGAGGGGGAGAGCTTCACGGTGCCGGGCGACGGCGTCCGTGTGGCCGTGGAGAACCGCACGGCCTCGGGGGCGTACACGGTGCGCATCACGCCCGGGTGAGTGCCGGGGGAGAAGGAAGGCAGGCGAAGGAAGGCAAAGGTGCGGGAGGCGGAAGGTGCGGGAGGAAAAGGCGAAGACACCGGAGACGAAAGATGGCGAGACACCGTCCGCGTCGTCCGCGAACACGTCTCGCCATCGTCATGGTGCGCCGCCAGGGACTCGAACCCCGGACCCGCTGATTAAGAGTCAGCTGCTCTAACCAACTGAGCTAGCGGCGCCTGCTGACGTCGTAGACCTTAGCATCCTGATCGGCGGGAGGAAAAATCGAAATCCGTACCGCCGCCCGGGCTGCCCGCACGGCCGCCCAGAGCAGGACCTCCGGGCCCGGCAGCCAGGGGTGCCGGGTGTCCGGGGCGACGAGCCAGCGGGAGCCGCCGCGGTCGTCCGGGGCGGACTTCCCGGCCGGGGCGGGGACGGTGACCGCGTCGCCGTTGCCGTGGCACAGCAGCGGGGGCACGCGGGCCGTGCGGCCGCCGTCCGCCCGGCCCTGGGAGCCCCACTCCTCCCACTCCAGCAACGAGGGCAGCCGGTACGCGGTGCCGGGCGCGGCGAACAGCAGCATCCGGCCGCGGTGGACGGCCACCGGACCGGACCCGGGGCCCTCGGTCCACAGCCGGTCCAGCATCCGGCGGCCGAAGATCGCCGGTGCGTTGACCACGTCGAACGTCGTGCCGCAGGGCAGCACGACCGGCGCGGCGGGGCGCTCGCGCCAGTGCGCGAGGGTGCTGCGGGGATACGTTCCTGCCGAGGCCAGCCAGGCGGCGCCCTGCGCGGTGACGCGGGAGGCGTCGCTGTGCCGGCCGGCCGTCCGGTCGAGGCGGTCGGCGGAGAGTTCGTTCCCTGTGCGGCTCATGGCGCTTACATCTACCCGCCGTGAGCGGGCACTCTCACAGGGTTGCGGGAAATCGGGACAGACGGGAGGGAGGGGGAGTATCTTGCCCGCCCGGCATATGCCCCGGGGCTGGTACGGCCCGCCCGCGGGCCGCGGCTCACACCGGGTCGGCGGGGTTGGCGTGGACGCCGCCCTCGGCTCCGCGCAGCAGGTCCCGCCCGAAATCCACCATCTTCTTGGCGTAGTCCTCGGTCCACTCCGCCCGCTCGGCGATGTCCGCCGGGCTCAGCCGGTCGAATCTGCGCGGATCGGCCAGCTGCGCCGCCGCGATCGCCTGGAACTCCACGGCGCGGTCCGCCGCCGCCCGGAAGGCGAGCGTCAGCTCGGTCGCCCGCGCCAGCAGCGCCCGCGGGTCGTCGATCGACTCCAGGGCGAAGAAGTGCTCCGGGTCGGAGGCCGCCGCTGCGGGCTCGAAGAGCAGGGGCGCGGGGCGTAGCCGCGGTTCGTTGCGACGCGGCGTGGGCTCCGCCATGTCTTCTCCTTCTCGTGCGGTCGGGGTGGCGCCCCGGTGCGAGGGCCACCCTCCATTCTCCCGCGCCGGTGCAAGAGGGCCTCGCCGCGGCGAGCGCCCAGGAATCCTTCAAGGCTTCCGGGCCGCCCGGTGTTCCCGCCGGGGCGCGCGGTCTGCCCGCCGGGGCGCGCGGCACGGCGTGGTCCGGGTGCCCGCCGCGCCGGCCGGGGACGCCGGCCGTGTGCCGGTCACGGACTCCAGCTCACCCGGTGTTCCCGCAGATGCGCCAGGACGGCGTGGTTGGCCTCCCAGCCGTCCGGGAACTTCACCGTCACCCCGAGCTGGACCGGCTCCGTCGACGGGTGGTCGTCGAGGAGTTCGCCCACCCCGGCGCGGCAGACCACGACGCAGGCGTGGCGGTGGCGGGAGGCCAGGACGCACAGGCGGCCGGTCTCCAGGTGGAAGGCGGTGGCGTCGGGGCGGCCGGACAGCGGGTGCAGGACCACCGTGACGTCGAACTCACGGCCCTGCAGCCGGTTCGCCGTGTCCACGGTGACCTCGCGCACCCCCAGTTCGGCGAGGGCGGACCGGACCGCCGCGGCCTGGTCCCGGTGCGCCGTGCCGACGGCGATCCGGTCCGCGGTCAGCGGCGCCGGGTCGTCCGGGGCGCGCTCCGAGACGGTGGCGCCGCCCCGCTCCAGCAGCCGCGCCACGACCGCCGCCACCGCCCGCACCGCCTCCGGGTCCGTGCGCGGGGTGTGCCGTGCGGGCAGCTCCAGCAGGCCCCAGCCCGATACGGCCGCCTCGTCGATCACCCGGTCCGGTCCGGAGCCGTCCGACCGGACCGCGAACGTCAGGCGCCGGTCCCCGGGGCCGGTGCCGCTGCGGAACGGCGTGTACGGGTAGAACGCGTCCGACACCAGCGGCGCCGCCGACGCCGGGAGCCGCCAGGACACCGGCAGCCGGTGCTGGGGCAGCTCGGGGTTGTGCGCGAGCAGCGTGGTCACGGCGGACGCCGAGGGGTCGTAGGACAGCCCCGCCCACTGCTCGCCGCCGACGATCGAGAACGGGTCGAGCTGGCCCGGGTCCCCCACGAACAGCGCCCGCTCGAACAGCCCGGCCACGGCGAGCAGCGCGTCCGAGCGCATCTGGTACGCCTCGTCGACGATCGCGTGCCGCCACGGCGTGTCCGTCTTCACGTGCGCCCACTTCGCGGCGGTCGACAGCACCACGTCGAGCCCGGCGAGGTCGCCGGCCTTCGCGGACTTGCGCACGTTCGGCAGGTCGTCGAGCGCCCGGTCGCAGGCGTCGGCGTCGCTGCTGTGCAGCCGGCCCACGGGCAGCTCGGGGTTCTTCTCCGCGAGCCGCAGCACCAGGTCGTCGACCTGCGCGTTGGTCTGCGCCACCACCATCAGCGGCCGGCCGGCCGCCGCCAGCTCCAGGGCCGCGCGCACCACGAGCGTCGACTTGCCGGCGCCGGGCGGGGAGTCGACGACGACACCGCGGTGCGTGCCGTGCAGGGTGTCGCGCAGGATCGCCTCGGTGGCGCGGGCCGCCGCCGACGACGGGTCGGGAACCGCGCGCGGGCCGGCCGGGCCGGGCGCGGGATCCTGCGCGGGGTGGACGGGGGCGGTCACAGGACGTCCTCCTCGGTCACCGGGTCGGGGGCCTCCGGCGGGCGGTCCTGCTCCGGCGGGCCGCCGTGGGTCCACGGGGTCTCCTCCGGAGCGGGCAGCTTCGCCCCGCCGCGCTGCTCGTGCTCGAACAGGGTGAAGCACAGCCGGTCGCCCTTCTCCGGCACGGACCCGGCCTCGGGTTCCTTGCCGCGGCCCATCCGGTCGAGCACCCGCAGGACGATCAGCGCCCCGTCCTCCTGGACGGCCACGCACTCGGCCGACTGCGGTTTCCCGGCCAGTGACCGGTACGCCCGGCCCCGCTCGGCCAGGTGTGGCCGGTCCTCCGTGCGCACGGTGACCAGCGGGCGCGGGCTGGGACGCCTGCCCTCGCTGTACGCCATGACCACGTCGAGGACCTCACCCTCGAACGCCTCCCCGGCCAGCCGCCGCCCCGCCATGACCAGCGGATCGTCCAGCGCCTCCTGGGCGTCCAGGCGGGCCTGCTCCCGCTCCCGCGCGGCCAGCTTGCCGGCCGCGGTGACCGCGTCGTCGCGGCGCGGCTGCGGCGGTTCACCGGCCAGCACGCGGTCGCGGTGCGCGGTGAACGACCAGCGGTCGCGCGTCCACCGCTCCGCCACGTGCGCGCCCTCCGGGAGGGCCCGCAGCAGGTCCAGGCCCTCCCAGACCTTGTCCCAGGTGGGCAGCGCGCACCGCTCGACGAGGGCGCGGATGTCGCGTTCGGCCGCGGTCAGGGCGGCCAGCCGGCCGTCCGCCTCCAGGCCGTCCTGCGCGGCGGCGAGGGCCGTGCGCGCGCGGTCGTAGCGCTCGATGGCGGGGGCGAGCAGCCTGTTGTCGAAGGCCGGGTCGGTGGCCGGGCCGGCGGGCGGGCACGCGAGCTGGCCGTCCGCGTCCCGGGCGACCTCCGCCCGCAGCGCCGCCTCGGCGCCGGTCAGGCCCGGCGGAGGGGCGATCCACGCCAGCAGCGCGCCCAGGTGCTGGTCCTCGAGACCGGACTGGCCGGTGGCCCAGTGCCGGGCCAGCAGGTCGCTCATCGCCAGCAGCAGCGAGGAGCCGGGCACCCGGGCCCGCTCACCGAAGTGGGTCAGCCAGCGCCCGAGCAACGGCACCCGGGGCGGCGCCGGGTACGGGGCCTCGGGGTCCTGCTCGGCGGTGCGGCGAAACCGCATGGAGCGCCCGAGCAGCCGTACGAAGTCGATGCCGGCGCGGCTGGGCACGATCAGCTGGGGGGCGTCCGCGCACAGTTCCACCTCGACCTTGACCCGCTTGCCGGTCTCCGGGTCGGCCTCGGTGCGCTCGGCGGCCTCGACCGCCCCGGCGCACGAGTCGATGTGGGGCAGCACCACGTCGGCCAGCTCGGCGAGGAACGCGAACCTCAGGTCCCGGTCGCGCGGCTGCGGCACGGCCAGCAGCCGCGGCGCGCCGCGGTCGGTGCCGACCAGCGCGCCGAGCGGGGCGCCCGCCTCGCCGGCGGTGGTGAGCGGCACGAACACCAGCGGCCGGTCCGACAGATGCCGGTGCCGGACGGTCGCGGCCGGCTGGGCCCGCCCGGCCCGCACCGCCTCCAGGCGGGCGAGGGTGTCGATCAGCGACATGCCGCCTCCCGCCCGGCCGCGCGCAGCGCCTGGGCCCGCAGGGCCGCCGCCCGGCGCAGCGTCGCCACCGCCGGATCGTCGGGGTCGCCGGCCTCGCCGTGGGCCGCCGCCAGGACGTCGCCGACCGTGGCCAGGCCGCCCAGTTCGGCGCGGACCGAGCGGCCGAGCGCGGTCACCGCGCCCTCGGCGCGGGACCGGGCGCGGCAGTGGAAGGCCAGTTCGCACGTGGCCAGGCACTCCGGCGCGTACGTCGCCGGGACCGCCTCGACCGCGGCGGTCAGCTCCTCCGGGGGCAGTTCGGGGGAGAAGCACACGCCCTCGGGGAGCGTGTCCGTTATGTCCTCCAGGCGGGTCAGCCGGGCCAGCTGCCGGGCGGTGACCGCGCGCTGCTTGCGCACGTCGACGGCGGAGGCCGTGGGCAGGTTGGAGAAGTCCTTCGGGCACACCAGCAGGACCCGGTGCCGTACCCGCGGGGCCGGGGCCAGCCGGGCGGCGACGTCCTCCAGCGCCAGCACGTACACCGCCGCCTGGCGGGCCGCCGCCCCGACCTTGGCGGGGTCCGCGGAGCCGTCCAGCATCGGGAAGGACTTGATCTCCACGACCGTCCAGCCGCCGTCCGGGTGCACCACCACCGCGTCCGGCTCAAGGAACGCGGGGGAGCCCGCCACCTCCAGGGCGAGCATCGGGTGGTCGAGCAGCGTCCAGGCGCCCGCCGCCGTCGCCTCGCGCAGCGCCAGCGCCGTACGCGCCGTGCGCCCCTCCGGGCCCTGCGCGCTCAGGTCGGGAACGCGGGGCTCCACCGGTGGTTCGGCGCCGGCGTCCATCGTCCGGTGCACCAGCCGCAGCAGCTCGGCGCCGCCGTCCGCCTTGACCTTCGCCTCGAAGGCGTTGCCCCGGACGAAGGCGAACTGCGACTGCCCGAAGACCGGGGGCGAACCCAGCGCGCCCGCCAGTGCCGCCTTGTCCACGCCCGCGCCGTCCAGGACGGCGCGCCGCCTGCACCCGGGGTTGGCGGCGAGTGCCGCCAGGGCACGGGCGTCCAGGGCCCGGGCGGCGACGCCGGGCCCGCGCAGCTCAGCGAGCCTTCCCCAGGCTCTCGACCTCGCCGGAACGGGGAAGTCCCCAGGCGGTGGCTCCGTCTGGCGCGTCCGTGGGGGCGGCACCCGGTTCGGCTCCGGGGCCGGACCGTGCTTCGCGCTGCCGTGGAATTCGCTCACCCGCCGAAGTCTGGCATCCGCCACTGACAACCGGGGAACGCGCGTCGCCCGGGCGCCCGGGCAGGACCGCGAGCCGCGCCCCCAGCGACGCCCACAGGCGGTCCGCGCCGCGCATCACGGACGGCGCGAGCAGCACGCCCAGCCCCATCACCGCCGCGCCCGCGACCGCGTCCAGGAAGTAGTGGTTGGCGGTGCCCATCACCACCAGCGCGGTCACCAGCGGGTAGATCACGGCCGCCGCCCTCGCCCAGCGCGTGCGGCCGTGGCGCCACAGCATGACCCCGCACCACAGGGCCCAGCCCACGTGCAGACTCGGCATGGCCGCGTACTGGTTCGTCATGCCGCCCAGGCCCCGGGGGGCGCTGGCCTCGCCGCCCCACCAGCCGTAGGAGCTGTAGTGCGCCATCGTGTCCACGAACCCGTGGCCCGGCGAGAGCAGGCGGGGCGGGCAGGTCGGCAGCAGTGTGAAGCCGATCAGGCCGATGAACGTCGACGTCATCAGCCAGGTGCGGGCGGCCCGGTAATGCTGCGCCCGCGTCCGGAACAGCCAGACGAGGACCGCGGGCGTCACCACGTAGTGCAGCGACGCGTACCAGAAGTCCGCCGGCACGCCGATCCACGGCTCCCGGGTGAACAGGCGGTTGAGGGGGTGCTCGGCGTTGAGGTGGAGCAGCTTCTCGGCGCGCAGGAGCGCCAGGCCGTGGTCGACGGCGCCGGCGACGTCACCGCGGGCCAGCAGCCGGCCCGCCGAGTAGCAGCCGTACACCAGCAGGATCAGCGGCAGCTCGGTCCACCAGCGCAACCGGGTGCGCGGAACCGCCTCGACGCCCGGTGCCGGTGTCTCGGTCTGCGGCATCCGATGCCCCTCCCCGTTCGTGTCGCTCGTCGTGGCACGGCCGTCCGGTCCCACCCGGACGGCCGTGCCACCCTACGGCCTGCGCGCCCGCCCCGGTGGGGCGCCCCGGCCCTCAAAGACGCCGGGACCGCCCCCGGGGTTGCCCCGGTACAGGGTGCGCGATGATGGAGGGGCTCCGCCCCGGAGTCCTCACTTTCTCCCTGGAAGGTCCTCATGGCACCGCGCGTCCTGCTGGCCCGGCACGGACAGACCGAGTGGTCGCTGTCCGGCAAGCACACCGGCAGGACCGACGTTCCGCTGCTGGAGGAGGGCCGGCGCGGTGCCGAACTGCTCGGTGAGCGGCTGCGCCGGGCGCCGTTCGACGGGCTGCCCGGCGCCGAGGTCCGCACCAGTCCGCTGGCACGCGCGCGTCAGACGTGCGAGCTGGCCGGCTTCGGGGCGCGCGCCGAGTGCTGGGACGCGCTGATGGAGTGGGACTACGGCGCGTACGAGGGCATGACGCCCGCGGAGATCCAGCGGGAGCGGCCCGGCTGGCTGATCTGGCGCGACGGCGTCCCGCGCGGGGAGACCCTCGCGGAGGTGACGGCCCGCGCCGACGAGGTGGTGGCCTGGGCGCGGGGCGAGGACCGGGACGTACTGGTCTTCGCGCACGGGCACATACTGCGGTCGATCGCCGCGAGGTGGCTCGGCCTGCCGGTCGCCTTCGCGGCCCGCATCCGCCTGAACCCGGCCTCGCTGTCGGTCCTCGGCTGGGCCTACGGCGACCCGGCGCTGGAGAGCTGGAACGACGTCGGCCACCTGCCGGTGTAGCCGCACCGCGCGGCACCGCCGCGACCGCGGCGACCGGGGGCGCGGCGACCGGGGGCGCGGCGACCGGGGCGCGTCGGTCGTGCGCGTGCGCTCACGCGGGTCGTGCGCGTGCGCTCACACCGGTCGTACGAGCGTGGTCACGCCGGTCGTACGGGCGCCGTCACACGGTCCGCGGCGCCGACGCGTGGCGTTCGAGGAACTCCGACACCCCCGACGCCCGCCGGTGCGGCAGCAGGACGCGCGCGGTGCCCGCCAGCATCGTCTGGATCCGCGACGACTGGACCTGGTCCAGCAGGTGCAGCACCCGCATCCCCGCCGACGCCGCCTCGTCGGGCCGCCCGCCGCGCGCGAGGTCGTCCGCCAACTCGGCGGTGTACAGCGCGATGTTCCGGGTGAAGTGCGGGTCCTGCAGATGCGCGGCCCGCCGGGCGTGCCGTGCCGCCCGCGGCCAGTCGCCCAGCGTGGACCAGCACTGCGCCTCCAGCCCCTCCAGCTCCGCCCGGCCGTAGAAGCTCATCCACTCGGGATCGGCGTCCGAGGAACCCCGCTCGTAGAGGGCCTGCGCCCGGGTGAGCGCCTGCGCGCAGCCGGTGCGGTCGGCGAGCCCCGCCCAGCCGCCCGCCTCGCGCAGCGCGAGCAGCGACATCAGCCGGTCGGACCCCAGCGTGCGCGCGACGCGCTGCGCGGCCTGCGCCGCCCGCACCGCCTCGCGCGGCCGGCCCGCGTCCCGGGCGAGGAAGGCCATGTTGCAGAAGGCGTGCGCCTCCACCGCCGCGTCCCCCGTCACGCGCGCGGTGGCCAGGGCCTCGGCGTAGTGCGAGCGGGCGTCCTCGAAGCGGCCCGAGTCGTGCGCCAGCCAGCCCACCGAGATGGCCAGTTCACCCGCGCCCGCGTGCAGGCGGTCGACGGTGGCCTGCCGGGTCGCCCCGGCGTCGAGCAGGGCGTACGCGGCGCGCAGGGGAGCCGCAGCGCGCCGGTACAGGCCGTCCGCCCCGTGCCGGTCGTCGAGCAGCCGGATTCTGCGGACGGCCTCCTCCAGGGCGCCGGCGTGGCTCGCCCCGGCACGGCGGACGGGGCGGTCCGCGGCCGAGGCGTCGATGGCGAGCCCCAGGGGGCCCAGCGAGGCGGCGGCCACCGTGGCGCCCCCCCGGGTCATGAATGCGCGACGCAGCACGTCGCTCTCCTCGTGGTCTTCGTGCGGGTGGTACGGGTCGTACGGGTCGTGCGGGTGGTGGTGCGGGTCGTGCGGGAACTGCGGCTCGTACGGATCCTGCGGTTCGTACGGGTACTGCCGGCCCTGCGGGTACTGCGGGTACTGCGGGTCCTGCGGGTCGGGCCGGTCCCGCGGGTCGGGCCGGTCCCGCGGGTCCCGCGCGTCGTAGGGGTGATACGGGTGGCCCGGCGCCCGCGTTTCATGCGGGGCGCGTTCCACGGTCACGGCGTACGCCGTGGGCGCGTCGTCCCCGGCCCTGCGCGCCGCCCGCCCGCGGACGGACGAGCGGGGCGCGAAGCCCAGGTCGGTGAGGGTGCGGCCGGGGAACATGTGCAGGAACACACGCTCGTAGGCGTAGTTGGGACAGCGGATCTCGCCCGCCTCCACCCGGCCGATGTAGCGCGCGTCACAGCTGACCCGCTCGCCGATCTCGCGCGCGGCCCGCCGTACCGCCGCGGCGAACTCGGCCGGCGAGCGCTGTCCGCGCAGGCGCCGGAAGGCGAGATTCGGCCGCGGTGGCCGGGGGGACGGGGACGAGGTCACCTGTGACGACGCCATGGCCGGGCCCTCTCGTGCGAACCGTCGAACCATGCCGGAGCGAGGAAGAGTTGACCGAATTGTCGGGTGTTCTCCCTGTTTCCGGCGAGCAAGAACGTACCGGCTGTGTCCGGTCCGCCACGCGGTGTTTGGCTACAAACCGGATATCTCATACGTGATCTGCCATGAAGTGCCATCCTTTGTGGCTGACTTGGGCCGTAGCCGTTGACGCTTTCGCGCGTTGTTCCCCGTGGACCGGGAGCCCCGACTCCCGACCCGCTCGCTCACGAGGAGGGGTTTCGTGGTGGAGGCCGGGATGGAGACCGACCGGAGTGCGGACACGGGCGCGCCGCCCGGATGCGACCTGGTGACCGTGCCGGCGCGGCAGGGACTGGAGGCGGTCGACATCCTGCGCCGCGGTGCGGAGGACTCGGTGGGGCCGGTGCTGCACGACGGCGGCGACACCCTGGGGTTCGTGGTCCCGGCGGGCACGGCCGCCGCATGGGACGTCCCCGGCAGCATCTGCACCGGGACGGACGGGCGCGGCACGACCGCGGTTCCCGAGCCGCCCGTGGAGGGCTCCGACTGGCTGGTCCCGCCCGGCGAGGCGGACCTCGCGACGGACCCGGCCGTGCTCCGCCGGGCCCTGGACGAGGCGGCCCGGACGATCAGGGCGGCCGACAGCTGCCGCTGACACCGGCCGCTCCGGTGCGCACTCCTGGTCCGGCACCCGCCGGGGCGCGCTCCCGCCCGGTCGTGACGTACGGCGCTGACGGACAGCGCTGACGGACAGCGCTGACGGACAGCGCTGACGGACAGCGCTGACGGACAGCGCTGACGGGCGGCGGGACGGGTCTTGCGACAATGGGCGCATGGGAAGGTCCGGGAGGTCCGCGCGGTCCAAGGAGCACCGCAGGGCGCGGGGAGCGGTGGAAGCCGTCGCCGAGCAGGTCGACGGCGGGCTCGCCCGGCTCGTACCCGACCGGGAGCGGGCCAGGGCCTGGACGCTGCTGATCGACGGGGCTCCGCAGTCGCACGTCGACCTGGACGACCCGGCGTACCTCTCCTTCGAGTACCAGCGGCGGCTCGGGCACGTGATCGACCTGGCCGCGCCCGCCGGAAAGCCCGTCCACGCCGTCCATCTCGGCGGCGGCGCCCTGACCCTCGCCCGCTACGTCGCCGCCACCCGGCCGCGTTCCACCCAGCAGGTCGTCGAACGGGACGCCGCCCTCGTCCACCTGGTGCGCCGCGAACTGCCGCTGGATCCCGCAGCCCGGATACGGGTGCGGTCGGCCGACGCCCGGGAGGGGCTGGCCAGGGTTCCGGACGGCTGGGCCGACCTCGTCCTCGCGGACGTGTTCAGCGGGGCCCGTACGCCCGCCCACCTCACCTCCACCGAGTTCCTCGACGAGGTGCGCCGGGCCCTGAAACCGGGCGGTGTCTACGCCGCCAACATCGCCGACGGCCCGCCGCTCGGCCATCTGCGGGGCCAGATAGCCACCGCCGCCGCCCGCTTCGCCGAACTCGCCCTCGTCGCCGACCCGGCCGTACTGCGCGGCAAGCGCTTCGGCAACGCGGTCCTCGCCGCCTGCGACCGGCCCCTGCCGCTCGCCGAGCTGACCCGCCGGGCCGCCTCCGACCCCCATCCGGCCCGCGTCGAACACGGCCGCGCCCTCACCGACTTCACCGGGGGTGCCCCACCCGTCACCGACGCGGCCGCGGTGGCCTCCCCGGCCCCGCCGGCCTCGGTGTTCCACTGACGGTCCCCCGGCTCCACGGAGGGAGCGCGGGAGAGCCGGTGGCAGGAGACCCGGAGGCGGGAGAGCGGGGGAGCGGGAGGGCGGGCGAGCGGGAGGGCGGGCGAGCGGGGGAGCGGGGGAGCCAACAGGGCCGGAGCGCGGGGCCGCGGGCCGGTGCCGTCCGAAGTGCCGTCAGGTCCCTAGTAGTTGCCCACTTCCACGCGGGGCGGGCCGTCGTGCCAGGTGCAGATGACCGACACCCGGTTCGGGCCCGAGGTGAACTCCACGCGGATCCACGACTCCGTCTTCCACACCTGCATCGACCAGCCCGTGCCCGGTGTGGCCGAGACGAGGGTCGCGGAGGCCGGACCCAGGTCGAACACCGCCCGGCCGCCCTCGGTGTCGTAGCTCCTGACCCGGCCGGAGGCGGTGGGCGAGGGGCCGGTGCGCGGCGTCGTGGAGGCGCTGGGGGCCGGGCCCGGCCTGCCCGGGGACCGACTCGGCCGGGCCGAGGGGGACTTCGACGGCGCGGGCCGGTGGGTGGAGGAGGCCAGCGGCCTGGACGCCTGGGTGGCCGCACCGGCCGCCGTGATGGGCAGGGCGCGCGGCGGGTCGTAGGCCGTGCCCGCCATCACCGTGTGGACGCCCCACCACGACAACGTGACCGCGGCCCCGGTGGCCAGCGACCACGCCAGTACGTGTACGGCTCCTCTGAACATCGCGGCCATAGTGCCCCACGAGCCCCACCCGTGTCGCCCCGAACGGCGATCGTGCGAGGTTGTCCACAGGGGCCGGGAGCGCGGCGAAGTTGTCCACAGGGCGGCACCGGGCTCGTCCGCATGGCGTACGGTGCGGCGCATGGCAAGTGTTCTCGTGGTCGAGGACGACCAGTTCGTACGCTCCGCGCTCATCCGGCACCTGACCGACGCCTCGCACACCGTGCGCAGCGTGGGCACGGCGCTGGAGGCGTTGCGCGAGGTCGCCCACATCCGCTTCGACGTGGTCGTCCTGGACCTCGGACTGCCCGATCTGGACGGCTCCGAGGCGCTGAAGATGCTGCGCGGCATCACCGACGTGCCCGTCATCATCGCCACCGCGCGCGACGACGAGGCGGAGATCGTCCGCCTGCTGAACGCCGGGGCGGACGACTACCTGACCAAGCCGTTCTCCGTGGAGCACCTGTCCGCGCGGATGGCCGCCGTGCTGCGCCGGGCCCGCTCGGCGGCCGGTGAGACCCCGCCGTCCACCGTGATCCGGGTCGGCGGGCTGACCGTGGACCCGTTGCGCCGCCAGGCCGAACTGGACGGCAGGCGACTGGACCTGACCCGCCGTGAGTTCGACCTGCTCGCCTTCCTGGCCGGCCGCCCCGGCGTGGTCGTGCCGCGCAAGGAGCTGCTGGCCGAGGTGTGGCAGCAGTCCTACGGCGACGACCAGACCATAGACGTCCATCTGTCCTGGCTGCGGCGCAAACTGGGCGAGACGGCCGCCCGGCCGCGCTATCTGCACACCCTGCGGGGCGTCGGCGTGAAGCTGGAGCCGCCGGGAGCGGAGGGGCCGCGATGAGATGGGCGCTGGTCAAGGTCTGCCTGGCGGTCACCACCATGGTCGTGGTCGCCTTCGCCGTGCCGCTCGGACTGGTCATCAAGGAGATGGCGCGCGACCGCGCCTTCTCCAACGCCGAACGCCAGGCGGCGGCGGTCGCCCCGGCGCTGTCCATCACCACCGACCGCGAGCAGCTGGAGCGGGTCGTGGCCTCCGCGGGCTCCGACGCCGGGATGGCCGTGCACATACCCGAGGCCGACGGTCAGCCGGCCGTCGACATCGGCCGCGGCCGGGCCGCCCGTGAGGCCGTCGCCGCGGTGCGGAGGATGGGCCGCGCCTCCACCACCGAGGTGCCCGGCGGCTCCACACTGCTCCAGCCGGTCGCCCTGAGCTCCGGCGCCATCGCGGTCGTCGAGGTGTACGTCCCCGAGTCCGAGGTGAGCAACGGCGTCGGCACGGCCTGGGCGGTGCTCGCCGCGGTGGGCGCCGCGCTCGTCGTCGGCTCCGTCGCCGTCGCCGACCGGCTGGGCGTACGGATGGTGCAGCCGGCGCAGCGGCTCGCCGAGGGCGCCCACGACCTGGGCGAGGGCAAGCTGGGCGCCCGGGTGCCGGAGGAGGGGCCGTCCGAACTGCGGCTGGCGGCCGTGGCGTTCAACTCCATGGCCGACCAGGTCGTCCAGCTCCTGGCCAACGAGAGGGAGCTGGCCGCCGACCTGTCCCACCGGCTGCGCACCCCGCTGACCGTGCTGCGGCTGAACGCCGCCTCGCTCGGCGACGGGCCCGCCGCCGAGCAGACCCGCACGGCGGTGGCCCAGCTGGAGCGGGAGGTGGACACCATCATCCGCACCGCCCGCGAGGCCAAGCCGCAGACGGCGGCGGCCGGTCCGGGCGCCGGGTGCGACGCGGCCGAAGTGGTGCGGGAGCGGATGGAGTTCTGGTCCGCGCTCGCCGAGGACGAGGGCCGCAAGTGGCGGGTGGCCGGCGTGGAGCGGCCGGTGCGCATACCCGTGGCCCGTGCCGACCTCGCCGCCGCCCTGGACGCCCTGCTCGGCAACGTCTTCCGGCACACCCCCGAGGGCACGGCGTTCGCGGTGGACGTGCACAACGCCGACGACGCGGTGATCGTGCTGGTCTCCGACGCGGGCCCCGGCATACCCGACCCCGACGCGGCCATGGCCCGGGGCCGCGGGTCCGGAACCGACGGCTCCACGGGGCTCGGCCTGGACATCGTGCGCCGTCTCGCGGAGGCGACCGGCGGGGACGTGCGGATCGGGTCCTCGGTGCTCGGCGGCACCGAGGTGCGGATCTGGTTCCAGCTCGACGGGCGCAAACCGGTGCGCAGGGGCCACCGGGGCGCGGTACGGCGGCGCAGGCGCCCGGCCCTGAGATGACCACGCACCGTGCCCTGTACGTGACCACCCGAAACGACCCTCACGCCCGATTGGTCTCTACCTTTAACCGGCCCCGATCCCTTCCTTAAGCGCACCCTAAGATCCTCAACCGCCGTCCGTATCAAGCCGTTTGCCCGATTCCCGCTCGCTAGCGTGCTGCCGCACCCCACCCCCGTGAACAGCGAAGGCAGGCACGATGAGCACGCACCGGCGCAGGATCAGTGGCAGGAACAAGGCGATAGGCGGTCTCGTCGCCGCGGCCGTGGCCGGCGGCGGCGCCCTCCTGTTCACCGGGATCGCCCAGGCGGCCGGGGTCGGCGCCGCGTACACCAGGACCAGCGACTGGTCGACGGGCTACACCGCGCAGTACGTCGTCACCAACAACTCCCAGCAGACCGAGAAGGACTGGAAGCTGGAGTTCGACCTGCCGGCCGGAGCGAAGCTCAGCTCGCTGTGGAACGCCGAGTCGAGCGTCAGCGGCCGGCACGTCACCGTGAAGCCCGCCAAGTGGGACACCGACGGGATCGCCCCCGGCAAGTCCGTCACCGTCGGCTTCGTGGTCAACGGCACCGGCGACCCGACCGGCTGCCGTATCGACGACGCCGCCTGTTCCGCCGACGGCGGCGCCACCCCCGAGCCGAGCGGGCGCCCGACGCAGACGGCGACGCCCGCCCCCACGCCCACCAAGTCCGCCACCCCGAGCGCCACTCCGTCGACGCCGGCGCCGAAGCCGACCCCGTCGCAGACCACCGGCAGCGGCACCACCACCAGCGCCGGCTTCGCGCCCTACGTCGACACCTCCCTCTACCCGGCGTTCGACCTGCTGGCCGCGGCCAACGCCACCGGTGTGAAGAACTACAACCTCGCCTTCGTCACCGACGGCGGCGGCTGCACCCCCAAGTGGGGCGGTGTCACCGACCTCGCGAGCGACGGTGTGGCCTCCCAGATCGGCGCGCTGCGCGCCAAGGGCGGGGACGTGCGCGTCTCCTTCGGCGGCGCCTCCGGCTCGGAACTCGCCACCACCTGCTCCTCGGCGGACGCGCTGGCGGCGGCGTACGGCAAGGCCGTGGACCAGTTCAAGCTCACCAAGGTCGACTTCGACGTCGAGGGCGGGGCGCTGCCCAACACGGCCGCGAACACCCGCCGCGCCCAGGCCATCGCCAAGCTCCAGCAGCAGCACCCCGGCCTGGACGTCTCCTTCACCCTCCCGGTCATGCCCGAGGGGCTGACCCAGGACGGCGTGAACCTGCTCTCCGACGCCAAGTCCAACGGCGTGAAGATCTCCACCGTCAACATCATGGCGATGGACTACGGCCCCGCCTACAGCGGCGACATGGGCACCTACGCCGAGCAGGCCGCCACCGCCACCCAGGCCCAGATCAAGAGCGTCCTCGGGCTGTCCGACAGCGCCGCCTGGAAGACCGTCGCCGTCACCCCGATGATCGGCGTCAACGACGTCTCCTCGGAGGTCTTCAAGGTCGACGACGCCACCCAGCTGGTGAACTTCGCCAAGTCCAAGGGCATCGGCTGGCTGTCCATGTGGTCCGCCACCCGCGACAAGCAGTGCGCCGGCGGCACCAAGCCCACCGCGGACGCCACCTGCAGCTCCATCACCCAGGACGCCTTCGCCTTCGCCAAGGCCTTCGGCGCCTTCAACTGACCGGGCGGCCGACGAGCAGACCACTCGACGGAGGCCGAACAGACCACTCCAGGAAAACGGGGAACGCGCCCCGGCCGGCACCCAACCCCCCATCCGGCCGGGGCGCGCGGTCGTGGGGCCGTGATCAGGCCCCCGTACGCGATCGACCCCCGTACGCGATCTACCCCCCCCGTGTGGGATCGGGCCCCGTGCGGGACCGGGCCCCGTGCGGGACCGGGCCCCCGCCGGGCGGACGGCTTGTAGCATCGGGACGCCGGCGAACGAGGGGGAGTCGTGATCGAACTGTCGGACATGATCCGCGAGTTGAGGCACCAGCTCACCGCGGCACTCGTCGAGGGGGCGGGCGGGGCGCTGCTCTTCGAGGCCGGTCCGGTGGAGGTGGAGGCGACCGTCGCGGTCACCCGCGAGGCCGGCGGGGGCGGCAAGGTCCGGCTGTGGGTGGTCGACGCGAACGCCGACGGCAAGCACACCCGGGCGCAGACCCAGCGGATCAAGGTCACCCTCACCCCCAAGGCCGTCCCGCCGGGCGGCGGCG
The DNA here is from genome assembly GCF_044903565.1 of Streptomyces sp. NPDC004065. NCBI lineage: Bacteria > Bacillati > Actinomycetota > Actinomycetes > Kitasatosporales > Streptomycetaceae > Streptomyces > Streptomyces sp. NPDC004065. Next base: position 12,667 of record NZ_JBJDQT010000034.1, on the reverse strand, counting down.
CACCGCGCCCGGCCTGGATCTCCGGCGACGAGGCCGACGGCGAACGCTGACGCCGGGCGCTGACGGCAGGCGCCGACCGCCCCCCTCGCACCGGCCCGCAGGGGGCGCGGACCGCCCGGGGCGCGGCACTCCCCTCCACTCCCGCGCGCCGCGCCCCGTACGCCGTTCCCCCGGGTCAGCGGCCGGCCGGGGACTGGTCCCTCTCCGCCCGGTCAGACCGCGTCCACCGGGGGCAGCTGCCCCGTGCGGGCCGCCTTCGCGTACCACAGGGCGCTGCTCTTCGGGGTCCGGGCGAGCGTGGCGTAGTCCACGTACACCGCGCCGAACCGCTTCTCGTAGCCGTAGGCCCACTCGAAGTTGTCCATCAGCGACCACAGGTAGTACCCGCGCACATCGGCGCCGTCGGTGATCGCCCGGCGGACCGCCGCCAGGTGCTGGTGCAGGTAGGCGACCCGCTCCGGGTCGTGCACCCGGCCGTCGCCGTCCACCTTGTCGTCGTAGGCCGCGCCGTTCTCCGTGATGTACAGCGGCAGCCCGGGGGCCTCACGGGTGTAGCGCATGAGCAGCTCGTGCAGGCCGGTCGGGTCGACCGTCCAGCCCATGGCGGTGCGGTCGCCCGGTGTCTGGTGGAAGGCCACGTCCTCCGCGCCCGGCCACGGCGAGTGCGCGCTCGCCCCGTGACCGTCGGCGCGCGGACCGTCCTGGACCGATTCCGCCGCGCCCACCAGGGCCGGCGTGTAGTAGTTCAGGCCGAGCGCGTCCAGCGGCTGGTGGGCGGTGCGCAGATCGCCGTCGCGGACGAAGGACCAGTCGGTGATCGACGAGGTCGCCTCCAGCAGCGTCGCCGGGTACGCCCCGTGCAGCATCGGACCGTGGAAGACGCCGTTGGCCAGGTCCTCGATCTTCCGCCCGGCGGCCAGGTCCGCCGGGGCCTGGGAGACCGTGCGGACCACGGAGGAGTTGAGGCTGACGGCGACCTCGTTGCGGGCCGGCATCACCGAGCGCAGCGCCTGCGCGCCCAGCCCGTGGGCCAGGTTCAGGTGGTGGGCGGCGCGCAGCGAGGCCAGGGGCTCGGTGCGGCCCGGGGCGTGCACACCGGAGCCGTAGCCGAGGAAGGCGCTGCACCAGGGCTCGTTGAGCGTGATCCAGCTCTCCACGCGGTCGCCGAGCGCCTCGCCCACGATCCGGGCGTACTCGGCGAAGCGCAGCGCGGTGTCCCGCTCCGGCCACCCGCCCGCGTCCTCCAGCTCCTGCGGCAGGTCCCAGTGGTAGAGGGTGATCGCCGGCTTGATCCCGTGCGAGAGCAGCTCGTCGACCAGCCGGCGGTAGAAGTCCAGGCCCACCTGCACCGCGGGGCCGCGGCCGGTCGGCTGCACCCGCGACCAGGAGATGGAGAAGCGGTAGGCGCTCAGGCCCAGCTCGGCCATCAGGGCGACGTCGTCGCGGTAGCGGTGGTAGTGGTCGACCGCGATGTCACCGGTGTCGCCACCGGCCGTCCTGCCCGGGGTGTGGCTGAAGGTGTCCCAGATCGACGGCGTACGGCCGCCCTCCCGCACCGCACCCTCGATCTGGTACGCCGAGGTCGCGGCGCCCCAGAGGAAGGCGGGAGGAAAGGTCACCGGGGTCACCGGCTGTGCGGACTCAGGCATGGAAGCGCTCCCATAAGAGGTCGTGAAGACCGACGGGTAGGAGGGGGAAGGAGAAGGGGAGGAAGAGGGCGAAGAGGGAGGAGAAGAGGGAGAAGAGGGGGAAGGGGCGAGAGGGGAAACGGGGGAGGCGGCGAGCCGAGGCGAGGCGGGCCGAGGCAAGGCGAGCGGCGGGGAAGAAGGGCCGAGGCGGCGTCGACCCGGCCCTTGCGCAGACGCCCGGGGCGTCAGCCCTTGACCGCTCCCTGCATGATGCCGCCCACGATCTGCTTGCCGAAGACCGCGAAGACCAGCAGCAGCGGCAGCGTGCCCAGCAGCGCGCCCGCCATGATCAGTGACTGGTCGGGGGTGTAGCCGCGGCCCAGCCCCGCGACGGCGACCTGCACGGTCGGGTTGCCGGTCTGGGTCAGCACCAGGAACGGCCACAGGAAGTCGTTCCAGGTCTGCACGAACATCAGCATGCCGAGCACGGCCATGGCCGGCCGCGCCGCCGGGAACACCACGTGCCACACCACGCGCCAGCTGCTCGCGCCGTCCACCCGGGCGGCCTCGATGATCTCGTCCGGCAGCGCCTGCAGCAGGTACTGCCGCATGAAGAACACCCCGAACGCGCTGACCAGCGACGGCAGGATCACCGCCTGCAACTGGTCGGTCCAGTCCAGCTTGGCCACCATCATGTACAGCGGGATGATGCTGAGCTGCGGCGGGACCATCATCGTGCCGATCACGAGCAGCATCAGCGCGCTCCGGCCCTTGAACCTCAGCTTGGCGAAGGCGAAGCCGGCGATCGTGGACAGGAAGACGATCGTGCCCGCCGAGATCCCCGCCACGATGGTGGTGTTGAGGAACGCCTTGCCCAGGTTGGCGTCCGACCAGGCCACCTGGAGGTTGTGCGTCAGGTTGGAGCCGAACCAGAAGGGCGGCGGGGTCTGCGCCAGACGGTTGTTGTCCCGGGAGGCGGCGATCGCGGTCCACACCAGCGGGAACAGCGAGCCGAGGGTGAACACGGCCAGGATCAGGTACGCGACCGGGCCCGCGTGCAGCTGCCCGCCCGCGCGGGCGGCCTTGGACCGGCGCACCCGGCGCGGTGGGGCGGCCGGTGCACCGGGGTCGGTTTTCGTCAGGGTCGTCGTCACGGCCGTACTCCTTAACTACTGGCGCGCAGCCGGCGCGAGATGACGTAGTTGACGATGCCGATCACGATCAGGATCAGGAACATCGTCCAGGCGATCGCGGAGGCCCGGCCCAGGTGCTGGTTGACCCAGCCCTGCTCGTACAGGTACAGGCCGAGGGTCTGGAACTGGTGCTCCGCGCCGCCGGAGGCGCCCTTGTTGGCGTCGAACAGCAGCGGCTCGCCGAAGACCTGGCTGGCGCCGATCGTGGAGACCACGGCGGTGAACAGGATCGTCGGGCGCAGCTGCGGCAGCGTGACGTGGAAGAACTGCTGCCAGCGGTTGGCGCCGTCCAGCGCCGCCGACTCGTACAGGTCCTGCGGGATGGCCTGCATCGCGGCGAGGTAGATCAGCGCGTTGTAGCCGGTCCAGCGCCAGATGATGATCGAGGAGACGGCGATCTGCGAGGGCCACTTGTCGTTCTGCCAGTCGATGGCGTCGATGCCGGCGAAGTGCAGACCCCAGTTGATCATGCCGTAGTCGCGGCCGAAGAGCAGCACGAAGACCAGCGACGCGGCGGCGATCGAGGTGGCGTACGGCGCGAGCATCACGACCCGGTAGAAGGTCGAGGCGCGCAGCTTGTAGTTCAGGATGTGGGCCAGGCCCATCGCCATCAGCAGCTGCGGCACCGTGGAGATGACGCCGATGGTCAGGGTGTTCTTCGCCGCGTTCCAGAAGAAGTCGTCGTCGAAGATCCGGGTGTAGTTGCGCAGGCCCGCCCACTGCATGTCGGTCGGGGCGGTCAGCTCCACCGTGTGCAGCGAGGCCCACGCCGTGTAGATCAGAGGGAACAGGCCGAAGGCCAGGAACAGCAGGAAGAACGGCGAGACGAACGCGTACGGACTCCACCGCACGTCCCGCTGCCAGCGACGGGACAGCCGGGCCCGGTGCCGCAGCTCCGCCTCGTCGTGCACCGCGCCCGTGGCCGGGCGGCCCGGGGCCGCGCCCCCCTTGACGGGGGGCGCGGCGGTGTCGTGCCGGGTGGCCATACCGGTCACTTCTCCAGGTTGTTGTCGATGGTCTTGGTGGCCGTCTTCCATGCGTCGGCGGGCGACTTGCCCTTCGTCACGAGGATGACGCCGTTGTCCGTCAGACCCTGCTGGATGATCTGGTCCTTCGGGCCGATCACCTGCGTCGGAATGGCCTTGGCGGCCTCCGCGAAGATCTCGCCGATCGGCGCGTCACCGGTCATCTCGTTCTTCGCGCCGGTGACGGCGGAGGAGCTGTAGGCGCCGGGGGCGCTCGGGAAGCTGCCCTGAACGCTGAACAGCTTCGCCTGCTGGGCCGGGGCGGTCAGCCAGGCGACGAAGGCCTGGGCCTCCTTCACGTGCTTGCCGTTCCTGGGGACGGCCAGGAAGGTGCCGCCCCAGTTGCCCGACTTCGGGGCGACGGCCACGTCCCACTTGCCCGCGGACTCGGGCTTCGACTTGCCCTTGAGGTAGCCGAGCATCCACGGCGGACAGGCGACGGTGGCGAACTTGCTGTTGGCGATCGTCTGGTCCCAGGCCGGCTGGAACTGGGTCTGCGACTGGACCAGCCCGTCCTTGGCGGCGTTGGCGGTCAGGTCGAAGGCGGACTTGACGGCCGGGTTGGTCTTGTAGATCACATTGCCGGAGGAGTCGTAGAACTTCTCCTTCTCGCTGCTGAGCACGGCGTTCAGCAGGCCGCCGGGGGAGTCCATGAAGTAGGTGCCGGAGGGCGCCTTCTTCTTGTACGTCCGGCCTGCCTCGATCAACTTGTTCCAGTCGCCCGCCCACAGCTTGCCGACGGCCTCGCGGTCGGTGGGCAGACCGGCCTTCTGGAAGAGGTCCTTGCGGTAGCAGATCGCCAGCGGGCCGATGTCGGTGCCCAGGCCGACGGTCTGCCCGTCCTTGGTGGTGGCCTGCTGCCACTTCCAGTCCAGCCAGCCGCTCTTGTTCACGCCCGGAACCTTGGAGAAGTCCGCGAGCTTGGCGGCCTGGGTCTGCACGACCTCGGCTATGTTGCCCACCTCCACGGCCTGGACGTCCATCAGGCCGCTGTTGGTGGTCAGGTGGTTGACGAGCGCCGGGTAGTAGTTCTCGTTCCGCTCGGTGACGTTCTCCTGGATCCTGATGTCGGGGTGGAGTCTCTGGTACTCGGCGTAGAGGCCGGCCTCCTTGAAGCCCTGGGTGCCGAAGAGTCCCATCGTGAGCGTGGTCTTGCCACTCCCACCGTCCGACGAGCCGGACTTGTCTCCGCTGTCGCTGGCGCAGCCGGCCAGCAGCCCGGCACCCAGCGACGCGGCTGCCGCCAGGACCACCGCCTTGCGGGCTGTGGGGGTCCCCACGCTCGGGCGAAGCCGAGAGTGGGAGCGGGAACGTGCTCGCATTGCGTCCTCCTGTTGCCCTGACGTGCCGACCCCCCGGCCAACTGCTGTTGGGCCCGTTCAATTCTCGCTGCGGCTCGGGCGGGGAACGTGCGGGTTGTGTATGTGTCAGGTACCGTGGGAGCGCTCCCATCGGTGATGTGTTGAAGAGTCGCGGGTTCGCACGGGGGTGTCAAGAGTGTGAGCGGGGCAATATGCCTTCGGTTATCGGGCTGTTAACCGACGCCCCGGAACGGTGCATCGCGGACGGCGGAGGGCCGGCGGAGGGCAGGCGGCGCACCCGCCGCCCGGCCGCCGGACCGCCCCGGTTCCGGGCTGCCCGACCGCCCGGTTCCGGGCCGCCGCGGCCCTTCCGGACCGCCCGGTGCCGAGGTGCCGCGGCCCTGCCGGGGCGCCCGCCGGCGACCCCCGGGGACGGTCACTTCACCGACCGGGCTGTTACATTCCAGGCCAGGTGGTACGACAGTGGAGAGGCGGAGCCCATGGCAGGCCACGGAGCGCGGGGCCGGAGCGGCGGTCGGCCGACGCTCGAGGAGGTCGCCGCGCGGGCCGGCGTCGGCCGCGGCACCGTCTCCCGCGTGATCAACGGCTCGCCCCGGGTCAGCGACGCGACCCGCGCCGCGGTCGAGGCGGCGGTCGCCGAACTCGGCTACGTGCCCAACACGGCCGCCCGCGCCCTCGCCGCCAACCGCACCGACGCGATCGCCCTCGTCGTCCCCGAGCCGGAGACCCGCTTCTTCGCGGAACCGTACTTCTCGGACATGCTGCGCGGGGTCGGCGCCGAACTGTCGGACACCGAGATGCAGCTGCTGCTGATCTTCGCGGGCAGCGACCGCAAGCGGCAGCGGCTGGCCCAGTACCTCGCCGCGCACCGCGTGGACGGCGTCCTGCTGGTCTCCGTGCACGCCGACGACCCGCTGCCGGACATGCTGTCCCAGCTGGAGATCCCCGCCGTGATCAGCGGTCCGCGGTCGGCCGGGGAGACCCTGACCTCGGTCGACTCGGACAACTACGGGGGCGCCCGCTCGGCGGTGGAGCACCTGCTGGCGCGCGGCCGGCGCCGTATCGCGCACATCACCGGGCGGATGGACGTCTACGGCGCCCAGCGCCGCGTGGACGGCTACCGCGACGCCCTGCGGGACGCGGGCCGGGGCGTGGACGAGCTGCTCATCGAGCGGGGTGACTTCACCGAGAACGGCGGACGCCGGGCGATGGCGCGCCTGCTGGAGCGCAGCCCCGACGTGGACGCGGTCTTCGCCGCCTCGGACGTGACGGCGGCCGGCGCCCGCCAGGTGCTGCGCGAGGCGGGCCGCCGCATACCCGACGACGTGGCCCTGGTCGGCTACGACGACTCGGCCATCGCCCGCCACATGGACCCGCAGCTGACCAGCGTCCGCCAGCCCATCGAGGAGATGGGCCGCGCGATGATCGACCTGCTGCTCGCCGAGATAGCCGACCGCCGCCCGGCGACCACCCGCGACCTGGAGCGGCAGCACGCGGTACTCCCGACGGAACTGGTGGTGCGGACGTCGTCGTGACGGGGGTCCGAGGCTGCTGGACACCACGATCGAACACACCCGCCGCACCTTCTCGATGCCCGAAGCCGTGGATCCGTCGTAGTAGCCGTGTCTCCCAACGGCCCGGCCCGGTGGCGTCGTGAACTTCAGGACAGGTGAAATCGATGTTGCCGGCGGGAGCGCATGGCTCAGATCTTGAACACGCGGATGCCGGGGCCGCAGAGCGTCAGAAGGTCTTCCGGGTCCGAGGTCAGGACGGTCACGGGGGCGGGGGATGCGAGTGCGGTGGCGGCGACGATCGCGTCGAGGGCGTACTTGTGTCCGTGGAGACCTGCTGCGGCGAGGAGTCCGCTCGCGTGGCGAGCGATGGCTTCGGTGGGCGGGATGATGTCGATGCGGGAGACGGCGTAGTCGAAGCGGGCCTCGGTGGCCTTGGGGTCGCGGGCTTCGACGAGGGTGACGGAGCTGGTGACGACGCGGACGTCTTCGGCTTCGGCGGCCAGCCATTCGGTGAGTTCGGGTGTGCGTCGTACGAGTGTGGACAGGCCCTCGCAGTCGAGGACGAGGGTGCCGCTCACGCGGCGTCCGCCGAACCGTCTGCGTCACCGCGCAGCATGGACCGCTTGGTCTCGACCGCGGTCTGGTCGACGGGCCCGTGTTCGGCCTCGGCGTCCTCGATGAGTTCGCGCAGCCGGCCGCGTTCCAGTTGGCGCTGGATGAGCGCCTCGACGTAGGCGGACATGCCCCGCCTGCCGGTACGCGCCTTGAGGGCCGCGATGGTGCCTTCGTGAAGGGAGACGGAGACTGGGCGGACCGGACCTTCGCCGGGAGCGGGCTCGGAAGTGGTGGCCATGGAGGCACATTGACAAAACTCTTGTTATCGCGTGGGGCGAGTCTGCCACGGTGGGGCTTGACCGGAGGCGGGTGGCGGATCGACTCGCGGGCACAGAGCCAAACGGCAGTCAGGCCCGTGATCCGCTTTTCCGCGGATCACGGGCCTGACTCGTAGGGTGAGTGACGGGACTCGAACCCGCGGCATCCTGGACCACAACCAGGTGCTCTACCAGCTGAGCTACACCCACCATGACCGGCGGTGTTCCCACGTCGTGGTTTCCCCGACCGGCCGAGAAAAAGTGTACAGGGTCCGAAGGGGTGCTCGCGCACGGCTTTTGCGGCGCCCCTTCGCGTGTCCCTCCTGTGCCGTCACTACGCCTTCTGAGCAGGCAGGACGTGCTTCGCGGCGATCGCCTTGGCGGTGTCGGAGTCGGGTCCGGGCTGCGGCACGAAGATCGCCTCGCGGTAGTAGCGCAGCTCGGCGATGGACTCGCGGATGTCGGCGAGGGCGCGGTGGTTGCCGTTCTTCTGCGGGCTGTTGAAGTACGCCCGCGGGTACCAGCGCCGGGCCAGTTCCTTGATCGAGGACACGTCGACGATCCGGTAGTGGAGATAGGCCTCCAGCTCGGGCATGTCGCGCAGCAGGAACCCGCGGTCGGTGCCGACGGAGTTCCCGCACAGCGGCGCCTTGCCCGGCTCCTTGACGTACTCCCGCACATACGCGAGGACCTGCTCCTCGGCGTCCTTCAGCGTGATGCCGCCGGGAAGCTCCTCCAGCAGTCCCGACGCGGTGTGCATCTGACGCACCACCTCCGGCATCGTCTCCAGCGCCGAGTCCGGCGGCCGGATGACGATGTCGATTCCTTCGCCGAGCACGTTCAGCTCGGAGTCGGTGACGAGGGCGGCCACCTCGATGAGCGCGTCGTCGGACAGCGAGAGGCCGGTCATCTCGCAGTCGATCCACACCATGCGATCGTTCATATGTCTAACCTTACGGCGCGCCGTCGCCGTACGGGCCCGGTGTGCACGGGGTGATCGCGAGGACCGCCCGCCGCGCCGCCCGCCGCACCGTCCGCACGGCGGGTCGGCGGGCGGTACGGTGCGGTGCGAAAATGCACGAAGCGGAACCTTGCTCCGGCCGGCCGGCCGGCTCGCTCGCCCGCCGGCCGGTGGACCGGCCGGTCCGGGAGCGGGAGCACCGATCGCGCCGCGCAGGCCCGAGGGAAGGATCGTCGTGGTGAAGGACACCGGTGGGGGCAGGGCCACCGCGGCCGGGCCCAAGCGCAAGGACGCCCTGCGCAACCAGCAGACCCTGCTGGACGCCGCCGCCGCGGCCTTCGTCGCCTCGGGCGTGGAGGCACCGGTACGGGACATCGCGGCCCGGGCCGGTGTCGGCATGGGCACGATCTACCGGCACTTCCCGACCCGGGCGGACCTGATCATCGCCGTCTACCGCCACCAGGTCGACGCCTGCGCCGAGGCGGGGCCCGAGCTGCTGGAGAGCTGCGCCACGCCCTACGAGGCGCTGGAGCGGTGGATCGACCTGTTCGTCGACTTCCTGGTGACCAAGCACGGACTGGCCGGTGTGCTCCAGCCCGACAACGCCGGCTTCGACGCGCTGCACACGTACTTCCTCGACCGGCTCGTGCCGGTGTGCGACCGGCTCCTCGACGCCGCGGCCGCGGCCGGGGAGATCGAGTCCGGGATCAAGGGCCTGCAGCTGATGCGAGGCGTGGGCAACCTCTGCATCGGCGCGGACGCCGACCCCGGCTACGACGCCCGCCGCCTGGTCACCCTCCTACTCACGGGGCTGCGCCGCCCGAGGTGAGCGGACGGTGAGCCGGACGGGAGCCCCGCCCGGGGCGCGGGGGCCCAGCCCCCGCCTGGGCGCAGAAGGCGCAGCCCCCGCCCGGGGTGCAGGGGCGGAGCCCCGCGTGGGGGTCCGGGGCGGAGCCCCGTGGCGGCAACTCCTCACCCCGCCGAGTCGGGCGGGCCGGATGGGGCAGAGGGGGGTGCGGGGGGCGCAGCCCCCTGCCGGGGTCCCGGGGCGGAGCCCCAGGGACGGTGCCGCCTCACCCCGCCGAGTCGGGCGGCGGGTGGGCAAAGGGGGCCGCGCGGACACAGCCCCCGCCGGGGTCCCGGGGCGGAGCCCCGGGACCGAGCGCCCCTCACGACCCGCTGCGCGGCCCCGGCACACTCCCGGACAACGCCGCGGGCGCCCTGCGCGCCTGGTGCGGCACCGCCCCCTCGGGATGCAGCGCCGGCGGCGAGGACGGCCCGCCCCCGCCGGGCAGCCCGAGCGCACCCGCGGGTCCGTGGCCGGGCCCGGACCCGGACCCCACCGCACCGGCCGCCGCCTCGGCCTCCGCCGCCCGCTCGCCCTGCGGCCTGCGCGCCCGGTACGCGGCCCGGTAGGCCGCGGGCGACGAGCCCAGCTGCCGCCGGAAGTGGCCGCGCAGCGCGACGGGGGAGCGGAAGCCGCAGCGTCCCGCCACCTCGTCCACCGAGTAGTCCGACGTCTCCAGCAGCCGCTGCGCCTGCAGCACCCGCTGGGTGATCAGCCACTGCAGCGGCGCGCTCCCGGTGAGCGAGCGGAACCGCCGGTCGAACGTACGGCGGCTCATGTACGCCCGCGCCGCCAGCGTCTCCACGTCGAACTGCTCGTGGAGGTGCTCCAGCGCCCAGGCGACGACCTCGGCGAGCGGGTCGGCGCCGATCTCCTCGGGTAAAGACCTGTCCAGGTAGCGTTCCTGGCCTCCGCTGCGCCTCGGCGGCACCACCAGCCGGCGGGCCAGCGCGCCCGCCGCCTCGTTGCCGTGGTCCGTGCGCACGATGTGCAGGCACAGGTCGATCCCGGCGGCCGTACCCGCCGACGTCAGCACGTCGCCGTCGTCGACGAACAGCTCCCGCGGATCGACGTGCACCGACGGATAGCGCTTGGCCAGCGTCGGCGCGTACATCCAGTGCGTGGTGGCCGGCCGTCCGTCCAGCAGGCCGGCCGCGGCCAGGACGAAGGCCCCGGTGCACAGGCCGACGATGCGGGCCCCCTCCTCGTGCGCCCGGCGCAGTGCGTCGAGCGCCTCCTCCGGTGGTGGTGAGGTGATCGAGCGCCAGGCCGGCACGACGACCGTGCCCGCCCGGGAGATCGCCTCCAGGCCATGTGGTGCGGTGAGTTCCAGGCCCCCTGTGGTCCGCAGCGGGCCTTCCTCGCCGGCCGCCACCAGAAGGCGGTAGCGCGGCACGCCGGCGTCCTGGCGGTCAATCCCGAACACCGACAGCGGTATGGAACTCTCGAAGATGGGGCCGCCGCTGAACAGCAGCACCGCGACGATCTCCTTGCGGCGTCGCCCGGACAGTTTCCGGGCCGCGTTTTCCGGCGCGGCAGTGGAGTCGTGGCTCATACTGCTAAGCCCCCCTCGGTGGTCGCGGCTCCTCGGTTGTGTCGCTCCTGCACGTTTCCCCTCGGTCCTGCACGAGTCCCCCGCCGTAGACAGTCAAGATCGAATCTACTGTGTCCCGCCGTGCCACGGTGGCCGGTTCGCCATCCGGCACATTGTCGACATGGCAACTTGGCGTGAAGCATTCGATCACGAAGCGTTGCACTCGGGGAGCGTGCAGGGAAGTACGCCTCGTCGCGGTGGCCAATCCCCGTAGGGTACGCAGGGTGCCCTGGACCCTTTCCGTGCAGGTCGAACGGGGGGTGGAGGGCACTTGGGCCAGGGGATGCACGGGTTCGAGAAGTTGGCTGAAAAGATACGTGTGTGTGCGCGGAAACCGGTCAGTCGACCGGTGCCGTTCCGCCCGGGTGGCGGCCGCCCCGGTGGGCCCCCGTGCCGGTCCTGTGATGCCGGCCGCGATGGGGGGCGCGCTCCTCCCCGCGCAGCCGCGCCGCCCCGCGCTCGGACTGGCGCAGCAGCACCCGGCAGACCCCCGTGACGGCGGCCAGGCCGAGAGCCGTGCCGGCCGCGCCGGCGAGCGAACCGCCGCACCAGAGCAGGACCACGGGCACCAGGGCGCAGCTGAAGGCCGCCCAGCGCACCACGTCGCGCACGCCGTCGGGGCCGGCTTCCGCGCACGCGCCGTCCTCGCACGGGGGCACGGGCGCGGCGGACGGCGAGGCGTGGTTCCCGGGGACGACCGGGGGCTGGGACACGGCGTGCTCCCTACGGGGGCCGGTGGTGGTTCACCGGGCTCAACGCCGCCGCGGTCCGCCGGTCACTGTGCGGCACCGGCACGGCCCCCGGACCGCTGCCGCCGGACACGCGCCCGCGGTGTCCGGGGCGCCGCATGATGCGCGATCGCGCGGTCGCCGTGCGTGAATCCCGCGCAAACCGCCTGTACGGGGCAGCAACCATTGCGTTCCGGGCGTCGCTCGTGCATGCTCCGGGGAACCGCCACGGAGAGTGCGCGGGGTCTGGGCGAAGGAGGCGTGCCGCCGTACCCTTGGGGGTATGGGGACGGGAAGACGATTCCCGGACACCGCTCCGCCGCCCACTGTCGTCCCCCACAAAGGATCACATCGCCGAGACAGCCATGGCCGGTCACGAATTCTTCGAACCCGCGGACCGCAAGCGGCCGGTCGCCGATCCCACGGCGGCCGATCCCCTGGCGGCGCAAGAGCCACGCCGTTCCTGCGATCCGGCGTTCAAGCACGGTGTCGTCGTCGGCTTCGACGGGTCCACCTCCAGCGAACGCGCCCTCGCCTACGCGATCGGGATGGCCCACCGCACCCGGTCCGGGCTGATCATCGTGCACGTGGCCAACCGGCTGCCCACCACGGTGTGGGCGGGCTGCGAGCCACCGGTCTTCGTGGACGTCCCCGACCACCGCACGGAGGTCCTCGGCCTCGAACTCGCCTGCGCCGAGTACCTCGCCGAGGTGCCGTGGATCCTGGTCGAGCGCGGCGGCGACATCTGCCACGAACTCGAGGAAGTGGGCAAGGAGTACGAGGCGGACGCGATCGTCGTCGGCTCCACGCACGGCATCGTGGGCCGTCTCTTCGGCTCGGTCGCGGGCCGGCTCGCCAAGCGGGCGCAGCGGCCGGTCGTGGTCATCCCCTAGTGTCCTGCGCCGGAGATCCGTCGGCAGAATCGTGCGAGGGATTCGAGGATCTCCTCGGCGGTCTTGGTCCAGATGAACGGCTTGGGGTCT
>NZ_JBJDQT010000033.1:0-91922 GCF_044903565.1 Streptomyces sp. NPDC004065 | reverse complement strand
CCGGGGCCGACAGATCCCGTTGAGGACCCAAGGTCAGTCAGTGGCTGGGTCAGACCCCGCCGGGAGACGCTCACGAACATCCTCACTGTCAGTGGTCGGTGGAAGGTGGACGGTGGCGTGGGTCAGTGGGGGACGGCCCGTTGGCCGCCGGGCACCTCTGCCAGACGCACCGGGCGGCGCTCGCGCCGGGACTGCTCGCAGGCCTCGGCGACGCGCAGGGCCTGCAGGGCCTCGTGGCCGTCGCACGGGTTGGGCCGCTCGCCGAGCACGACCTCGACGAAGGCGCACAACTCGGCCTCGTAGGCGGCGCCGAAGCGCTCCAGGAACCCGGTCCACGGCTTGTCCGCGGCCGGTGGCCCGGTCGGCTCGGTGGAGGCGATCGGGGTGCGGTCGTCCAGACCGACCACGATCTGGTCGCGCTCCCCGGCCAGCTCCATCCGCACGTCGTAGCCCGCGCCGTTCAGCCGGGTCGCGGTCGCCGTGGCCAGGGTGCCGTCGTCGAGGGTCAGCAGCGCCGCGCCCGTGTCCACGTCCCGTGCGTCGCGGAACATCGCGGGTCCGGCGTCGGAACCGGCGGCGTACACGTCGGTGACCTCGCGTCCCGTCACCCAGCGCAGCATGTCGAAGTCGTGGATCAGCGTGTCCCGGAACAGCCCGCCGGACAGCGGCAGCCACGCGGCGGGCGGCGGCGCCTGGTCGGAGGTGAGCGCGCGGACCGTGTGCAGCCGGCCGAGGCGTCCCGAGCGCACCGCCTCCCGGGCGCCGGTGTACCCGGCGTCGAAGCGCCGCTGGAAGCCCATCTGCAGGATCGTTCCGGCGGCCTCGACCTCGGCCAGCGCCTGCAGTGTCCCGGGCAGGTCCAGCGCGATGGGCTTCTCGCAGAACACCGGCAGCCCCGAGTGTGCTGCCCGACCGATCAGTTCGGCGTGGGCCGACGTCGCCGTGGTGATCACCACCGCGTCCACGCCCCACTTGAAGATCTCGTCCACGCCCGGCGCCGCCGTCTCGCCGAGCCGGTGGGCGAGTTCCTGCGCCCGCGCCGGATTCGTGTCCGTGAGGATCAGGGACCCGACCTCCCGGTGACGGCTGAGCGTGTTCGCATGAATGGTGCCGATCCGGCCCGTACCGATGACCCCGATGCGCATGGGGAACAAGGTGGGCCAGAACACGGGCCCTGTCAATCTATATGTCCGGACAATCTGACTACACAACTTTCCGTCAACCGTCCACGGGTCTACGCTCGGGCCGTGCCGAAACCAGGGAACGACTCCACCGTCCCGCTCGAACTGAGTGTGGACCGCGGCTCGCCGGTGCCGTTGTACTTCCAGCTGGCGCAGCAACTGGAGGCGGCGATCGAGCACGGGACGCTGACGCCCGGCAGCCTGCTGGGCAACGAGATCGACCTCGCCGCACGGCTCGGCCTGTCCCGGCCCACGGTCCGCCAGGCCATCCAGTCGCTGGTGGACAAGGGGCTCCTGGTGCGCCGCCGGGGCGTCGGCACCCAGGTCGTGCACAGCCAGGTCAAGCGCCCGCTGGAACTGAGCAGTCTCTACGACGACCTCGAGGCGGCCGGGCAGCGGCCGGCGACCAAGGTCCTCGTCAACACGGTCTGCCCGGCGCCCACGGAGGCCGCCGCCGCCCTCGCCGTGCCCGAGGGCAGCGAGGTGCACCGCATCGAGCGGCTCCGGCTCGCGCACGGCGAGCCGATGGCGTACATGATCAACTACCTGCCGCCCGGCCTGCTCGACCTCGGCACCGAGCAGCTCGAGGCCACCGGCCTGTACCGGCTGATGCGCACCGCCGGCATCACCCTGCACAGCGCCCGCCAGTCCATCGGCGCCCGCGCCGCGACCCCGGCCGAGGCGGAGCGGCTGGGCGAGGCGGAGGGCGCCCCGCTGCTCACCATGCAGCGCGCCACCTTCGACGACACCGGCCGCGCGGTGGAGTTCGGCACCCACACCTACCGGCCTTCGCGCTACTCGTTCGAGTTTCAGCTGCTCGTACGTCCCTGACCGCTGCCCGTCCGCTCCTGACCGGCTCCCGCCGCTTCGTCGTGCGGTCCTGACCGGCCCCGCCCCGCCTCTTCGTCGCGCCCCCGCCCCTTCCTCGGGGGAGTGCGGGGACGTGCGAGCGACCGGCGTCTAGGGTGCCGTGCGGTGTGCGGATGTCCGGACAATGTGACCGGCGGGGGCCGCCCGGCTGCGGAACCTCTGATTCCGGTGACCGATAATGCGCTGTTCGGGGCCGGTGCGGCCGCCATCGCGGCACGGCACCACCCGGCAGGACGCTGCACTCGCAGCGGAACGCAGTACGACAGAGCAAGAAGGGCACGACCTCGTGGCACGGTTTCCAACCTGGGCAGTCATCGCGCTGGCGGGGGCACTGTCGGTGTCCCTCGCCGGGTGCAGCAGTACCGGCGGCAAGCGGGCGGAGGACGCCCGCAAGGCCGCGGCGGCCCAGGGCCGGGCGGCGGTGAACACCCCGCGCTGGACGTTCGCGATGATCACTCACTCCGGCGACGGCGACACCTTCTGGGACATCGTCCAGAGCGGTGCCGAGCAGGCCGCGGTCAAGGACAACATCGCCTTCCTCTACTCGCACGACGACGAGGCCCAGCAGCAGGCCCAGCTGGTGGACGCCGCGGTCGACAAGAAGGTCGACGGCATCATCGTCAGCCTCGCCAAGCCCGACGCGCTGAAGGCCGCGGTGGCCCGCGCGGAGAAGGCCGGCATCCCGGTCGTCACCGTCAACTCCGGCTCCGCCGAGTCCAAGGCGTTCGGCGCCCTGACGCACATCGGCCAGGACGAGACGGTGGCCGGCGAGGCCGTGGGGGAGGAGCTGAACCGGCGCGGGCGCAAGAAGGCGCTCTGCGTGCTGCACGAGCAGGGCAACGTCGGCCACGAGCAGCGCTGCGCAGGGGTGGCGAAGACCTTCTCCGGCACGGTGGTGAACCTGTACGTCAACGGCACCAACATGCCCGACGTGCGGTCCGCGATCGGCGCCAGGCTCCAGGCCGACAAGTCCGTCGACACGGTGGTCACGCTCGGTGCCCCGTACGCCGACACCGCCGTGAAGGCGAAGGCGGACGCGGGCAGCCGGGCCGAGGTCGACACCTTCGACCTCAACGCCAAGGTCGCCGCCGGG
This sequence comes from Streptomyces sp. NPDC004065, assembly GCF_044903565.1. Classification (NCBI taxonomy): domain Bacteria; kingdom Bacillati; phylum Actinomycetota; class Actinomycetes; order Kitasatosporales; family Streptomycetaceae; genus Streptomyces; species Streptomyces sp. NPDC004065. Next base: position 88,778 of record NZ_JBJDQT010000033.1, on the reverse strand, counting down.
CTGACGGACGGCACGCTCGGCTTCGCCGTCGACCAGCAGCCGTATCTCCAGGGCTACCAGGCCGTCGACCTGCTGTGGCTCTACAAGTACAACGGCGACGTGCTCGGCGGCGGCAGGCCGGTGCTCACCGGCCCGCAGATCGTCACCAAGGACCAGGCGGCCGCGCTCGCCGAGTACACGAAGCGGGGCACCCGATGAGCACCGCCGCCGACGAGCTCGGCACCTCACCCGGCCCTTCCGGCGAGGAAACGCTTCATCAGCCTTCCGGGCCGCAGGGCTCCCGGCCGGCAAACCCCCGGCCGCGCAGGTCACCGCTGCGCGGGCTGCTCACCCGGCCCGAGCTCGGCTCGGTCGTCGGCGCGCTCGCAGTCTTCGTCTTCTTCGCCCTCGCCGCCGACGGCTTCCTGCGCGGCTCCAGCCTGAGCACCGTCCTGTACGCCTCCTCGACGATCGGCATCATGGCCGTCCCCGTGGCGCTGCTGATGATCGGCGGCGAGTTCGACCTGTCGGCGGGCGTGCTGGTGACCTCCTCCGCGCTGGTCTCCTCGATGTTCAGCTACCAGACGACCGCGAACGTCTGGGTCGGCGTCGGCGTGTCCCTGCTGGTCACGCTGGCCATCGGCGCCCTGAACGGCTATGTGCTCACCCGCACCGGCCTGCCCAGCTTCATCGTCACGCTGGGCACCTTCCTGATGCTGGCCGGCGCCAACCTCGGCTTCACCAAGCTGATCGACGGCACCGTCTCCACCAAGACCATCGCCGACATGGAGGGCTTCCCCTCCGCCCACGCCCTCTTCGCCTCGACGCTCACCCTGGGCGGCGTCGGCCTCAAGGTCACCGTCCTGTGGTGGCTCGGCCTGGTCGCGCTCGCCTCCTGGATCCTGCTGCGCACCCGCACCGGCAACTGGATCTTCGCGGTGGGCGGCAACCAGGACGCGGCCCGCGCCGTCGGCGTGCCCGTCACCAGGACCAAGGTCGGCCTCTACATGGGCGTGGCCCTCGGCGCCTGGATCTCCGGTCAGCACCTGCTGTTCTCCTTCGACGCGGTGCAGTCCGGCGAGGGCGTGGGCAACGAGCTGATCTACATCATCGCCGCCGTCATCGGCGGCTGCCTGATCACCGGCGGCCACGGCAGCGCCGTCGGCTCGGCGGTCGGCGCCCTGCTGTTCGGCATGACGAGCAAGGGCATCGTCTTCGCCGAGTGGAACCCCGACTGGTTCAAGTTCTTCCTCGGAGCGATGCTGCTCCTCGCGACCCTGCTCAACACCTGGGTCCGCAAGCGGGCGGAGGCCACCACATGACACACGCGGCCACTGACCAGGTGACGCGGGACGCGGCACGCACGCCGCTCGTGGAGCTGTCCGGCGTCAGCAAGCACTACGGCACCGTCCGCGCCCTCCAGGACGTCTCGCTGGAGGTCCACGCCGGGGAGATCACCTGCGTGCTCGGGGACAACGGCGCCGGCAAGTCCACCCTCATCAAGATCGTCGCGGGACTGCACGGGCACGACGGCGGAGAGCTGCGCATCGAGGGCGAGCCGGCCCGGCTCTCCTCGCCGCGCGAGGCCCTGGACCGCGGTATCGCGACCGTCTACCAGGACCTCGCGGTCGTCGGCCTGATGCCGGTGTGGCGCAACTTCTTCCTCGGTTCCGAGCCGCGCAAGGGCGCCGGGCCGTTCAAGCGCCTGGACGTCGACCTCATGCGCCGCACCACCCGCGCCGAGCTGCTGCGCATGGGCATCGACCTGCGGGACGTCGACCAGCCCATCGGCACCCTTTCCGGTGGCGAACGCCAGTGCGTGGCGATCGCACGTGCGGTGTACTTCGGCGCCAAGGTACTGATCCTCGACGAGCCGACCGCGGCGCTCGGTGTGAAGCAGTCCGGCATGGTGCTGAAGTATGTGGCGGCGGCACGGGACGAGGGCCTGGGCGTCGTGTTCATCACCCACAACCCGCATCACGCGTATCTGGTGGGGGACAGGTTCGTGCTGCTCAAGCGGGGGACCATGGTGGGCCGGCACACACGGGACGAGATCACTCTGGAGGAGCTGACCCGGCAGATGGCGGGCGGCAGCGAACTGGACGCCCTGCGCCACGAGCTGGACAGGCGCGCGAGGTGACGGGCGCGTGCCGTGACGGGTGCGCGACGGGGCGGGCGCGTGCCGTGACGGGCGCGCGACGCGACGGGCGCCTGCCGTGCGGGAGCCCTGCCGTGAGGGAGGCTCTGCCGTGACGGCGCCTGCGGCGGGGCGGTGCCGGGGCCGGGGACCTCGCCCGTGCCCGTGCCGTGCCCGTGCCCGTGCCGTGCCCGTGCCGTGCCCGTGCCTGCCCGGCGAGGGCGCGCGCGGCGCGGTGGACGGGTGGCGCGAGGGGCCGCTGCCACGGCCGTGCCCCGAGTGCCGCGTACGGCACCCTTACCGGCCGTGAGGCACAATCGAGCGCGATGAGCACCTACCGCGACCTCACGGCCCCCATCGGCTCCCGCCGCCCGGTCCTGCGCACCGTGGGCACCCGGGAGCGCCGCTCCCACCTGACGGCGCCCCGGGTGCCCACGGTGGGCATCGACATCGGCGGCACCAAGGTGATGGCCGGCGTCGTCGACGCCGACGGCAACATCCTGGAGAGGCTCCGCACGGAGACGCCGGACAAGTCCAAGAGCCCCAAGGTCGTCGAGGACACCATCGTCGAGCTGGTCCTGGACCTGTCCGACCGGCACGACGTGCACGCGGTCGGCATCGGGGCGGCCGGCTGGGTCGACGCCGACCGCAACCGCGTGCTCTTCGCCCCCCACCTGTCCTGGCGCAACGAGCCGCTGCGCGACCGCCTCTCCGAGCGGCTGTCCGTGCCGGTCCTGGTCGACAACGACGCCAACGCCGCCGCCTGGGCCGAGTGGCGCTTCGGCGCCGGCCGCGGTGAGGACCACCTCGTCATGATCACGCTGGGCACCGGCATCGGCGGCGCGATCCTGGAGGACGGGCAGGTCAAGCGCGGCAGGTTCGGAGTGGCCGGCGAGTTCGGCCACATGCAGGTCGTACCCGGCGGCCACCGCTGCCCCTGCGGCAACCGCGGCTGCTGGGAGCAGTACAGCTCCGGCAACGCGCTGGTGCGGGAGGCGCGCGAGCTGGCCGCCGCCGACTCCCCGGTCGCCTACGGGATCATCGAGCACGTCAAGGGCAACATCTCCGACATCACCGGGCCGATGATCACCGAGCTGGCCCGCCAGGGCGACGCCATGTGCGTCGAACTGCTCCAGGACATCGGCCAGTGGCTCGGCGTGGGCATCGCCAACCTGGCCGCCGCTCTCGACCCCTCCTGCTTCGTCGTCGGCGGCGGCGTGTCGGCCGCCGACGACCTGCTGATCGGCCCCGCCCGGGACGCCTTCAAGCGCCACCTCACCGGCCGTGGCTACCGCCCCGAGGCGCGTATAACGCGCGCCCAGCTCGGCCCCGAGGCGGGCATGGTCGGCGCCGCCGACCTGGCCCGGCTGGTGGCCCGCCGCTTCCGCCGCGCCAAGCGGCGCCGCGTGGAGCGCTACGAGCGCTACGAGAAGTACGCCGAGGCCAGGCGCGAGGCCCGGGAGGCACTGTGACGATGTCCCTGCCACGCCAGGCGGCGCCCCCGGACGAACCGCCGCCCCGGCCCGCGGAGGACCGCCGCCACCGCAACCGCCGCAGGGCCCTGACCCTGCTGATCATCGTACTGCTCATCGGCGTCCCGGCCGGCTACCTGATGATCTCCGCAGCCCAGAGCCGCGACAGCGGCAAGGACAAGGAGGCCAAGTACTCGGCGACGGGCCTGACCGCCGGCTACCCCGCCAAGGTCCAGCGCCGCCTCTACCAGGTGCCGATCCCGCACCCCGCGGACCGGGTCGCCTACTACGAGACGAACAACTGGAAGACCAGCCGCCTCTACGTCCAGTTCCGCACCACCCAGCCCGGCCTGGAGGCCTTCCTCCAGGCCATGGGCGTCGAGCGCGGCGACCTGAAGAAGGGCGCGGTGACCATCGGCGACCGGGACAAGAAGATCACCGGCTGGACCTTCACCGCCGCCGGCCCCTGGTGGGGCCTGACCCACAGCCAGCGGAACCCGGCGCCCACCCAGGACGTGGTGGTCAACATGTCCAACCCGGTGCTGCCGATGGTCTACCTGGTCTCCCGCACCGTCCCCTGACGCCGGGGCCGATTGTCGGACCCCGCCCGTAGAGTCGAAGACGACCGGGCGGATCGGCGAGCGGGAGGTGACAGGACGTATGCGCGACACTGCCGCGGCGGTGACGGACGGCACGGCGGACGCGGTGTCCGTGCGGCTGGCCGCCGTCTTCCTGCCCGCCGCCCTCCCACGCGAGGGACGGATCGTCTTCTGGGACCCCGCCGGCGAGGTGTGGCCCGCGGACGGCCCCCCGGGCCATGCCCCCGCCGCACACCCCGCGGGTCAGCCACCCGCCACACGCCCTCCCGCCCTCCCGGCCCCGCAGTCCCCGCCCGCGCCGGCCGACGTGCCCGCGTCCACCGACACGTCCCCGCCCGCGGGCGGGCCCGCGCGCACGGAGCTCACGGTCGTACGACGGCACGGAGCGGGCGTCCGCCGCAAGCCCGCCCCCGCCCTGTCCCTGCCGGTCGGCGAGGCACTGCCCCACCTGGTGCGCGCCCGTCACGACCCGGCGGCCCACCCCGCCACCGCCTGCTGGGGCGCGGCCGCCCTGCACGCGCTGCGGCTCACCGCCCGCGGCCGGCTGCTGCCCGGCCTGACCGCCACCGGCCACGACGCCTGGCGGGCCGGTCCCCTCGACCCCGACGACGTGGCCCACCTGCGCGCCATCGCCGCCGCCCTGCCCTACGAGGGCCACGCCGTACCGCTGCCCGGCCCCGGCCCGCTGCGGCTGCCGGAGCCCCAGGCGCTGCTGCGCGCCTTCCTGGACGCCGTCGCCGACACCCTGCCCCGTACGCCCGCCGCGCCGTACGCCTGCGGCGGCCCCTTCGCCGGCCGCCCGCCCCGCCACCTGCCGCGGGCCCGGGACTGGGCCGCCGAGGTCGCCGCCGGCATGGACGCCGGGGTGCGGATCTCGCTGCGGCTGGACCTGTCGGCGTACGAGCTGTTCGACGCGCGGGCGGACGGCGACGGCGCGGGGGAGGGGCCCGCGCGCCGGGCCGGCGCGGCCGTCGTGCAGGTGCACAGCCTCGCCGACCCGACGCTCGTGGCCGACGCCGCGGCCCTGTGGGCGGGCGAGGCGGACCCGGCTTTCGGGCCGCGCGCCCAGGTGGACGCCGCCCTGGCCGTGCGGCGCGCGGCCCGTGTCTGGCCCCCGCTCGACCGGCTCGCCGAGCAGGAGACGCCCGATGTGCTCGCGCTGTCCGAGGAGGAGGTGAGCGACCTGCTCGGGGTGGCCGCGACCCGGCTGGCGGCGGCGGGCGTCGCCGTGCACTGGCCGCGGGACCTGGCGCACGACCTGACCGCGGTGGCCGAGGTGCGGCCCGCGCCCGGCTCCGCGACCGACGGCACCGGCTTCTTCGAGAGCGAGGAACTGCTGCGGTTCCGCTGGCAGCTCGCGCTCGGCGGCGATCCCCTGACCGAGGCGGAGATGGACGCGCTCGCCGAGGCGCACCGCCCTGTCGTACGGCTGCGGGACCGCTGGGTGCTCGTCGACCCGGCCCTGGTGCGCCGGGCGCGCAAGCGGGACCTGGGTCTGCTCGACCCGGTCGACGCCCTGTCCGTCGCCCTCAGCGGCACCGCGGAGGTCGACGGGGAGACCGTGGAGGCGGTCCCGGCCGGCGCGCTCGCGACCCTGCGCGACCGGATCACGGCCGGCGTACGGCCCGCGGAGCCGCCGGCCGGTCTCCGGGCGACCCTGCGCGACTACCAGCTGCGCGGGCTGGCCTGGCTGGACCTCATGACCTCCCTCGGCCTGGGCGGCTGCCTCGCCGACGACATGGGCCTCGGCAAGACGGTCACGCTCATCGCGCTGCACCTCAAGCGCGCCCGCACCGAGCCGACGCTGGTGGTCTGCCCGGCCTCGCTGCTGGGCAACTGGCAGCGCGAGATCACCCGGTTCGCGCCCGGCGTCCCCGTCCGCCGCTTCCACGGCCCCGACCGCACCCTGGACGGCCTCGACGGCGGCTTCGTCCTCACCACCTACGGCACCATGCGCTCGGCCGCGCCCGCACTGGCCGGGCAGCGGTGGGGCATGGTCGTCGCCGACGAGGCGCAACACGTGAAGAACCCCTACTCGGCGACCGCGAAGGCCCTGCGCACCATCCCCGCCCCCGCACGCGTCGCCCTGACCGGCACCCCCGTGGAGAACAACCTCTCCGAGCTGTGGGCCCTGCTCGACTGGACCACCCCGGGGCTCCTGGGCCCGCTCAAGTCCTTCCGCGCCCGGCACGCGCGCGCGGTGGAGACCGGCGAGGACCAGGAGGCCGTGGAGCGGCTCGCCCGCCTGGTGCGCCCCTTCCTGCTGCGGCGCAGGAAGTCCGACCCCGGCATCGTCCCCGAGCTTCCGCCCAAGACCGAGACCGACCACCCGGTCCCCCTCACCCGCGAACAGGCCGCGCTGTACGAGGCGGTGGTGCGCGAGTCGATGGCCGCCATCGCCACGGCCGGCGGCATGGCCCGCCGGGGCCTGGTCCTCAAGCTGCTCACCACGCTCAAGCAGATCTGCGACCACCCGGCGCTGTATCTGAAGGGCGAGCTTCCCGGACCGGCCGGCGCCGACCGTCTCGCCGCCCGGTCCGGGAAGCTCGCCCTGCTCGACGAACTGCTGGACACGGTGCTCGCGGAGGACGGCTCGGTGCTGGTCTTCACCCAGTACGTCGGCATGGCCCGGCTGATCACCGCCCACCTCGGCGCCCGGGCGGTCCCGGTGGACCTCCTGCACGGCGGTACGCCGGTTCCGGAACGCGAACGCATGGTGGACCGTTTCCAGGAGGGCGCGACACCGGTCCTCGTACTGTCCCTGAAGGCGGCGGGCACCGGCCTGAACCTCACCCGCGCGGGCCATGTGGTGCACTTCGACCGCTGGTGGAACCCCGCGGTGGAGGAACAGGCCACCGACCGCGCCTACCGCATCGGCCAGACCCAGCCCGTCCAGGTCCACCGCCTGATCACCGAGGGCACCGTCGAGGACCGCATCGCCGAGATGCTCGCCTCCAAGCGGGCCCTCGCCGACGCCGTCCTCGGCACCGGCGAGTCGGCCCTCACCGAACTGACCGACCGGGAGCTGGCCGACCTGGTCTCGCTGCGGAGGGAGGCCTGATGGACGCACGCCCGGCCGACGCGGCCCGCCGAGCCCTGCGCGCCGCCCGCCACGGTCAGCCCCCGCCCGGCAGCCCGGCCCCGCCGCCCACGGCCGCACCGGACGGCCCGGACTCCTCCGGAACGGCCGCCGCCCCGGACGTCCCCGGCTCCCCGGCGGACCTGACCGGTACGCCGACCCGGCGGCCGCCGGACCCGCACGGCACGACCGAGGCCGGGCCGGTCCGCCCCGGCACCGACCCCTCGGAGCCGCAGCGCGAACCGGCGACGGAAGCCGCACCGCGCACCGACGCCGCCACGGCCGACACGGGCACGGCCGACACGGCCACGGACGCCGACGGCACAGCCGACACCGCCACGGACGCCGACGGCACGGACGCCGGTGGTATTTCGCGGAGCGGTGCCGGTGGGGCCTGCCGCCCCGGGGGTCCGCGTCCGGCCGACGCCGCGCGGGAGGCACTGCGGCGGGCCGCCGCGGCCCGCCGCGCCGGAAGGGGTCCGGACACGGCCGCCGGGGCCGAGGCGGAGGACCCTCCGCACCGGACCCCGCACCCCCCTCGGGTTCCCCGCCCCCCGCACGCCCCCAGCAGCCCGGAGGTCCCTGAACCCTCGGAAAGGACGCCCGACGACCTCACACCCCCGACCTCGCGGCGCCCGGACACGGGGCCGGCCGCCGCCGCGCGGGAGGCGCTGCGCGCGGGCCTGGCCCGGCGTGAGGCGCGGGCGGAGCAGGCCCGTACGGGCGCCGTCCCCGCGCAAGGGCCCGCGGCGTCCACGGACCCCCGCAGTGGCATCCGTACCGCGGGACCGGACGCGGCGGCCGCACCGGACCCCGCCGTTCCGGACCCCGCCGTTCCGAACCCAGGCGCACTTGCGGGTGCTACGCCAGCCCGCGCGGTCCGCGAACTGCTCGCCGGAGCCTTCCGGATGCCGGCGACGGCCTCGGACCCCCGTCAAGAGGCAGACGACCAAGAGGCAGACGACCAAGAGGCAGACGACCAAGAGGCGGACGACAACGGCAACGGCGACGGCCACCCCCGGCACACCGGTTCGGCGTTCCCCGATGACCCGCCCACCCGGGACGCCACCACCGCCGGCCCGACCGCCGCCCGCCGCGGCCCGGCCCCGGACGTCCCCGTAGCCGCGCGCCCCGGCGGACCAGCCCCCGCGTCAGCCCCCGCGTCCCAGCAGGAACCCCCCGCGACGCCCCCGGCCCCCACGCCCCGGATGCCCCGCACCATGGCCGCACCGCGCCGCGACGGTGAACTCCGGCGCACCTTCCCGGCGTTCCCGGCGAGGAGTCCGGGCGCGTCCGGCTTCGCCGAGACCTGGTGGGGGGACGCGTGGGTGACCGCTCTGGAGGAGGGCGCCCTGGACGCCGCCCGGCTGGCGCGCGGCCGAGGGTACGCCGAGCAGGGCAACGTGGACGCCATCACCGTGACCCCGGGGCTGGTGCTGGCGTACGTGCGGGGCAGCCGTCCCCGCCCGTACCGGGTCCAGGTGCGGCTGCGCACGCTGGACGACGCGGACTGGGACCGGTTCCTGCGGGCCGCCGCGGACCGCCCCGGACACATCGCCGCGCTCCTCGACAAGGAGATGCCCCATTCGCTCGCCGACTGCGGCGTCCCCCTGCTGCCCGGCCCCGGCGACCTCGAACCGCACTGCAGCTGCCCCGACCGCGGCCACCCCTGCAAGCACGCCGCCGCCCTCTGCTACCAGACGGCCCGGCTGCTCGACGCCGACCCCTTCGTGCTGCTGCTCCTGCGCGGCCGGGGCGAGCGCGAGCTGCTCGACGCGCTGTCCCGGCTGAGCGCGACCCGGGCCGCCCGCGCCGCGCAGGACAGGGAGCCGGAACCGCTGCCGGGCCTGCGCGTCACCGACGTCCTCGCACCGCGCCCGCTGCCGCCCCCGCCCGCCCCGCTGCCGCCGCCCCCGCATCCCGAGCAGCCCCCGGTGTACCCGGCGGGACCGGACGGCCTGGACCCGTTCGCGCTGGACCAGTTGGCGACCGACGCCGCTGCCCGTGCCCACGCCCTGCTCACCACCGGACGCGACCCGGTCGGCGGGCTGACGCTCTGGCAGGACGCGGTGCGCCTGGCCGCCGCCCGACCCGGCTCGGGACTGACCGCCGCCACCCGTGCCCTGTACGCCTCGCTCGCCTCCGCCACCGGGCGGAGTACGGCCGAACTGGCCCGCGCGGTGGCCGCCTGGCGGCAGGGCGGCGCGGAGGGGCTCGCCGTGCTGGAGGAGCCGTGGGACCCGCCCGCCGGACGGTTCGACCGGGCCCGCCCCCAGCTCCTCGCGGCCGACCTGCCCGCCTTCCGCCCCCACCGCAACCGGCTCACCCACCCCCGCGGCCACCTCCAGCTGCGCCTGGGCAGGGACGGCCTGTGGTACGCCTACGAGTCCGAGCCCGGCCGCGACGACTGGTGGCCGCGGGGCACCCCCGACCTGGACCCGGTCGGCGCCCTGACGGGCCTGGGCGCCCCCGGCGACCTGTAGCGCTCGGGTCCGTCAGGTCCGTCAGGTCCGTCAGCTCTGTCGGATCTGTCAGGTCTGTCGGCTCTGTCAGGTCTGTCGGCTCTGTCGGCTCTGTCAACGGGCCTTGCCGAGAGCCGACTTGAAGCAGTCCAGCGGCTCGCCGTCCAGATGCCAGGGCCAGCCGGTCACCCTGCCCCCGACCGCCTCGAACACGGGGACGGCCTCGCGCCGCCGGCCCGCGGCCGTCAGCGCGTAGGCGAGGAGGTTGAGGTCGGCGACGGCCGCCGCGTGCGAGAAGAACTCCGGCCGGGGCCACATCAGCCGCGCCCGCTCCAGGAGTTCGGCCGCCTGCGGGCTCCGCCAGTGGTTGCCCGCCAGCAGTTCCTCCGCGCCGCCGCGCGCCCGGGCGGAGTGGTACTGCATGACATGCGCGGTGAGCTCCACCGCGGCGCACGGCGCGTTCGCCGGCATGCGCGTGCGCACCGAGTCCACGAACTCCAGCAACTGGCCGAGTGATCCGGACTCCCGCGGGCCCAGGTACGCGAGCATGCTCAGATACGCCTCGCGGTGCCAGCGGTCCCGCGCCACGATCTCGTTCCAGACGGCGAAGACGTCCTGCCGCGCGTACCTCTCCAGGCGGGCGACTCCCAGCATCACCACCCAGGGAGCCGGGTCGCGCGGCGCCAGTTCCGCCGCCAGCAGACACCGCTTCCACACGGCGGCGGCATCCGTCATCTCGCCGTTGCCGCGCCCCTGTTCCAGGTCGGACCAGGCGTGCAGCACCAGCGCGTCCGCCTTGTGCGGCTCCCGCTTGGCCCAGGCGGCCGGCAGCCGGGACTCGGACAGGAAGCGGGCGAGCACGGCGAAACGGTGCGCCCTGCGGTCGAAGGCCGCCGGGTCCTGTTCCAGCAGACGGGCGATCTGGGCCACACCCGTCTCCACCCCTCCCGCCGTACCCGTCCCGGCCGTCGGCACCAGACGCTTCAGGAGCTTGCCCAGCTCGGCGTCGTCGAGTTCCGGAGCCAGCCGCGGGCTCCTGCCGCGCGATATGAAGAAGGCCATGTGCGCAGGCTAGGAGTGGCACAACCACCCACAAGGCGCGCACTCGGATCGTTACCGGAATGCATGTCCCCATCTCGCTACTCGTCCGTATTGCGAGATGTACCCGCTCCCGCCACCGTGCCTGTCAGCAGCTGACATGCCGGCGCGGTTCACGGCCCCGGCCGCCACGTCGCCCAGCACCACGCCCGGCACCTCGCCCGGCACCACGCCCGGCACCTCGCCCAGCACCTCGCCCGGCACCTCGCCCAGCACCACGCCCGGCACCTCGCCCTGCTACGGCCGGCCGAAGGCAGGGCCGGCCGAAGTCGGGGTCAGCCGTGTCCGCCCATCACGATCTTCCACACGCGGGTCGCCACCTGGAGGTTCAGCCGGTCCTCGACGTTCGCGAGGTCGTTGCCGCTGATGTCGCGGATGCGCTGGAGCCGGTAGCGCAGCGTGCTGCGGTGGATCGCGAGGGATTCCGCGGTCTCGTCGTAGTTGCCGCCGCAGTCGAAGTACCGGGAGAGGGTCTCCACCATGGCCGCGTGGTGCCGGGAGTCGTAGTCGATGAGCTGCCCGAGCCACTCGTGGACGAAGGTCTCCAGTTCCCGGTAGTCGCTGCCGGGTCCCAGGATGCGGTAGAGGCCGAGCTCGTCGAAGAACGTCGTGCCGTAGCGCTCGCGGGAGTGGCGGCGCACTTCCAGGGCGCGCTGCGCCTCCTGGTAGCGCTGCGGGATGGCGTCCAGGGAGTCGCAACGGGCGCTCACCCCGATCCTTCCGGACCGCGTCCCGGTCTCCCGGGCGAGCGCCTCGTACAGCGCGCGGCCGTGCGGTCTGTCGTCGGCGATCAGGACCACGTGGTCGGAACGCCGGGTCAGCAGCGAGCGCATGCCCACGGCACAGGCCGCCCGGCCCACGGTCTGCGCGAAGGAGTCGTCCGCGGTCCGGTCCGACCACTGCACCACGACGACGTAGTGACTGCGGTGCAGGTCGTGTCCGACGGCCTCGGCCCGGGCGTAGGCGCTCGCTTCCTCGGTTCCGGCCAGGAGATCGTCGACCAGCTCGCGGTGCAGCCTCAGCTCCACTTCGGCCAGATTGCGCAGGTGCGCCAGTTCCAGGGCGAGCGCCCTGGCGGCGTGTTCCAGGGCGAACACGGTGTGCTCGTCGGCCTCGTCCCGGGCGTCGACCAGGGCCAGCACGCCCAGGATCTCGCCGTGCGGGCGGACCGGGACGACCAAGCGGTCCTTCATCCGCACCGGCCCGACCTGACGGGCGACTGCGTGCAGCATCTCGCCGTGGCGCACGGGATCCGGTTCCGGATAGGGGTCGGGGCGGCCAGGGCCGGTCCAGGACCTCAGCCGGCCGAAGCGGTCCTCGACCAGCGCGGGGAGCCCGGTGAGCTCGTGCAGTGCGCGGGTGACGGCTTCCTCGCCGCCGGACGAGGCGGCGGCGTCGGCCATGAGCGCGTGAACGGCCCGCTGGTACCCCAGCTCGGCCGTGACGGAGATCAGCTGCCGCTGGAGGGCCGCGCGTTCCTGCCTCAGCCGGCGCAGTTCCAGCGCGTCCTCGCGTTGGCGGCGGTGTGCGAAGGCGACCGACAGCGCGGCGGCGGTTTGCCGGACGAGCGTGATGAGCAGGGCGTACTCGGCCTCGGTGGGCCGCGAGCGGGAGGTCACCACGAGGTAGCCGTGGAACCTCTCGAGTCCGCGCAGCCCCAGGGCCCGGCCCCAGGGCCGGCCGGGTACGGTCACCGGGCCGTCCTGCCCGGCCAGCTCCCGCACCCTGCAGTCCACGGCCGGGGCGGGGACCTCCCCGTTCCCCGGGCTGGGGACCAGGTCGCCGTCTTCCTCGAGGTATCCGGCCTCGGCGCTGTACGGCCCCGCGGCGGCCACGTGGTCCATGGCCAGGCGCAGGATCTCGCCCTCGTCCGGGGTGTCGAACAGAGCGCGGGAGAGTGCCATCAGCTCCCGGGAGGCAGGGTCGGCCGGGGCCGGGGCCGGGGCCGGGGCCGGAGCCGGTGGGCGAGGCTCCTTCCGGGTGGCCCCCCAGGGCCGCGGAAGACCGCCCTCCCCGTCGGAGAGCCGGCGGTACGGGTTGTGCGCCCGGCTGCCGACCATGGGATCACTCCGTTCTTTCCGCTCTTTCCGAACCTGCGAGCACGCGAGCGCTGCTTCGCGTACCCGCTCACGGGCGGACCTATCCGATTTGCCCGAATGACTCCCTTCGTACTCGTGGGGGGACCGGACCCGTGCATTTCTGACTCGCCAGGCGCAGGCGTGGAGCCCCTCGGCTCGCCACCCTGGAGGTGTTCGAAACCCTCCGTGCGCGCCGGCCGGAAGGGCTGAGCGATCACCACGCGGCGGCGCGGGCCGGCCGGCCGGCCCGTCCGCTCGGGGGCCGCAGACCACGGGCGGAGGTTCGACCCGTACCCGAACGAACGTGATCCGGAAGGTCGGCGCAGGCGCCGGACCGGGAGGAGTTCCTCATGGCGAAGGCAGTGGGCATCGACCTGGGCACCACCAACTCGGTGATCGCCGTGTGGGAGGGCGGCGAGCCGTCCGTCGTGCCCAACAGCGAGGGCAACCGCACGACACCGTCCGTGGTGGCCTTCACCGATACCGGCGAGCGCCTGGTGGGCCAGCTGGCCCGGCGCCAGGCGATCCTCAACCCGAAGGGCACCATCTACTCGGCCAAGCGGTTCATCGGCCGGCACTTCGACGAGATCTCCGAGGAGGCCAGGGCGGTGGCGTACGACGTCGTCGAGGGCGACGGCGGCGCGGCCCGCTTCAAGGTGCGCGACAAGCTCTACGCGCCGGAGGAGATCAGCGCCCAGATCCTGCGGAAACTCGCCGACGACGCTTCCAAGCAGCTGGGGGAGCGGGTCACGGAGGCGGTCATCACGGTGCCCGCCTACTTCAATGACGCTCAGCGCACCGCCACCAAGGACGCCGGACGGATCGCGGGACTGGAGGTGCTGCGGATCATCAACGAGCCGACCGCGGCGGCCCTCGCGTACGGCATGGACAAGAAGCAGCACGAGACCGTCCTCGTCTTCGACCTGGGCGGCGGCACCTTCGACGTCAGCCTCCTCGACGTCGGCGACGGCGTGGTGGAGGTGCGCTCCACCGCCGGCGACAGCCACCTGGGCGGCGACGACTTCGACCGGCGTCTGGTGGACTACCTCGCGGACGACTTCCAGAAGGAGAACGGCATCGACCTGCGCAAGGACCCGCAGGCGCTGCAACGCCTCTTCGAGGCGGCGGAGAAGGCCAAGACCGAGCTGAGTTCGGTGACGCAGACGCAGGTGAGCCTGCCGTTCATCACCGCCGACGCCTCGGGCCCCAAGCATCTCACCGACTCGATCATGCGGTCCACGTTCGAGCAGATCACCGGCGACCTGGTGGAGCGGTGCCTGGGACCGGTCCAGCAGGCCATGGCCGACGCCAAGGTCGGTGAGAGCGACATCGACGAGGTCATCCTCGTCGGCGGTTCCACACGCATCCCCGCGGTCCAGGCCCTCGTGCGCCGGCTGACCGGCGGCAAGGAACCCAACATGAGCGTCAACCCCGACGAGGTCGTCGCCCTGGGCGCCGCGATCCAGGCCGGGGTGCTCAAGGGCGAGGTCAAGGACGTCCTGCTGCTCGACGTCACACCCCTGTCGCTGGGTGTCGAGACACGCGGTGGCGTGATGACGAAGATCATCGAGCGGAACACCACCATTCCCGTCCGTCGCACCGAAACCTTCTCCACCGCCGAGGACAACCAGCCCGCCGTCGACATCGTCGTCCTCCAGGGCGAGCGCGAACGGGCCGCCGACAACCGGGTGCTCGGCCGGTTCCAGCTCACCGACATCCGCCCGGCGCCGCGGGGCGAACCGCAGATCGAGGTCACCTTCGACATCGACGCCAACGGCATCCTCAACGTCAAGGCACGCGACCGGGACACCGGCAAGGAACAGGGCATCACCATCAGCGAGAGCTCCAACCTGGACCGCGGTGAGGTCGAACGCATGGTCCAGGAGGCCGAGCGCAACCGGGGCCAGGACCAGGCACTCCGCGAGGCCGTCGACGCCCGCAACGAGCTCGACGCCGTCGCCTACCAGGTCGAGAAGCGCCTCGCCGAACTGGGCGACGCGGCGCCCGCGCACGAGAAGGCACGCGCCGAGATGCTCGTGACCGACGCCCGGGCGGCGGTCAAGGAAGAGGCGGGCGTGGAGCGCGTACGGCCCCTGACCTCCGAACTCCAGCAGATACTCGCCGGGCTGGCGGCCCATCAGGGCGCCGCTGCCGCAGGCGGTCCCGGCGAGGACACCGGCGGGGGCGGCGCTACCGGTGGTCCGGGCGGCGGTGGCGGTGACGACGACGTCATCGACGCCGAGTTCGACAAGGACTGAGGCGCGCCATGCCCAGCCGTCCCCAGGAACCCGAGCGGGCCGCGTCGGAGCCGGCCGAACCCGTCCCGGAAGGCGCCGCACGCCCTCCTCGCGGGGATCTGCCGCAACCGGGCCCGCCGCCCCGGCCGGAAGCGGCGAACGACGAACCGGGACCCGACGCCGCCGGCCCCGCGCCTGCCGAGGACGAGTACACGACCGCGATCCAGGAACTGGAGGACCGCTGGCGGCGCGCACTCGCCGACCTCGACAACCTGCGCAAGCGCCACGCCAGGGAACTGGAGCGGGAGCGGACGGCCGAGCGGTCCCGCACGGCGGCCGCCTTCCTGCCCGTCCTGGACAATCTCGAGCTCGCCCTGACCCATGCCGGCGCCGATCCGGGCGCGATCATGGAGGGCGTCCGGGCGGTCCGCGACCAGGCGGTGAACGTCCTCGAACGGCTCGGCTACCCGCGGCGCGCGGAGACCGGCGTCGCCTTCGACCCGGCCCGGCACGAGGTGGTCGGCGTCGTCCAGGACCCCGACGCCCCACCGGGAACCGTCGTCGAGGTGCTGCGCCCCGGCTACGGGGACGGCGAACGCCAGCTCAGGCCCGCCGCCGTGACGGTCACGAAGCGGGAGTGACCGGTCATGGCACGGGACTTCTACGAGGTGCTGGGCGTGTCGCGGACCGCGAGCCAGGACGAGATCCAGCAGGCGTATCGCAAGCTCGCCCGCAAGTACCATCCGGACGTCAACAAGGACCCCGGGGCGGAGGAACGCTTCAAGGACCTCAACGAGGCGTACAGCGTCCTGTCGGACCCGAAGACCCGGGCCCGTTACGACCGCTTCGGCGAGGACTTCCGCAAGATCCCCGAGGACTTCGACGAACGGGTCGCGGCCGGCGGCTTCCGCGGTCGCAGGACCGCGGGCGCGGGCGGCCCCCGGGTCCGGTACAGCACCGGCTTCGGCGGCGGCTTCGAGGGCATCGACATCGACGACCTGTTCGGCTCCATGTTCGGAGCCGGCGCCGCGCGGGGCGGCGTCCCCGGAGCGGACCAGGAGGCCGAACTGCCGCTCACCGTCGAGGAGGCGTACCGAGGCGGCCGCCGCACCGTCACGCTCGCCGGTCCCGACGGGCAGCCGCGGCAGTACGAGGTCGACGTGCCGCCGGGTGTCGTCGACGGGCAGCGCATCCGGCTGGCGGGCGAGGGCGGCCGGGGCACTGGTGACGCCCCCGCGGGCGACCTGTACCTGCGGGTACGCATCCGGCCCCACCCCCGGTTCCGGCTGGACGGCCGCGACGTGTACGTACAGGTCCCGGTCGCCCCCTGGGAGGCGGCCCTGGGCGCGACCGTGCCGGTGCCCACCCCCGGCGGCGGCACGGCCAAGGTCACGGTGCCCGCGGGCTCGTCCAGCGGCCGGCGGCTGCGGCTGCGCGGCGAGGGCATGCCGAACCCGCGAGGCGCGAACGGCGACCTGTACGCCGAACTCCGTGTCGTGGTGCCGCCCGAGCTCGGCGACCGGGAGCGCGAACTGTTCGAGGAGCTCGCCGCCACCTCCTCGTTCGACCCCAGGAGGACGCGATGAACGACCGACCCGCGGGAGCGGCCGGCATCGGCCGGGCCGGCGTGGGGGCCCGTCCGGTCCGGACGGGCGCCGACCTCACCGCCTCGACGGCTGTCCGGTACGCGCTCGTGCCTGTCCCCAGGCTGTCGCTGGACGCCGTGGCCCGTCGCTCGGGCCTCCACCCCGATCTGATCCGCCGGTTCGTCGCCCTCGGCCTGGTCGACGCCGAGCGCGACGCCGCGGGGCGCCTGGTGTTCGAACCCACGGCCCCGGCGGTCCTCGCCCGCATCCAGCGGCTGCGCTCCGGACTCTGCCTCAACTACGCATCCATCGGCCTGGTGCTGGACCTGCTGGACCGCATCAGCCTGCTCGAAGCCGCCCTGCGCCGCGCCGGCACGAGGAGTGAAACACCCCCATGGACATGAACAGTCTCACCCAGAAGTCCCAGGAAGCCCTGCAGGAGGCCCAGACCGCGGCCGTCCGCATGGGGCAGACCGAGGTCGACGGGGAACACCTGCTGCTCGCGCTCCTCGACCAGGAGGACGGCCTGATTCCGCGGTTGCTGCAACAGGCCGGCAGTGAGCCGAAGGAGCTGCGCGCCGCCGTGCGCGAGGAACTCTCCCGCCGTCCGAAGGTCACCGGCCCCGGCGCGGCACCCGGCCAGGTCTTCGTCACCCAGCGCCTGTCCCGCCTGCTCGACGCCGCCGAACGGGAGGCCAAACGCCTCAAGGACGAGTACGTGTCCGTGGAGCACCTCCTGCTCGCCCTGGCCGAGGAGGGCTCGTCGACCGTCGCCGGGCGGCTGCTCAAACAGGCCGGCATCACCAGGGACTCGTTCCTGAGCGCGCTCACCCAGGTGCGCGGCAACCAGCGCGTCACCTCCGCCAACCCCGAAGTGGCCTACGAGGCCCTGGAGAAGTACGGCCGCGATCTCGTCCTCGAGGCCCGCTCCGGGCGGCTGGACCCGGTCATCGGCCGGGACGCGGAAATCCGCCGCGTCACCCAGATCCTCAGCCGCAAGACCAAGAACAACCCCGTCCTCATCGGCGACCCCGGCGTCGGCAAGACCGCCATCGTCGAGGGCCTCGCCCAGCGCATCGTCCGCGGCGACGTGCCCGAAGGACTCCGCGACAAGACGGTGTTCGCCCTCGACATGGGCTCCCTGGTCGCCGGCGCCAAGTACCGCGGTGAGTTCGAGGAACGCCTCAAGGCCGTGCTCAGCGAGGTCAAGGCCGCCCAAGGGCGCATCCTGCTCTTCGTCGACGAACTGCACACCGTCGTCGGCGCGGGCGCCGCCGAAGGGGCCATGGACGCGGGCAACATGCTCAAGCCGATGCTCGCCCGCGGCGAACTCCACATGATCGGCGCCACCACCCTCGACGAGTACCGCCGGCACATCGAGAAGGACGCCGCTCTCGAACGCCGCTTCCAGCAGGTCCTGGTCGACGAGCCGAGCGTGGAGGACACCATCTCCATCCTGCGCGGACTGCGCGAACGCCTGGAGGTCTTCCACGGCGTGAAGATCCAGGACACCGCGCTGGTCTCCGCGGCCACCCTCAGCCACCGCTACATCACCGACCGGTTCCTGCCCGACAAGGCCATCGACCTCGTCGACGAGGCGTGCGCCCGGCTGCGCACCGAGATCGACTCGATGCCCGCCGAACTCGACGAGATCACCCGCCGCGTCACCCGCCTGGAGATCGAGGAAGCGGCCCTGTCCAAGGAGACCGACCCCGCCAGCAAGGCCCGCCTGGAGGAACTGCGCAAGGAACTGGCCGACCTGCGCGGCGAGGCCGACGCCAAACACGCCCAGTGGGAGGCCGAACGGCAGGCCATCCGCCGCGTGCAGGAACTGCGCCAGGAACTGGAGCAGGTGCGCCACGAAGCGGAGGCGGCCGAACGCGCCTACGACCTCAACCGAGCCGCCGAACTGCGCTACGGCCGCCTTCAGGAACTGGAGCGCCGGCTCGCCGCGGAGGAGGAGCAACTGGCCGCCAAACAAGGACAGAACCCGCTGCTGCGGGAGGTCGTCACCGAGGAGGAGATCGCTGAGATCGTCGCCGCCTGGACCGGCATCCCCGTCGCCCGTCTCCAGGAGGGCGAACGCGAGAAGCTGCTGCGCCTCGACGAGATCCTGCGCGAGCGCGTCGTCGGCCAGGACGAGGCCGTCAAGCTCGTCGCCGACGCCATCATCCGCGCCCGCTCCGGGATCCGTGACCCACGCCGCCCCATCGGCTCGTTCATCTTCCTCGGCCCCACCGGCGTCGGGAAGACCGAGCTGGCCAAGACCCTCGCCCGGGCCCTGTTCGACTCCGAGGAGAACATGGTCCGCCTCGACATGAGCGAGTACCAGGAGCGTCACACCGTCAGCCGGCTCATGGGCGCACCGCCCGGATACGTCGGCTACGAGGAAGGCGGCCAGCTCACCGAGGCCGTACGCCGCAAGCCGTACTCGGTCGTGCTGTTCGACGAGATCGAGAAGGCGCACACCGACGTCTTCAACACCCTGCTGCAGATCCTCGACGACGGCCGCATCACCGACGCCCAGGGCCGCACGGTCGACTTCCGCAACACCGTGATCATCATGACGTCCAACATCGGCTCCGAGCACCTCCTCGACGGCGCCACCGCCGAGGGCGAGATCAAGCCCGACGCCCGCGCCCTGGTGATGGGCGAGCTGCGCGGGCACTTCCGCCCCGAGTTCCTGAACCGCGTCGACGACATCGTGCTGTTCAAGCCGCTCGGTGAGCGGCAGATCGAGCGCATCGTGGAGCTGCAGTTCGACGAACTGCGCCGCCGCCTCGCCGAACGCCGTATCACCGTCGAACTCACCGACGCCGCCCGACAGGTGATCGCCCACCAGGGCTACGACCCGGTGTACGGGGCCCGCCCGCTGCGCCGCTACATCTCCCACGAGGTCGAAACCCTCGTCGGACGGTCCCTGCTGCGCGGCGACGTCCAGGACGGCGCGACGGTGCGCGTCGACGCCGACCACGGAGAACTGGTGGTCACCTACGACCAGCCCGAGGACGTGAAGGGAGCGAGGGCGGCATGAGCACCGTGCGGGCCACCAACGTCACCTGCCCGCACTGCGGGCGCACCAACCGGGTGCCGGCGGCCGCCGACGGCCGCCCCAGGTGCGGCAACTGCAAGCAGCCCCTGCCCTGGGTGGCGGACGCGGGCGACGACGACTTCACCGACGTCGTCGAGCAGGCCGGCGTGCCCGTCGTGGTCGACCTGTGGGCGACTTGGTGCGGCCCGTGCCGCATGGTGAGCCCCGCGCTGGAGAAGGTCGCCGCCGATCTCGCGGGAAAGATCAAGCTGGTCAAGGTCGACATCGACCAGAATCCGCGCCTGGCCCAGCGGTTCGAGGTCCAGGCGGTACCGACACTGCTGATCCTCGACAAAGGACAGACCATCGCCCGGCAGGCGGGTGCCGCACCCGCCCCTGCCCTGCGGCGGTGGGTGGAACAGTCGCTCGCGGGCCGCGCACCGGCCGGGAAAGGATGATCGGCCATGACCGTACGGACCGACCCCCACCTCGCCCTCGTACGCCCCGTCACCCCGCGCGCCCCCGGCTGCGAGGAATGCCTGGCCACCCGTTCCCCCTGGGTCCACCTCAGGCTCTGCCTGACCTGCGGCCACGTCGGCTGCTGCGATTCCTCACCGAACCGGCACGCCCGCCGTCACGCCGCCGCCGAAGGCCATCCGATCGTGGCGTCGCTGGAGCCCGGCGAGGACTGGCGGTGGTGCTACGTCCATGAGGCGTTCGTGTGATGCCCGGCGACGAGACACGGCCGGGCGCACCGCCGGTGCCGGACGAGGCGGAGGAGAGCGTCCCCTTCGAGACCCCCGACATCTACGGCGCCTATCCCCGCCTGTCGGAAGACCAGTTGGCCCGCCTGGCTCAGCGTGGCCGGCGGCGCGCGGTCGACGCCGGTGACGTGCTGATCCGGGAGGGGGAGCGGTGCGAGACCTTCTACGTCGTCCTCAGCGGTTCGGTCGCCATCGTCGAGGGCTACGGCACGCCCGACGAACACCTGCTGCGTGTGCACGGCCCCGGCCGCTTCATCGGCGAACTCGGTCTTCTGAAGGGACAGGTGGCCTTCTACACCGCCGTGGTCAGGGACCCCGGCGAGATCCTCGCCCTGTCCATGGCGCAGCTGCGTGACCTGGTGACCCAGGACTCCATCCTTGGCGATGTGGTGCTGCGCGCCTGCCTGGGCCGCCGTGCTCTGCTCGTCGGGCAGGGCGCAGGTTTCCGCATCATCGGCTCGCGCTACTCGCCCGACACACGGCGGCTGCGCGAGTTCGCCGCCCGCAACCGGCTGCCGCACCGCTGGATCGATCTGGAGACGGACGAGGAGGCGGAGGCGCTGCTGCGCCGCTTCGGGGTCGGTCCGGAGCAGACGCCGCTGGTGATCTGGCGGGACACGACCTTGCTGCGCAATCCGAGCAATGCCGAACTGGCCCGGTTCATCGGCCTGCCGCCCCTGCCGTCGGGCAACGGCCACGGCGATCTGCTGATCGTCGGCTCCGGTCCGGCCGGTCTCGCCGCCGCGGTGAACGCCGCCTCGGAGGGCCTCGGCACAACCGTGGTCGAGGCGATGGCCACCGGTGGCCAGGCCGGGACGTCCTCCCGCATCGACAACTGCTTCGGCTTCCCCTCCGGCATCTCCGGCGCCGAACTCACCGAGCGCGCCGTGCTCCAGGCGGACAAGTTCGGCGCCCGCATCAGCGTCCCGGCGGAGGCGGCCCGGCTCGAACCGCGGGAAGGTCACTACGGCGTCGGCTTCGCCGACGGCAGCGAGATCACCGCCCGTACCGTCGTCCTGGCCACCGGCGCCCGCTACCGCCGCCTCCACGTGCCCGGCATCGAACCGCTGGAGGGCGCGAGCGTCCACTACTCGGCGACCGTCTACGAGGCGCAGCAGTGCCGTGCCGACCCGGTGGCGGTGGTGGGCGGCGGCAACTCCGCGGGCCAGGCCGTGCTCTTCCTGGCCGGGTACGCGCCGCGGGTGTATCTGCTCGTCCGCGGGCCGAGCCTCGAGGCGCACATGTCCCGGTACCTGATCGATCAGATCGAGCGCCATCCGCGGGTGTGCGTGCTGCTGCGCACCGAGATGACCGAGGTGCTCGGCGACAAGGTGCTGGAGGCGGTCACCGTGGTCGACCACCGCACGGGCGAGCACCGCCGGCTCGAGGTGCGGGCCCTGTTCGTCTTCACCGGCGCGGACCCCCACACCGAGTGGCTGTCCGGCGCGCTCGCCCTCGACGCGCGCGGCTTCGTGCTCACCGGCGCGGAGGCGCAGGCGTGCGCCGTTCCCGGACTGTGGCAGAGCCAGGGCCGGGACTGCCTGAGCCTGGAGACCAGCCTGCCCGGCGTCTTCGCCGCCGGCGACGTCCGCAGCGGATCGGTCAAGCGCGTGGCCTCCGCCGTCGGTGAAGGCGCGATGAGCATCCACTTCGTGCACCGCTACCTGGACCACACGGCCGCGCCCGGCGGCAGCGACAGCTCCCCGCACGCACGTCCGAAGGAGTCCGCTTGGCTCGGATGACACCGAGCGGGCGAGGAGTTCACAAGAAGGAGAAGGAGGCGATGGCCATGACCACGCCCGTCCGGCGCCCCCGCGGCGGCGTCATGCAGGACAGGCCCCTTGGCTGGGCACGCAATCCCCTGACGGAGTTCGACCAATTGCTCACCGAGATGAGCGGACTGATCGAATCCACGGTGGGAGGCGCGGCGCCCGCAGTCGCGTGGACACCCCTGGCGGATGTCACGGAGTCCGACGACGCCTTCCACGTCGAGATCGAACTCCCCGGCGTCAAGACCAAGGACATCGACGTCGAAGCCAACGACCAGGAGCTGGTGGTCACCGGAGAGATCAAGGAGAAGGAACGCAAAGGCGTCCTGCGCCGCAGCACCCGCCGCACCGGATCCTTCGAGTACCGGCTGCGGCTGCCCGGAGAGATCGACACCGAAAAGATCAATGCGCAGATGTCGGACGGGGTGCTCGCCATCACCATCCCCAAGGCCGAGGTCGCGAAGCCCCGGCACATCGAGATCAGCGAGACGAGTGAAAGCACCGGGAGCAGCGGCTGAGACGCGCACGCCGCGGTTGCCGGACACACGTCCGGCCGCCGCGGCCGGGCCGGCGAGGCTCGACATCTGGGGTGACTCATGAGTGACGTCCCGTATCACAAGCCCTCACCGCGGCGGAGACTCGGCATGTGGCTCGCCACCGGCTTCCCCCTGGCGCCGAAGGCGCCAGGCGCGCAGCAACCGGAGGGGGAGCAGGCCCAGCGGAGCTCGCCGGCCCATGTCCGCCTGGTCCTCGCGGTCGAACGCCCGCGCGTAACGCTGCGCGTCCTGGGCCGTCGGATAGCGCTTGCTGCCCTCCGCTCCGCACCCACGCGCGCAGTGCCAGAGCATCGTGTCGCCCTCATGGAGAAAGCGGAAACGGTGTCCCAGAAGGTGGCAGCGCAGCACAGCGGACCACTCTATGCGGACTGCCCCGGTCCGGCCTGTTCCGTCCCTCCGCAGGCAGCTGCCCGTGGCCCTGAAGGAGGAGGCACGGCATGAGCGCCGAAGCCGTGCTCGGTGTCGTCACGACCAAGGTCCCCGCCCGGCTCGACCGGCTGCCGTGGTCCCGGTTCCATTGGCGGATCGTCATCGGTCTGGGAACCGTCTGGATTCTGGACGGACTCGAAGTGACGATCGTCGGGGCGGTCGCCGCCCGCATGACCGAGCCCGGCAGTGGCATCCACCTGACCAGCTCCGACATAGGCACCGCCGCCGCCATCTACGTGGCAGGCGCATGTGCGGGCGCTCTGTTGTTCGGGAGGCTCACCGACCGCTACGGGCGCAAGAAGCTGTTCATGGTCACGCTCGGCATCTACATCCTCGCCACCGTCGCGACCGCGTTCGCCCACGACGCCTGGTACCTCTACCTCGCCCGCTTCTTCACCGGCATGGGCATCGGCGGGGAGTACGCCGCGATCAACTCGGCCATCGACGAGCTGATCCCGGCCCGCAACCGCGGGCAGGTGGACCTGGCCATCAACGGCAGCTACTGGGTCGGTGCGGCGCTCGGCAGCCTGGTCGCCGTGCTGCTTCTCGACGAGAGTCTGCTGGCAGCCGACCTCGGCTGGCGGCTGGCCTTCGGCCTGGGCGGCATTCTGGGCCTGGGCATCATGCTGGTACGCCGCCACGTGCCGGAGAGTCCGCGCTGGCTCTTCATCCACGGGCACGAGGACGAGGCCGAACGCATCGTCGACCGGATCGAGGCCGAGGTACGCCAGGAGACCGGCCGCGAGCTGCCGGAGCCGGGCGAGGCGGTCACCGTGCGGCAGCGCGACGTCATCCCGTTCAGGGAGATCGCCGGCACGGCTCTGCGGCGGTACCCCCGTCGCGCCGTTCTCGGTCTGGCGCTCTTCGTCGGGCAGGCGTTCCTGTACAACGCGATCGTCTTCGACCTGGGCACCATCCTGAACGGCTTCTTCGACATCACCTCCGGTTCGATCCCCTACTTCCTGGCCCTCTTCGCCATCGCCAACTTCCTCGGGCCACTCCTTCTCGGCCGGCTGTTCGACACCGTGGGCAGAAAGCCGATGATCGCGGGCACCTACTTCGGCTCGGCGGCCGTGGCGGCCGTCCTCGCCGTCCTGCTGGTCAACGGCTCCCTCACCGCATGGTGGTTCTTCCTGCTGGTCTCGCTGACCTTCTTCGTGGCGTCGGCGGGAGCGAGCTCGGCCTACCTGACGGTGAGCGAGGTCTTCCCCATGGAGACCCGAGCCCTGTCCATCTCGCTGTTCTTCGCGATCGGCACGGCCGTCGGCGGAATCACCGGCCCGCTGCTGTTCGGCCACTTGATCCACAGTGGTGATGCGGACCTGGTGGCCATCGGCTTCCTCGTCGGAGCGGCGGTCATGGCGCTGGGCGGGCTGGCCGAGGTCTTCTTCGGTGTGCGGGCCGAACAGCAGTCCCTGGAGAACATCGCCCGGCCGCTCACCGCCGAGGAAGCCGAGGCGGCCTGGCGCAACGAGCCCGCGCCGCAGGACGCACGGGACCGCCTCCGGCCCGCGCAGGTCCAGCAGGCCGTGCACGAGCGGGAACGGCGGGTCGCCGACCGCACCGCCCGCCGCCGGGAGCGGGAGCGCGCCGGAGCCCGCCGCTACCGCCCGGGCACCGGGCCGGGCAGCACCCTGTACTCGCCGGGGATGGCCGGCACCGCGGGCACGGCGAGCCGTACGGCCGCCATGGCCGAACGACGCCTCGACGACGAGATCGAACAGATCGCCCACGCGCTCCAGGAAACCGGCCCGACCAGCCGCGACCGACTCGAACAGGCCGTGGACGGCCGGTCCTGGGGCCCCGGGCGCTTCGGCCGTGCCCTGCGTGAATCCGTGCGGGAGTCCCGGGCCGAAAGGCTTCCGGACGGCAGCTACGCGCCGGCGGGGGGACCCGGCCGGCCCGAGAGCGCACCGGGCGGCCGCCATGACCAGAGGTGACCCGGGGGCGGAAGGAGACACCGATGAAATACGACGGATTCCTCGCCCGCGTACGTGAGCGCGGCGAATACACCGGCCAGGACGAAGCCGCGGACGTCACCAACGCCGTCCTGGAAGTGCTCGCCCAGCGGATCAGCCCGGGAGAGGTCAAGGACCTCGCGTCCCAGCTGCCCGGCCCGCTGGGAGAAGTTCTGGACCGTGCCACTCCGCAGCAGGCGCAGAGCTTCGGGATCGAGGAGTTCTACCGCCGGGTCGCCGAGCGCACCCATGCCCGGCCGCGTACGGCGCAGTGGGACGCCAGTGCGGTCCTGACCACCGTTGCCGACGCCGTCACCGGCGGAGAGCTGAATCAGATCCTCAGCCAGCTCCCCTCCAGTTACGCGGTCCTGTTCGGCAAGGCCGACCTCGCGGACTGAACGCGTGAGGCGCCCAGAGCGAAAGGCCCCGAAAAATGGTTGATACAGGTTTCTCCTCGTTCGACACCATGGTGGACAAGGCCAATCGGCTCCTCAAAGACATCGAGGAGGCTTTCGGGTGGCCCAAGGAGCAGCGGAGGCTGTCGTACGCGGCACTGCGGGCCGTGCTGCACCCGCTTCGGGACCGTCTGCCTGTCGAGACGGCCGTACAGTTCGGCGCCCAACTGCCGACCATCGTCAGAGGCGTCTACTACGACGGCTGGAAGCCGGCCGAAACGCCCGTGAAGATGAGCAACGAGGAATTCCTCGCACGGGTTCGCAGCGCGTTCCCCTACGCCGTCGAGGGCGGCAGCGAGAACCTGGTGCGCACCGTACTGAACGTTCTGGAGCGCCATGTCAGCGCCGGCGAATGGCAGCATCTCGAGGCCCGGCTGCCGAATTCGTTCGCCGTGCTCATGCAGTGACACCGTGCTCCTGCAGTGACCCGGGCCGAGAAGGCGCGGTCACGGATCAGGGGGCCGCCACTCGAACATCAGGATCGTGGCGTCGTCGCTGAGCTGGTTGTGCCGGTGCTCGAGGATGGCGTGGATGAGCAGACGCAGCGCTTCCGGGGCGCTCTGTCCCGCCGCGGTCGACCGGATGATGTAGTCGGTGAAGCGCTCCAGGCCGAACTCCTCGCCCGCCTCGTCGCGTGACTCCACGACGCCGTCCGAGTAGAGCAGTATGCGGTCACCGGGTTCCAGGCCGACGTCGTGCACCTGACGGGCGGTCCCGGCGAGACTGGCGGGCAGGCCCAGAGGGGGCTCGGGTGGCCGCTCCAAGGCATGGTGGAGCAGGCGCTGGCGGCGGATGAGCAGGGGAGGCGGGTGGCCGCAGTTGCACCAGCGCAGCACACCGGTGGGCATGTGCAACTGGGTGAAGACGCCTGTGCAGAACTGTTCCGGAAGCCACTTGGCCAGCGCCTCGTCCATGGTGCCCACGAGTTCGTCCAGGTCGGCACCGCTGCGCCGGGCGTTGCGGCAACCCGCCATGGCGACCGAGGTGGCAAGCCCGGACGCCAGATCGTGCCCCATGCCGTCGAGGACCGTGGCGTGCAGAACGTCCTCGGTGAACGCGTGGTCGAAAGCATCGCCGCCCAGTTCGTAGGCAGGCTCCAGAACCGCCGTCGAAACGACCCGTCCGGTGCCGATCGACCGGGGAGGGAGAAAGGCCCTCACCATCTCCGTGGGCAGGTGCATCGGCCTGGTGCGCATGCGCTGCGCGATGGTGTCGCTGTAGGTGCGCTTGGACGTGATGATCAGTGCGAGGAGCAGGGCGGTGGTTCGGCAGCGCCGCAGCTTGAGCCCGTCCAGGGCGCTCATGGTCAGCTCCACGACGCCCAGCCGCTCCGCTCCGTCGGCCAGGGGCAGCCATACGTGCAGCCCGCCGGAGGGGGCCTCCTCCACCCGGAGGGAGTCGGTGCGGTAGGCCCATCCGGCCAGGGAAGTGTCGAGCTGCAGGGCCGGCTCGCTCTCGTCGAGCGGCACCAGCAGCCTTTGCTGGATGTCCACCAGATAGAGGACGGCCCGGCCCATACCCATGGCCTCGGCATACCGGTTCAGGACGACGGGCAGTTCTGCGGGTGATGCCAGCAGGGCCGCTCTGACCAGTTCCTCCAGCAGCCGCTCACCGGACCCGACGGACATGTTCCTGTCCACACCTCGATGATCCCCGCGCTGTCGAACCACCACAAACCGAGCTCTCAGGTCTTCCGACGGCACCGGCAGGCCGGGGATCGTGCGGACGCGGGCAGGCCGCGGTCGCGCCTCACAGCAGGAGGTCGAAGACGGCGCGGGCCTCGTCCCAGTGGTGGGTCTGGGGGTTCTTCAGGTCGGGGTGGAGGATCTTGAAGGCCTGGGCCAGGGCCAGGCTGAGTCCGCCGATGATGTCCGGATATGCCGCCTCGGTCTCCTCGTCGGGCGTGCGGTCCAGAGCCGGGTGGGTGGCGAGCTGCTCCAGGATCGGCTTGAGTTCGATTTCCTGGTCGACCTTCTGGAAGCGGTGAATGCTCTCCTGCAGGCCTTTCGTGATCGGCAGGTCACAGGTCCGGATGATGTCGCGCCCGTTGGCCTTGGCGGTGGCCTGGGCGACGGTCAGCAGGTCGTAGAGCTTGGCGTCGACGAAGTCGCTGTAACGCTTGAGATCGTTCTTGTCGACGTCCAGCCCCCCGACCGCGCGGAAGAACCTCTCGAACCTGGCGATGGACATCACGGTCATGACGGCAACCTCCGGCTGCGGGCGCCGGGGTGTCTCCCGGCCCCTGGGCTTCCTGTCAGCCTGACCGACGGGGCGCGCGAACGCATGCGCATGCCGGGCCCAATCGGCCTCCCCGTCTTGCCCTGCCAGGCCCAGGCGTCCGGCTGCCCGGGTGCCGGACGGGCGTGCGCATCGACAGCAGGGCGAAACCGTGTCGCGGCGCGTGGGTGCGGGCCGGCCCCGGGTCGGCGGGGCAGCGCGACCCGGCCGGGCGTTCCGGCTAGGCTCGCACCCGTGACGTGGCTGCGGGCCTTGGGGGAGGTCGTGCGATCCGGGCTCAGGATCGAGGAGACGCGGCTGGAGCCCCTGCTCGCGCTGCGCACGGCCGCCGGCGTGGCCATCGTCATCGGGGCGGCGCTGTGGCTGGTCTCCCCCGCGTACGCCGCCTCCGCCGCCCTCGGCGCCTACTCCGCGGGTGGGGCGACCTTCCAGCGCACCTGGCGTCCACGCAAGGTGATCGCGCTCGGCGCCGGCGCGGGTCTGGCGCTCAGCACCTTCGTGGGCTACCTGGCGGCGGGGCGACTCGTGACGTTCCTGCCGCTGCTGGCCGTATGGACCTTCGCCGCCGGGATGGCGTGGGCCGCCGGATCGACCGCCGGGATCCTCGCGGCGACGACGGTCGGCAGCATGCTCGTGACCATCACCCTGCCGACGAGCCTCGGGCGAGCCGCGGAGCACGCCGGCGTCATCGCGCTCGGGGGCGTGACGCAGGCCGTGCTGATCCTGCTGTTCCCGATCCGCCGCTGGGGGGCGCACCGGGACGCGCTCGCCGACGCCCTGGCCGCCGTGGCGGACTACGCCCGCCGGCTGCGGCACGATCCGACCGCCCCGTTCGACCCGGAGCCGGTGATGACGGCCCGGGACGCGGCCGCCGTGACGCCGTCACAGGCCCGGACCCGTCCCCGCGCCCTCCACGGCCCCCGGGGAATCGCCGAGCGCATCCGGCCGGTCGTCGCCGCGCTCGCCGACCCGGACGTCGGCGCCCCGGCGGAGGGACCCGGGCGGGACCGCGCGCGGGAGCTGCTCGGCGCGGCCGCGGACGTGCTGGACGCGGTCGCCCGCTGGATCCGCCGCGGCACTCCCGCCGAGGTACGGCCCGAGAGCATGGAGGCCCTGCGCGTCGACGAGGAGCACGAGGTACTGGAGGGCCCCGCGCGGCAGGCGGCCGTAAGACTCGTGGAACTGCTCGGCGAGGCGCTGGAGATCGCCGGGAGCGGCGGCGCGCACGGGAGGACGCCCACGCCGGCCGGCCCCGCGGGCGCCCCGTTCCTGGTACGCCCGACCTTGTTCCGTCTGGTCCCGGTCGTGCTCCGGGCGGTCCGCCGTGAGTTCCGCCGGGACTCGCCCGTGTTCCGGCACGCCGTCCGCCTGGCGGCGGTGGCCACGCTCGGCTATCTGATCGCCGCCCGGCTCCCGCTGGGCCACGGCTACTGGGCTCCCATCGCCTCGGTGATGGTGATGCGGCCGGACTTCCACCGGACGTACGCGCGCGCGGTGGCCCGTCTCACCGGGACCCTGGCGGGGGTCGCGCTCGCCACCGGGATGGTGCGGGCCCTGGGCCCGGACGCCCACGTCTTCGGCGCGCTGGCGGTGGTCTCGGCGGGCCTGTCGTACACGCTGATCCGCACCGGCTACGCCTACTCCCAGTGCTTCACCGCCGCGTACGTCGTCTTCCTGCTCGGCATGGGGGGCCAGACATGGGAGCAGACGGTCACCGAGCGGGCGGTGCTCACCCTGCTCGGCGGGGCCCTGGCCATGCTGGCGTACGTGGCGTTCCCCGCATGGGAGACACCCCGGCTGCCGGGCCGGCTCGCGGACTGGCTCGCGGCCAACGGCCGCTACGCGGCCGCGGTGCTCCGGAACTACGCGGAACCCACCCGGGAGCACCACGCCGACATGCGCAGGGCACTGCTGGCGAGCAGGAAGGCACGTGCCGCCTGGCAGGAGGCGTACGACCGGGCGAGGCAGGAACCGGTCCGCCCCCGGGGGCTCACGTCGCGCGAGGCGCAGGAGGCCCAGGAGGCGCTCAAGGGGTTCGGCCGCGCGGCGATGCTCATGGAAAGCCACGTCCCGCGGGCGGACAGCCGTGCCGTCCCCGAGGCGCAGCGGTTCGCCGACGCCCTGGAGGCGGACACCGCGCAGGCGGCGGACGACGTGCGCGAGCACCGGAACCCGGAGTGGGGGCGTGTGGAGGAGGCGCTCCGCGCGTGGGAGGGCGCCGCCGGGGACCCGAGCCCGGTCGTGCGGCGCGAGGCGGAACTGCAGAAGCAGGCGCTGGAGGACCTCGCGACGGCCGTGAGCCGCACATCCCTGGAACGGGACGTCGGATCCGCTCGCGAGGAGCAGCGCATCCGGGCTGCCGAGGCGGCGCAGGACGAGGATCAGGACCCGCGCACCGGGCTGGGTGACGAAGCCGGCGGCGGGGAGCGCCGCGCCTCCTGGAGCGGGAAGTAGTCTCCCGGCCGCGTACAGCGCCGCCACACGTACACCGCTGTCGCCATCACGAGGATGAGCGCCGCCAGGGTGAGCAGTTCGATCCCCTCGACGTTCCACCGGAAGGACTTCTCCGCCTCGGCCGTCACGATGAGCACCCGGCGGATGCCGGCGATCAGGCCGACGACGAGGAAGGGCTCGGCGTCGAGGGTCTGGTTCCTGATGGTGAGACGGACGGTGTGGAGCAGCTCGGCCACGATGAACAGCACGAGGCCGGTGTCCACGGCGGAGAGAACGACCGTCTCCTCGCGGTACGGCCCCTGGAGCGACCTGATGACGTCCTGGACGACCCCGACGGTCAGGATCCCCGCGAGCACTACGAGCAGCGTCGCGACGACAAGGTGGATGCCGTCCTCGATGAGCTGCAGGAGGCCCTGCAGCCGGCCGCCCTCGACCTTCGGGAGAATGGGTCGCACATTCGCATGCTAAGGGTGCCCCCGCCCGCGGGCGCGGCGTGCTGCCCAACGGGTGGACGGGCGCGGCCCTCCCGGTGATGGCAGCCTGGTGGGAAGGGATGACGCACGACGTTGCCAGGACTACCCGGCAGGACGAGGGTGCATGAGACAGCCCGACGCGGACACGACCGGCAGGACCCTGCGGCTCGCCCTGGTCGCCGACCCGGGCCTGCCCTCCGAACTCGCCCGGGACCTCGCCCCCCGTCTGCCGGAGCATCTGCGTCGCCGCATCGGCAGGGGCATCCGCTGGCAGGTGGACACGGTGACGGCGCCCTTGGTGGCGCACGAGCAGGTCGACGTGTCCAGCGTGGCGGAAATCGTCCGCACCCATCTCGAGGACACCGACTGGGACATCGGCGTCCTGCTCACCGATCTGCCGCGCCGGGCGGAGCGCAGCCCGGTGAGCGCCGAGGTCGACCCGGAGCACAGGACCGCGCTGATCTCACTGCCCGCCCTCGGCTCCCGGCGTCTGCGGCGCCGGGTGCGGCAGGCGGTGGTCGGCGCCGTCAGGCAACTGACCGAGCAGGACGAAAAACTGCTGGATTCCCCGGTCGTCGGCCGTCCGGCGCCCGAGGAGGAGTCCAGCCGCGAACGCTACGTGGTGCCGGGGCTGCGCGGCCACGTCCGTCTGGTCCTGGGCATGGTGCGCGCCAACCGTCCGTGGCGGCTGTTCACGAGCCTGTCCCGCGCCCTGGCCGGGGTCTTCGCCACCGCGGCCATCGGGTTCGTCAACGCCACGACCTGGCAGGTCTCCACCGCTCTGGGCTTCCCGCAGCTGACCCTCACGGCCGTGCTGTCCACCCTCGCCCTCACCGCGTGGGTCATCATCGACCACGGGCTGTGGGAACGCGCCGGGGATTTGCCCGACACCCACGCGCCGTTGTACCCGTACAACCTGGTCACGCTCCTCACCATCGGGCTGGGGGTGTTCTTCCTCTACGCCGCGCTGTTCGTGACCCTGGTGGCGGTCTCGTTCCTGGTCGTGCCCCCGTCCGTCTTCGGCAGGATCGTGCACCACACCGTCGGCGCCTCGGACTACCTCACGCTGAGCTGGTTCGTCGCGTCCATCTCCTTGATCGGCGGTGCTTTCGGGACAGGACTCGAGAACGCCGAGGAGGTGCGCGACGCCGCGTACGGACAACGCCACCGCAGACGTCAGCGCCAGCTGACCGAAGCCCGCGAACGGGCCGGCTGAGGACCCCCGGCCGCGTGGTGTCAGGTGGGAGTTGTGGACGGGAGCACGGCGAAGGCGCCGCCCTCGTGCTTCTCAGGTCACTTCCGCGGCGCGACGCCCGCCAGGCCGTGGCGCAGCAGGGCGTAGGCGTGGTCGGCGTCGGCGACCGCCTCGGGGTGGACCTCGTCCGCGGACCGGCCGGCGACGATGCGCCGCCAGTTCACCGACGCCAGGATGCGCTCGGTGGCGATCACCTGGCCGGCCAGCAGGGCCGCGGTGATCCCGCGGTCCGGGCCGAGCGCGTCGGCCAGGGCCTCGGCCAGCGCCTCCTCGGCCCGGGCCAGGTACTCGCTGACGCGCGCCACCAGGCTCGGCGTGGAGTACACGAGGCGGTGAAAGGCCAGGACGTCCTCGTCGTCGTTGAGCCCCGTGATGGGGTCCCGGGCCGCCAGCCCGTCCAGGAAGTGCCGGTGCAGCGCGTCGATCGCGGACACCCCCGGCGGCCGCTCGGCCACGACGCGGCCGGCCACCGTCCGGTGGTCGGCGAAGCGGTGGACGACCAGGTCTTCCTTGGTGGGGAAGTACTTGAACAGCGTGGGTTTGGAGACCTCGGCGGCCGCCGCGATGTCGACGACCGAGACCTCATCGAACCCGTGCTCCAGGAAGAGCGTGATCGCCGTGTCGGAGATCGTCTCTCGCGTTCGCTGCTTCTTGCGCTCCCGCAAGCCCATCGGCGCATTCACCACGCCATCCTAGCGCGTCACTTACCGGGGCAATCAGGTGACCGAGGAGTGTAAATTGACTTGGTTAAGCCACTGCCCCTCGGCCCTGGCCGTGCTCGCCACCACCTTCACCGAACCGCCCGTAAGGAAAACGCGGCCCGGGGGAGGCCCGAGCCGCACGTCCCGGTCACATCGGCGCCGTCAGGCGGCGAGCGGCTCCGGCAGCGGCCGGGCGTGCAGGACGTCCAGCCGGGACACCGCACGCGTCACGACGACGTACAGCCGGTGCAGTCCGCGCGGCTCGGACTCGACGATCGCGGCCGGCTCCACGACGACGACATGGTCGTACTCCAGGCCCTTGACGACCGTCGCGGGCAGCACGGTCACCCGGGCGGCCGTGCCGACCTCCTCGGCGGTCGCCGTCTCGATGCCCGCCTCGCGCAGGGCCGCCGAGGCCGCGGCCACCGCGTCGTCCGCGGCGATCACGGCGACCGACCCCTCACGGTCGAGTGCCGCGCGGACCGAGGACACCGTGGCGGCCGCCACGTCGTCGACCTCGCTGACCGTCAACTCGCCGTCGTGGCGCAGCGAACGGGCCGGCGGCACATCCACACCGAGGGCTCCCACCAGCCGGTTGGCCAGCTCCATCACCGCGGCCGGGACGCGGAAGCCGGTGGTCAGCGGGACGACCGTGGCCTGCGCCTTGCCCAGATACGTCAACTGCTCCTGCCAGGACCGCGCCGACCAGGGCGCCGTCGCCTGCGCCAGATCGCCCAGCACCGTGACGGACCCGAACGCGCTGCGCCGGGCGATCGCACGGCACTGCATCGGCGACAGGTCCTGGGCCTCGTCCACGACCACGTGGCCGAAGCCCGCGGGGCGCTCGATGAGCCCCGCCACCTCGTCGAGCAGCAGCATGTCCTCGACCGACCAGGAGGCGCTCTTCGCCGACCTCGGCGGCTCGGCCCACAGCAGCGCCCGCTGCTCGGCCGCGTCGAACACGCCGTCCGCCGCCTCCTCCATCACGGCCGGGTCGCTCAGCAGCGCGGCCACGACCTCCTCCGGCCGCGCCACCGGCCACGCGGCCTCCAGCAGTGCGGCGACCGGCTTCGAACGGCCGGTCTTCCGCGCCCAGGTGACACTCTTCGGCCCGGCTCGCCGCTCGGCCTGCCGCTGGATCAGCGTCACCACCCGCGCCCGCACCTGCTCGCGCCCGACCCCGTACGGCACCCCCATGCCCCGCACCTCGTCGATGACCCGGGCGAGGTCGTACGACTCGACCCGCCAGCGGTACGAGCCGTCGGTGACGGCGATCGACTCCTCCGGGTGCCTCACCCGGGCGTACAGGGCCCGGTCCAGGACGGTCGCCATACGGTCGCTGTGCTTCAGCACGCTCACGTCCTCCCCGTCCACCCGCTTGACCGGGTGCCGGGCCACCAAGTCCGCCACCGTGAGCTGGGCGATGTCGATCTCGCCCAGCGACGGCAGCACCTCGGAGATGTAGCGCAGGAAGGTGCGGTTCGGGCCGATGATCAGCAGACCGCTGCGCCGCAGCCGCTCCGGGAACGTGTAGAGGAGATACGCCGCCCGGTGCAGACCCACGGCGGTCTTGCCGCTGCCCGGCGCGCCCTGCACACACACCGACTCGTTCAGCTCGCCGCGGACCAGGTCGTCCTGTTCCGGCTGGATGGTGGCGACGATGTCACGCATCGGGCCGAGCCTGGGCCGCTCGATCTCGGCCGCGACGATCGCGCTCGCCGCGTCACCGTCGCGCTCACCGCGCGCGTGGTCGAGGTGCTCGTCCTCCAGGCCGGTGAGGTCCTCCGGAGCGCCATGGCTCCAGGGCGCCCAGCCGAAGCGCCGCCGCACCGCGACTCCGCGCGGCTCCAGGGCGCTCGCCTGGTAGTAGGTGCGGGAGACCGGCGCACGCCAGTCGATCACCAGGGGCGGTGCGGCCGGGTGCTCCGAGACCCGCCTGCGCCCGATGTAGTACCGCTGCCGCCGGTGGTCCCCGGCGTCCGGCGTGTCCTCGAAGTCGAGCCGGCCGAAGAACAGCGGGCTGTCGGGCTCCTCCGCCATCCGCCGTGCGCGGGTGCGCAGACAGCGGCCCAGCGCCTCGGCACTCGCGCCGTCGCCCGACACGTCCTCGCCCGCGACGACCTGGTACTGGGCGTCCTCCACCCGGCGGGTCATCGCCTCGCGGCACATCGCGGCGTACACACGCTCCAGGGCCAGCTCGTCCTCGAGTCCGACGGCCTCCTGGGCGCCGTGCGTGTCCTGGACGTGTGACGTCATCGATCGACCTTCCCGAAGCGACGGCCCGCACGCCGCCGGGCGGGACCGGACGGCGAATTCCGGGCCACAGCATAACTGAACCGGGTTAATAGACTGGCCGAGTTGCGTTATTGGCCGTCCGGGGGAGGGCCGGGTGGCGCGTGGGTCTCCCACGGGCGCCGACCTGGGCCGGCGCCGGCTGTGCCGCCCGTCGGTTCCGCCGTCCCGCGTGCCGAGCCGGTGTCCGGATCCGCCTCGCAGGGCATCAGTCGCTCGGGAAGCAGGCGGGCCGCAGCCCACAGGCACACGCCGAGCCACCCGAGGGCGAACAGCCAGCCGCCGACGACGTCGGTGAACCAGTGCACTCCGAGGTAGACGCGGGTCAGTCCGACCAGCGCGCCCCAGCCGCCGATGACCACAGCGAGCACAGTCCTGCCCCGCGGGCCGCGTATGCGGACGGCGATGATCAGCAGTCCCGCGGTGAGGGCCGCGGTAGTGGTGTGACCGGACGGGAACGACCATCCCGAGGCATGCGTCGCCCAGTCCGTCAGGGGTGGCCGCGGCCGGACGACGAGTGCCATCACCGCGTACCGCAGCGCCTGGCCCGCGCCCAGGCAGCCCAGACAGAGCGCCACGGCGAGCGCGCGCTGGCGTGGGGTGCGCCCCGCGATGAGCGCGGCCAGCACCGCCAGCGCGTACGGGACGACACCGGTCCCGGTGTCGGTCAGCCCGCGGGCGAACGCCACCGCCATGTCGGGCCGGCGGCCCGCGGACCACGACAGCAGGCCGACGTCCGTGAACAGCGGTATGCCTTCGTGGCCCACCACGACCATGGTCAGCACGCCGAACGCCGTCCACGCGCCGAGCCCGCAGCTGCCGGCCAGTTCGGCGACCTCGCCGCGCTTCACGACACCACCAGCAGCGGACGCAGGCGGGTGGCCGCGAGCCGCAGGGCCGCCGCCTCCGCACGCCTGCGCAGTGCCGACATGACAAGCAGGGCGGTCACGGCGCCCACCACGACCCCTGCCAGCACGTCATGGGGGTAGTGCGCGCCCACCCAGACACGCGAGACGGCCATCGCGCAGGCGGCCACCGCGGCGAGGGCGCCGAGCCGGCGGGAGACGAACAGCAGGGCGACGGCCGCCGCGGCGGCGATGGCCGCGTGGTTGCTGGGGAAGGACCAGTCGCCGGGCGCCGGACACGCCTCCAGCGTGGTCACCCGCAGGCTCCGGCAGGGCCGGTCCTCGCGCACCAGCAGTTTCAGCACCGCGTCCACACCGAAGGCCACGACCACGACGAACGGCACGGCGAGCGCCGTCACGGACGCGGTGGCGCCCACCCGCCGGGCCTGCCACCAGCCGACGGCCATGCCCACCGCGAACAGGACGAGCCCGTACGCCGACCAGGCCGACACCGTGTCGTCCAGCCAGGCCGGCGCGTGCCGGGCGAGGTCCACCACGGCGGTGTAGGCCGAGCCGTCGACCGACGAGCCGTCAAGTGCGATGATCATCCGCGTGCCTCCTTCGCCTTCGCGTCCCGGCGCGAGCGGTACACCTCGGAGGCGACCGGAATCAGCGACACGCCCACGATCACCGCGACCATCGGCAGCAGACAGCGGTCCACGTTCGGCACGGAGGACCCCAGCG
The DNA here is from genome assembly GCF_044903565.1 of Streptomyces sp. NPDC004065. NCBI lineage: Bacteria > Bacillati > Actinomycetota > Actinomycetes > Kitasatosporales > Streptomycetaceae > Streptomyces > Streptomyces sp. NPDC004065. The sequence continues at coordinate 52,086 of NZ_JBJDQT010000033.1, read as the reverse complement.
CGTAGCCCGCCAGGGTGAGGCCGAGGCTCCACACCAGCCCGCCGGTCACCTGCCAGAGGGTGAACGTCCGGACCGGCACCCGCAGGGCGCCCGCCATCGGGTTCAGGACCGTGCGCACCACCGGAACGAAGCGGGCCAGGACGATCGCCTTCGCGTACCCGTAGCGTTCCAGCAGTTCCTCCGCGCGTCTCGCCCCCTCGTGCAGGCGGGCCGAGCGGCTTCGGGCGAGCAGGCGGCCGCCCGCTCGACGCCCCAGGAGGTATCCGCTCTGTGAGCCGGCCAGGGCTCCCGCCGCCGCGGTGACCAGGAGCGGGGCGAGCGACAGCTTCAGGCCGCTCTCGGCGGTGCCGGTGCACAGCAGACCGGCCGTGAACAGCAGGGAGTCGCCCGGGAGGAAGAACCCGATCAGCAGCCCGGTCTCGGCGAACAGGATCACGCCCACGCCCAGCACGCCGAACGCGGACAGCAGCGACCGCGCGTCGAGCGGATTGACGGCGAGCTGCGACGATAGGTGCACGGCTGTGGTCATCGTCGGGGCCCCTTCACCGTTCTTCCGCCACTGTCGGGTGCGGCGGAACGGTGGCGCGGCGGCATCCGACGACTGACTACAATTGTGTAGACGGTCTACTCAACTGTAGACGATGGCGGAGTGAGGAACGTTCCCATGACCCACACCAGGGACGAGAGGCGCCCGGCAGGCGAGCTCGAGGCCGCCGTCATGGCCGCGCTGTGGGCCGCCGGGATCCCGCTCACGGCAGGGCGGGTGCAGGCCGAGCTCGGCTCCGGCCTGGCCCGGACGACGGTGGCGACGATACTGACCCGGCTGCACGAGAAGGGTGTCGTCGACCGGGAGCGGCAGGGCCGCGGCTACGCCTACTTCCCCGTCCAGGACGCGCCCGGCCTGACCGCCCGGCGCATGCACAGCGAACTCGACCGGGACGCCGACCGGGAGACGGTCCTGGCCCGCTTCGTGGCCCAGCTCAGTCCCGGCGACGAGCAGCACCTGCGCCGGCTCCTGGAAGGTGACGGGCGATGACCGCTCTGCTGCTCCTGCCGCTGGTCCTGCCCTTCCTCGCGCCGGCGCTGGGACGCCGCACCCTCGACCGCCTGGCCCCCGCCACCGCGCTGTGGGTCCTCACCGCCTCGACCCTGGCGCTGGCGGGAGCCTGCGTTGCCGCCCTCGGCGCCCTCGTCCTGACCGGACTGCTCAAACTCCCCGCCTTCGCCGCCCTCGGCGAACTCGTCCACCCCCTGCGGACCCCCTCGGACTACGTCGTCCTCCCCGCCGCCACGGCGGCCACCGGGGTGCTCACCCTCAGCGTCTGGACCCTCGCACGCTCGGCCTTCCGGCAGACCCGCGCCTTGCGGACCGCCCGCACGCAGGCCGGCCGCCGCCCCGCCGCAGGCGACCTGTGCGTGATCGAATCGCCCGATCCGGACGCGTACGCCCTGCCCGGCCGGCCCCACCGCATCGTCGTCACCACCGCCATGCTGCGCAGTCTGGGGCCTGCCGAGCGGGAGGCCCTCTTCGCCCATGAGCGCGCCCACAACCGGGGCGGCCACCACTACTTCCTCGCCGCCGCCGAACTCGCCGCCCACTGCCACCCCGCCCTGCGCACCACCCGCGCCACCATCCGGTTCGCCGCCGAGCGGGCCGCCGACGAGGCCGCCGCCGAGGTCACCGGAGACCGACGCCTGATCGCCACGGCCATCGCCCGCGCAGCCCTCGCCGGCAACGCCTCCCCCTCCACCCGCCCGGACTTCGCACCCGCGGCGACGACCGGACCGGTGCCACAACGCGTCGCGGCGCTCCTCGCACCCACCCGGACCCGCCCGCGGACCACCCGCCGCACCGCGTTCCTCCTCGTGGCCTGCACGGTCCTGTCCGTCGCCGCGGGAGCGGCAGGCGTCGCCGACTTCCACCACGAGGTCGAGGTCGCCCAGGGCGAGGAGGCTCCCTGACCGGTTCGGCCCCGGCGGCCCCACCGCCGGCCGCTCGACCGGCCCACCGCGCGATCACCTCGGGCGCGGACCGGCTCCGGCAGGCGGAGCGGGTCGCCGGTTGCGTCGACGGCGCCCAGCGCGGTGAGGGCGCCGAGCGCCGAGCGCCATCGACGAGTCCGTCCACGCAGCCATCCGCGCCGGCGCCGGCGGCTTCCTCCTCCAAGACGCGCGCCCTTAGGAACTCCTCGCCGGAATCCGCGCGGTCGCCCGTGATCTTCGCCTACGACCGCCGCCTCGCCCGGCCCAACGCGGACTGAACCCGATGAGCGGCGGCCGGGAAGACCGGCGGGCGGCTCGCTGCTGCCGCGCCGCGGCGCCCGTCGGAGTTCCAGGCGGTAGCCGTGTCCGCGCAGGGTGGTGATGCGGGGCAGGCTACCGGGCTGGACCGAGAGGAGCCCGGCTCCGAGGGCGGCGGCTGAGGACCGTCAGGCGGCTGCCGCGGTGGGAGCCGGTCGCAGCCGGGTGACGATCCGGTTCGCGCCGGTCTTCTGCAGCAGCCCGTAGGTCCGGCGCGCTCATCGGCCCGCTCACGGTGGCAGGGGGTGTGGGCCGCCGGGCCACCGCGTACGGGCGTCTTCCCCGGGATCACGGGAATGGCGAGCGGTGCAGGAGTCCTGCCCGAGCAGCCGACCCCGCCGCACGGCGGCACGCTGCGGTGCGAGATGCTCTCCCGATGAGTTCACGCACTTCCCCGATCAGCCGGCCGGTCATGATACGGAGGGCCGTCGCGCGGGATGCGAAACGGCTCACGCGGCTCGTGCGTGGCTCAGGCGCCTACGCGGGTAAGTACGCAGCCGCAGTCGCGGGCTACCGCGTCGGTCCGGATTACATCGAGGCCCACCGCGCCTTTGTGGCCGTCGGCGCCGACAAGCATGGAGACCGGGTCCTCGGGTTCTACTCGCTCGTCCTTGCTCCACCGGAGCTCGACCTGCTGTTCGTCGCCGACGAAGCGCAAGGACGGGGTATTGGACGACTGCTCGTCGCGCACATGCAATCCGAGGCCCGTGCCGCCGGGCTCGACCGCGTCAAGGTCGTGTCGCATCTTCCCGCCGAGGACTTCTACCACCGTGTTGGCGCGGTGCGGACCGGGACCGCGTTCGCGAACCCGCCCGCCGTGCCGTGGGACCGTCCCGAATTCGAGTTCCGCATTCCTTCGGGATGACGCGGTGTGCCGGTTGGCGAGGCACCGGCTTCCCCGCGTGGTGGCCGGCTTGCAGGAGCCGCAGGAGCCGCTGGACGCCGCGCTCCGCGTGTGTGTGGTCTCCTCTGCCCCTCGAAGATGTTGCCGGCGCCTCGCACAGCGCCCGGCATGACAAGCTGTGCTTGCCCACCCCCCCGAACCCAGGAGGTCACCATGACCGCAGAGCCCGTATCTACGGAAGGTTCGGAGCCGGCTGCCCCCGAGACGTCCCCTCTGGAGCCGGACAGCGACGGCAACTACGACCTCAAGCGCAAGTTCCGCGAAGCCCTGGCGCGCAAGCGCGGTGCGCAGGCGGATGCCGCTGATGTCGCCGCCAAGCCCGATGCATCGAAGATGCGTTCGGCGCACGGCCCGGCCGCGAGCCAGCGGTCGTTCCGGCGCAAGAGCGGCGGCTGAGTCGATGAGTCCCGCGACCTGACCGCTTCACCGGCACTCGCGCTGTCCTCCCGCGCGTCCCGTGCGGTGGCCCGCGACGTGCGCATGCCCGTGCGCGCGTCGCGGGCGGGGCGTAGCCGGGGACTCGCCTGGGGGGAACAGGCGGCCCTGCAGCGCGGCGACAGGGCCGTCGCCCGTAACACCGACTCCCTCGCGGACCTGCCGGCCGCCCACGGCGAGGTGATCCGCCTCGTCGAGACCGGCGGCTTCGCCACCGTCCGGTCCGGGCGTGCCCGGCCTCGATGCTCGCGGGCCCGCCGCCGGAACCGTGGACCGTGCCGCCGGGCCGCGGCTCAGGCGTCGATGATGACGGGGATGATGAGCGGCTTGCGGCGGTGGGTGCGGAACGCCCAGTTCGCCACGGCGCGGGCGAGGAGCTGTTCGAGTTGGCGCGCGTCCCCGACGCCTTCCTCGGCCGCGGTGGCCAGGGTCTTCTCGATGACGGGGATGACCGGCTCGAAGGTGGTGTCGTCGTGGACGAAGCCCCGAGCCAGGAAGTCGGGGGCCTCGGCGAGGGCGCCGGTGTCCGCGTCGACGATCGCCACCACCGTGACCACGCCTTCGGCGGCGAGGGTGAGGCGGTCCTTGAGGGACGCCTCGGTGGCGCCGCCGACTTCCATGCCGTCCACGTAGACGTTGCCGGCGGGGACCTTGCCGGTGATGGACGCCCGCCCGTCGACCAGGTCGACGACGACGCCGTCCTCGGCGATGACGACCCGGTCGGGGTCGACACCGGTACGGATGGCGAGGTCGCCGTTGGCTTGCAGGTGGCGCCACTCGCCGTGCACGGGCATGACGTTGCGGGGCTTGACGATGTTGTAGCAGTAGACGAGTTCGCCGGCGCTGGCGTGCCCGGAGACGTGCACCTTGGCGTTGCCCTTGTGGACCACGTGGGCGCCCCACCGGGTGAGTCCGTTGATCACCCGGTAGATGGCGTTCTCGTTGCCGGGGATGAGGGAGCTGGCGAGCAGCACGGTGTCACCCTTGCCGATCCGGATCACGTGGTCCCGGTTGGCCATCCGTGACAGCGCGGCCATCGGTTCGCCCTGGGACCCGGTGCACACCAGAGTGATCTTGTGGTCCGGGAGCTTCTCCAGCTCCTTCGTGCTCACGACCAGACCGGAGGGGACCTTCAGATAGCCCAGGTCACGGGCGATGCCCATGTTGCGTACCATCGACCGGCCGACGAAGGCGACCTTGCGGCCGTGCTGGTGCGCGGCGTCCAGGACCTGCTGGATGCGGTGCACGTGGCTGGCGAAGCTGGAGACGATGACCCGGCGCGGCGCGGTGCGCATCACCTGCTCGATCGCCGGGTTCAGCTCCCGCTCGGAGGTGGTGAAGCCGGGTACTTCGGCGTTGGTGGAGTCGGTGAGGAACAGGTCCACGCCCTCCTCGCCGAGGCGGGCGAAGGCACGCAGATCGGTGATGCGGTCGTCGAGAGGGAACTGGTCCATCTTGAAGTCGCCGGTGTGCAGCACCATCCCGGCCCGGGTGCGGATCGCGACCGCCAGGCTGTCGGGGATGGAGTGGTTGACCGCCACGAACTCGCAGTCGAAAGGCCCGAGCTTACGCCGGTCGCCCTCCCGCACCCGCACCGTGCGCGGCCGGATGCCGTGTTCCTTGAGCTTGGCATCCAGGAACGCCAGCGTCAGCTTGGAGCCGACGACCGGGATGTCGGACCGCTCGCGCAGCAGGTACGGTACGCCGCCGATGTGGTCCTCGTGGCCATGGGTGAGGACCAGGCCCACGACGTCGTCCAGCCGGTCACGGATCGAGGTGAAGTCCGGCAGGATCACGTCCACGCCGGGCTGGGTCTCCTCGGGGAACAGCACGCCGCAGTCGACGATCAGCAGCTTGCCCGCGTGCTCGAAGACGGTCATGTTGCGGCCGATCTCACCCAGGCCGCCCAGGGCGATGACCCGCAGCCCTCCTTCGACAAGGGGTGGGGCGGCTTTCAGTTCGGGGTGCGGATGGCTCATACCCTGACGGTACCCGGAGAGCGGGACAGGTGATCCACTGCCTGTGCGATCCCCTTTTCCCGACGGAGCGGGGCACCCGCGGCGTGCCTCGGCACTGGTCCACTCGCAGTAGTCGGGGCTCGCCTCACGGGCGATCCAGCCCTTCGTTCCGGGCCGGATGCCGGCGCGTTTTCGCTGGCGGCTTCCGTCCTGCCGTTATAGCGTTGTGATCAGCAGTCGTGGTTCCGAAGTTCCGTTCGCCCGTGATCGCCTCACGGGCGTTCTTGCTGTTCAGCGCCTCTCCGGACCAGGGCGATCACCTCCCGGTCGCGCAGCGTGCGTGCCCGGTTTCCCTCAAAGGAGACAGTCATGTCCAAGGGCACAGTGAAGTGGTTCAACAGCGAGAAGGGCTTCGGCTTCATCGAGCAGGAGGGCGGCGGCCCCGACGTCTTCGCCCACTACTCCAACATCGCCAGCCAGGGCTACCGCGAGCTGCAGGAGGGCCAGAAGGTCGAGTTCGACGTCACGCAGGGCCAGAAGGGCCCGCAGGCCGAGAACATCCGCCCCGCCTGATCGCGCCCGGCAAGGGGGCCCGGCATCCCGGCTCCGGGACGCCGGGCCCTTGCCGTCGCTCAGGCCGCCGCGCGGGCCGTGCTCACTGGCCGCGCCCGGCCCCGGGCCACGTCCGGCGACGGTCCCGTGAGAGGGTAGAGCCTGATCACCTGGGCCGCCATCACCCTCATGACCAGACGCCTCACCCGCACTGAGGAGGTGGGCTCGCTCGTCCGGGACCGGGAACGGCAGCCGCTGCGTGGTCATCGCCCCCCGTCTCGCAGCTGCATTTCCTGGGCGGCAGCGGATTTACTCCATCGTCGCGCAGCGTGCCGGTTGGCAACTCTCCGAGTGAATCAAAATCTGTTCCCGAGGGATCAGATTTTGGGGGTCCGTGCAGTGGGAGTTTTTGCCGCGAAGAGCAGACTGGAATTATCCACCGCACACGGCCCGCTCCGGCGTGCTACTGTCTGTCTCAGTTGCAGTTGTGGTTCCCGAAACTTCAAGTGCCCCCACCAGGCTTCTGCCGGTCGGGAGTGCTTTTGTATTTCCGGTCATTTCCGGGCGGGGTGATCATCGCGGCGACACGGCGTGCGCGTGGTGCGGACGCGGATGCACTGCCCCACAGGAGATATGACATGGCTACTGGTACCGTGAAGTGGTTCAACGCGGAAAAGGGCTTCGGCTTCATCGAGCAGGACGGCGGCGGCGCCGACGTGTTCGCCCACTACTCGAACATTGCCGCGCAGGGCTTCCGTGAGCTGCTCGAGGGTCAGAAGGTGACCTTCGACATCGCGCAGGGCCAGAAGGGCCTGACGGCCGAGAACATCGTTCCGGCCTGACGCTCACGCGCAATCCGTAGCTGGGGCCCGCATCCTTCGGGGTGCGGGCCCCAGCTGCATGCGTATCCCGCAGCGGCTTTCACCCGCGGGACGCCCCGGAGAAATCCGCAGCACCACCACAAGCGGTCCCTCCCTCAGGGCGCAGACGCATCCTGAAGCGCTGCACCGCAGCCGGCGCCCGGATCGCAAGGTCCCCATCGCGTCACTTATTTCAGCACCTGTGCCCACGGATGTCTTCGCCGGCCAGGTCTGCTTTCTTTGGCCACCGGTCCATACTTGTAATTCTCCGTGCCATTCATCGCGGGAATTCCTTGATATGTGCCACATCGAGGAAGGTTCCGCATGAACCGCCCGTACACGAACGACCGCCCCGCCCGCACCCGTGACGGCCGTGCCGATGCCGGAAGGCGCGGCAGCGGCTACGGCTCGCAGGCACCGCGCCGTACCGGCGGGCCCGTCCGCTCCGGCGGTTACGGCCGTCGGCCCGCCGCAGTGCAGGGTGAGTTCGCGCTGCCCAGGACGATCACCCCCGCGCTGCCCGCCGTTGAGGGCTTCGCCGATCTCGACATGCCCGAGCAACTGCTGGCCGAACTCGGCAGGCAGGGTGTGACCGCACCGTTCCCGATCCAGGGAGCGACGCTGCCGAACTCCCTGGCGGGCCGTGACGTCCTGGGCCGCGGCCGCACCGGTTCCGGCAAGACCCTCGCCTTCGGCCTCGCCCTGCTCGCCCGCACCGCCGGACAGCGTGCCGAGCCCCGCCGGCCGCTGGGGCTGATCCTCGTACCCACGCGTGAGCTGGCACAGCAGGTGACCGACGCGCTCACCCCGTACGCCCGTTCCGTCAGGCTGCGGCTGGCCACGGTGGTGGGCGGCATGTCGATCGGCCGGCAGGCCGGCGCGCTGCGCGGCGGAGCCGAGGTCGTCGTCGCGACACCGGGGCGCCTCAAGGACCTCATCGACCGCGGCGACTGCCGGCTGAACCACGTCGGCATCACCGTGCTGGACGAGGCCGACCAGATGGCCGACATGGGCTTCATGCCCCAGGTCACCGCGCTGCTCGACCAGGTGCGCCCGGAGGGGCAGCGCATGCTCTTCTCCGCCACCCTGGACCGCAACGTCGACCTGCTGGTGCGCCGCTATCTGACCGACCCCGTCGTGCACTCGGTCGACCCGTCGGCCGGTGCGGTCACCACGATGGAGCACCACGTCCTGCACGTCCACGGCGCCGACAAGCACGCCACCACGATCGAGATCGCCGCCCGCGACGGCCGCGTGATCATGTTCCTGGACACCAAGCACGCCGTCGACCGGCTGACCCAGGAGCTGCTCAACAGCGGGGTACGCGCCGCCGCGCTGCACGGCGGCAAGTCGCAGCCGCAACGCACCCGCACGCTGGCGCAGTTCAAGACCGGGCACGTCACCGTGCTGGTGGCGACCAATGTCGCGGCGCGTGGCATCCACGTCGACAACCTCGACCTGGTCGTCAACGTCGATCCGCCGACCGACCACAAGGACTACCTCCACCGCGGCGGCCGTACCGCCCGCGCCGGCGAGTCCGGCAGCGTCGTCACCCTCGTCACACCGAACCAGCGCCGCGGCATGGTCCGCCTCATGTCAGACGCCGGAATCAGGCCCCAGACCACCCAGATCCGCGCGGGCGACGAGGCCCTGAGCCGGATCACCGGCGCCCAGGCCCCGTCCGGCATCCCGGTCGTCATCACCGCACCGGTGGTCGAACGCCCCAAGCGCGGCGCCACCTCCCGAGGCCGACGCAGCCCTTCCTCGGCGACCCGGCGCGCCCGCGTACGCCAGCCCGTCCTCGACACGGTGGCCTAGAACCCTCGTGATCGGAAAGCCGACCCATCTCTGCAGGAGGCACCTTTTGACGCTGATTCAGATGCAGCCCCGCCCGGCGGGCGCCAACCCCGAGTACAGGACGGCGGTGGAGGGCATGGACGCAGCCGGACCGCGGGTCTGTGACGACATGAGCGTCGAGGTGGCGCTGGCCGTCATGGCCGCCGCACGCACGGGCCGGCTGGTCATCTGCGACCAGGACGACCAGCGCATCGGCCTGGTGACCCGAACCGACCTCACCGCCGTCCGCGACAGCGGCGCTCACACGGACCGCGTCCGTCTGCGCGACATCCTCGGTGACCACGGATCGTCCACCTCACCCGTGACCGCGATGACGAAGCCGAGCACGCGATGCGCTCCCGTCGGCTCGGTGCTCTGCGAGTCGTAGACGAGCAAGGCAGCGCCCCGGGCGTCCTCGCCACCCGCTGAAACGCCTCGCCCCTGGTCGGACGTTCTTCCCTCTCCCTGTGAGGCCACATGCGCTGCGTCATCGCCCGCTTCCCCTTCGAGCTCACCAAGGGCGGAGTGCTGGAATCGATGAAGGACACCAAACCCGAACCGGTCACCGGAGAATCGGTGATCATCGGCCGCCGCCACTACCCCCTCAAGCAAGTCGGCCAAGTCATCACCCGCCAGGACCGCCGTGACTTCAGCGCCGCCGAAGTCCCCGGGCCATGACTCGGCTCGGCTTCACCTGCCGCGCCCTCCCCAAGGCCGCGCCTCAAGGCATCCCCGGCTGGACGCAGCACGCCTCCGCGATGCTCGGCACCCCCGTCACGGTCTGACCGGGCAAACAGACTCGACCCGACATCTGACCGGCAGTGTGGGCCCGACCGGTACGACGGTCGGGCCCACACTGCGTGCAGCGGGTTCCCGTCGCCGTCGCTCAGCGGTCGGAACAGCTGAAGTCGCCCCCGGTCCAGGCGCTGACGTCCTCGATCGCAACCCGGTACATCCCACCCGTCTCCGGGATCCCCAGGGTGCCCGCCAGGTCCGGGCGACATGGAAGCGCAGACGCGTGGGCGCCCGTCCTTCTTCGCGGGGAAGTCGAAGACGGCGGCGAACTCGCCCAAGCGGGCGGAATGCCCGTGCGGCGGAAGTCCAGGTACGCGTCACGCTGGGACAGCCGGGCCGTTGAAACGTCGAGGTCCTGGGGGTGGCGAAGTGCCGGAGGCGACACCCTGACGGTCACGGCGTCGATCACGCTTCCACCCGGTTCAGGGCATGGGCAGGCGCAGGGCGAGGAGGGCGATGTCGTCGGTGCTGCCGGGGGGCACCCGGGCGGACAACCGGTCGCAGAGGGTGTCCAGCGGTTCGTACGCGAGGGCGAGGGCATGGCTGCGCAGTCGGCCGAGCCCGGTGTCCAGGTCGCTGCCGGGAAGCTCGATCAGGCCGTCGGTGTAGAGCAGGAGCGTGGACCCCGGTGGCAGGGCGTGGGCGGCGCTCGGCCGGTGGATGCCGCCCAGGTGGGTTCCGAGGATCAGCCCCTGCCCGGCTTCGAGGTACTGCGCGTTCCCGCCGGGGGTCAGCAGCAGGGGCGGCGGGTGCCCGGCACTGGTCCAGTGCAGTGTGTAGGGGCCGGTGTCCGGGCCGTCCACCCGGGCGAGGACGAGGGTGGCCATCGACACGGCCGTGATGGCGTGCATGGCATCGTCGAGTCGGTCGACGACGGCACCGGTCGGCCCGGTGTGGTCCCAGGCCAGGGAGCGCAGGATGCCGTGCAACTGCGCCATGCCGGCCGCGGCGGTCAGATCGTGGCCCACGACGTCGCCGATGACCAGGGCGAGCGTGCCGTCCCTCAGCGTGAACGCGTCGTACCAGTCGCCACCGACCTGCGAGCCGGCCGGCGCGGGCTGGTACCGGGCGGCCAGCTGGATGAGGCCGTGCAGGGGCAGCGGGGGCAGGAGGTTGCGTTGCATGGCCTCGGCGACCTCGCGCTGCCGACCGAACCGGCGGGCGTTGTCGATCACCGGGCCGACCCGGCGGCCGATGTCGCTCGCCGCGTCCAGGTCGCCGGTGTCGAAGGGCCGTGCCGGGTCGCTGCGCACCAGTGTCAGGGCGCCGGTGACCTGCTGGCCGGCGCTCAACGGCACCGTGATGACCGATGTCGCGCCGGTCGCTTCGAGGAAGGCGTGGTGGACGGCGGCCAACGGGGAGTCGGGCGGCGCCTCCATGCCGGAACGGTCCCGCAGGACGGGACCGCCTCCGTTCAGCACCTGGACCAAGGCCGAGTGGGCCCCTTCTCCGGGCGGCGGCGGAAGGTGTCCGCGCCAGTCCTCCTGTCCGGCGTCGCGGCCCTCCGGTCCGGTCACCGCTACCCGGTGCACCTGACGGGAGCCGACCCGCAGGTCCACCGCCGCGAAGTCGGCGAAACGGGGAACCAGGAGCCGGCTCAACCGGGCGAGGGCCTCGTCCACCTCCAGGGTCTGACCGAGTACCTCGGTGATCTCTGTGACGAGCGTCAATCGCTCGGCGTTGCTCTCCAGTGCGGTCGTGCGAGCGGCTCGTTCCGCCTGCTCGGTACGTTCCGCGTGGTCGGCACGTTCCGCGCGTTCGCGGTGGGCGCGGTGGTCCGCCGCGGTCTCGACGGTGAGCACGACCATGCCCAGGGAGACACCGTCCTGCGTCAGAGGCGTGGCCGACCAGGAGATCGGGATCAGCCGTCCGTCACCCCGCAGGCACCTGTCGTCGTCCCCGCGCGCCGGACGCCCCTCGGCCAGTGCCTGCAGCAGTGGGCATTGCTTGCGTGGGATCCGGGCGCCTCCCGGGTCCCGATGGCACAGGTCGTGCAGGTCCTGCCCGTCCATGACCGCTGCCGCGTGCCCCAGCAGCCGTTCGGCGGCCGGGTTGACCGCGATGATCCGCCCCGCCGGGTCGATCACGGTCACCGCCGTGCCCAGCTGCTCGACGACCCGCTGCCACAGTCCCGGTTCCGCCGCCGACAGCCGCCACTCGTGCTTTTCGCCGGGCCTCACGTCCTCCACGATGCCGCTATCCCCTTCACGACGCACTCCGCTACACCACTTCCCTGGACGCAACCGCTTCTTGCCGTGCGGCGGTATGTCGAGGGTGGCCTGCGCGAGTGCGGGGCAGGTCGCGAGATCCATCTCCCCGGCTACGGTGATCACGGTGCGGTTGGAGTGCTTTCGGGTGGTCACGGTGAGGTCGTTCACGGTTCGCCCCCCATTCGGGGTCGAGCCCATCACACCCATTCAAGGGGGGCAAGCGCGGCCGTTGGGGGGGCGCGCACAGTCGGGCAAGACCACCCGCACCGCGCCCCGGCCACCGTGGTGGCCTGCAAGGTCGGCGCGGGGTCTCCCACCAGACCAGGCTGGTCGTCCAGCCGGCGTTGCACAGGGCGGCCCGCTTCATCGAGGAGTCGTAGACGCCCCGGGGCCGGCCTCGCCACCCGGGCCCGCCCGGATCGGGCCTCTCACCTGAGTCCGGACCCTCCTTCCGACTCCCATGTGTCCTGTCCGTCGAGGCCGCTCTCGGCGAGTGCCAGCAGGCGCGGAGCGGGAAGTATGGTGACCTGGAGCTTCCATTCATCGTGGCGCTGGGCCATGCAGCCGGCTTCCCCGAAGGTGAGGACATCGAGAGAGCGCTGTACGGGAGTACGGTCGAGTACGCCTACGACAGCGGATCGACCTTGAGCCGCAAGCCCGATGGCTACTGGACTGCCACCTACGACCATGCCCACAGCCGTGTCAGCGGCGTGCTCGTCGTGAACAACCCAGCACCCTGGACCTGGACGAAAAACACTCCCGTTCTCTGGCAAAGCCCGGATCCTGCCTCGCTTCCTGCCCCCATCTTTCCTACCTGGGCAACGACGCAACTGGCTGGGATCCAGGTCGAGTGCCAGCCCGCGATTCGCTCCGTCCACACTGCTCTCGGTCTGCCGGAACGCTGGCCGACCGGCGACGCCTTCCCCCGGGAGTGACCCGAGATGACGGCAGCGGCGCCGTCCGACAGCGGCACCCCGGTGAGATCACCTCATACACACGGCAGCGTTCGTTGAGGGCCTCTGCATGGACCGGGGAGGCCGCTCGACCGGGTTCGGGGGGCATCCGTCGTGCACCGAGTGGACGCTCTGATCGGCCGGCCGACGCCGACAGCCGTGTCGCATCCGAACGAAGTGGCCTGCGGCGCGGGCCGAAGGCTGGGAGACGGATGTGGCTAGCCTGAAAACGCGCGACCGAGGCGCCGCGGCGCCTCGCCCTGGCGGTTCGTTGCCGCCGGATCGGAGACGGTGACGACGTCCGCGCGGCCATCATCCCCCTCGATGGGACCGCCCAAGCCCTTCCAGGGTTTCGGCGTCGCCGAGCTGCAACATTGCCTTCCTCACCCCCTGCTGAAGGTATGCGCGGCCGCACAGACGACGGTTCGCCGACCCGCTGAGTTCGCCCTCGTCGCAGTCCCGCGACCGGTGGTCCTCGGCCCTTCCTGCTGAGCCGGCTGACAACTGTCGGCAACGTCTCGCATTTCCGGCGCGAACGTACCGTTCCGCGAAGAAAGGAGCGTTCACATTTCGCTCGAACTCCCCCGAGCTGTCATCAGCGCGCCTATCCTGCTGTCCCACCAAGGCATCACCATCCGGGGGGATCGTGTCCGACACGTTCAAGCCCAAGCCCGCGCTCAAGCGCTGTGCGGTATGCCGCCTGCCGGTGGCCAGGAGGAAGCTCGTCTTCGCCGCGGACGGACAGCCGGTGCACCGCGCCTGCCAGTCGGCCACGGACCGCTCGCCGACCCGTTCGGCGGCTCCGCCCGGTCTCACCCGGGCGCCGAAAGACATCAGCCGCGCCGAACTCCTCAAAAAGATCGAAGCGTTGCGGAAGCGCGACGCGAAAATGAAGCCGGGGGCCGCGAAGGTGCAGCCCGCCGACCGCCCCAAGCAGCCGACAGCGCCACACCGCGGCAAGCGGCCGGTCCCCCCGCCCCAGCCGTTCTACGGTGTGGAGATGAAGTTCATCAACGGCCGGTGGGTGCAGATGCACCCTGACTCCGAATAGTGGCTGCTCGTCATGTCGGGCCGGTCCGAGGCAGGGCCTGCGTCCGGGTGTCACGCGTGAACGTAAGCGTTTGAGACCAGCCATTCGTGCAGGTGGCCTGTCGGGTTTGCCCCCCGGAGAAGCCTGCCGCGTTGTGACGCTCCAGCACCTCGCTGGCCGCCCCGAACACCGCAAGAGCGCTCTGACTTTTACTTTTTCCTCTCTCCGTGCCTCCTGACGTGTTTTCGATGACGCATCACGCGGAGTGCGTGGCGATTCTGGAGCCTGCGGACAAGGGCGCCTGACCTCGGGTTCGTGAGCCAGGCGCTTGCACCCATCAGGCGGCGACGAGCTCCTGCTCACGGTCCGGCGTCTTGACCTTGGGCTTCTTGTTCGGCAGCGAGAGCCGGAAGACCTTGCGCCATGCGGAGAACACCTGTTTGGGCAGTGGTCCGGTGACGTACTCCAGCTCGTACTTCTCGAACAGTGCGCGCACTTTCACCGCGACCTCGGCGTACCGGTTGCTCGGCAGGTCCGGGAACAGGTGGTGCTCGATCTGGTGCGACAGGTTGCCGGTCATGAAGTGCATGGCCCTGCTGCCGCTGATGTTCGCCGAGCCCATCATCTGGCGCAGGTACCACTGCCCGCGCGTCTCGCCCTTGATCGACCGGCGCTCGAAGACCTGCACGCCCTCGGGGAAGTGTCCGCACATGATCACCGAGTGGGACCAGATGTTGCGGACCAGGTTCGCGGTGAACGTGGCGGCGAGCGTGGTGAGGAACGACGGGCCCGACAGCAGCGGGTGGATCACGTAGTCCTTCAGCACCTGCTTGCGGATCTTGCGGCCCACGGCCTTGGCCCGCGCGCGGAACTCCGGGTTCTTGCGGCGCCGCTTGTGCAGGTTCTTGCCGAGCTCCAGGTCGTACGCTGCGATGCCGTACTCGAAGAAGCAGGCGTTGATGAAGTTCCACAGCGGCTGGCCGAGGTGGAACGGGTGCCACTCCTGGTCCTCGTCGACGCGCATGATGCCGTAGCCGAGGTCGTTGTCCTTGCCGATCACGTTGGTGTACGTGTGGTGCAGCTCGTTGTGAGAGTGCTTCCACTGGTCGGCCGGCGAGACGTGATCCCATTCCCAGGTGGTGGAGTGGATCTTCGGGTCCCGCATCCAGTCCCACTGGCCGTGCAGGATGTTGTGGCCGATCTCCATGTTGTCCATGATCTTCGCCACGGACAGACCGGCGGTGCCGAGCAGCCACGCCGGCGGGAAGATCGAGAACAGCAGCACGCCCCTGCTGACCAGCTCGAGCTTGCGCTGCGCCGAGATGACCCTACGGATGTAGGCGGCGTCCTTCTCGCCGCGTCCGGCGATCACTTCGTCGCGGATCGCGTCCAGCTCGTGGCCGAGCTCCTCGATCTGCTCCGCCGTCAGGTGGGCGGTGGGGTCGATGGCGGTCAAGGTGCTCCTACCGGTCGATGTGGCAAGGGCCCGCCGCGGCGGACACACAGGTCTGGATGAGGACGCCCGGCTCGGCCTCGGTGATCTCGCCGGTGCGCAGGTCTCGGACGGCGCCCGCCTTGAGCGGCGTGACGCAGCCGAAGCAGATGCCCATACGGCACCCGGACGGCATGAGCACGCCGGCCTCCTCGCCGACGTCCAGCAACGGCGTGGCGCCGTCCGCGTCGACGGTCTTGCCGGTGGCGCTGAACGTGACCTCGCCGCCGTCGCCGGCGACGACGATTCTGGGGCGGAAGCGTTCGGTGTGCAGGCGCACTTGGACGCCGTGCCCGCTCCAGTGCTCTTCGGCGGCGTCAAGCAGGCCCGCCGGCCCGCAAGCCCAGGTCTCGCGCTCGGCCCAGTCGGGCACGAGTTCGTTGAGACGGGCGATGTCGAGCATGCCGTCCGTGTCGGTGTGCACCTCGATGAGCCGCAGCTTCTCGTCCGCGACCAGATCGTGCAGTTCGTTTCGGAAGATCACGTCCTGCGCCCGTGGCGCGCAGTGGACCATGACGACGTCGTCGAACTCGATGTCGCGCAGCATGCCCATCACGGGCGTGATGCCGCTGCCGGCCGTCAGGTAGAGCACCTTGGCGGGCTTGGCCGGCGGCAGCACGAAGTCACCGGTCGCCTGGTCGAGCTGGATCAATGTGCCCGGTTTCACCCTGCGGACCAGGTGGTTGCTGACCTTGCCGTCCGGGATCGCCTTCACGGTGATCGTGACGCGGCCGTCCTGGCGGTTCGTCGGCGAGGTGATGGAGTAGGCACGCCACAGGCGTACGCCGTCGACGTCGACCCCGATCCGCACGTACTGACCGGCTGTGTGGCCGCGCCAGCCCCGTCCCGGCCTGATCACGACAGTCGCGGCGTCATCCGTCTCGGGGTGCACGGCCTCAATGCGCCCCCGCAGGTCGGCGCCCGCACGCAGTGGGCTGACCAGGTCGAGGTAGTCCGACGGCAGCAGCGGCGTCGTGACCATCTCCAGCAGTTTCCACGCCCTGCTGCGAAGGGCTGCACTCGTCATGACTCCAGCTTGCTGCGTCTCAGGGCGTAAAGTCCTGACCGTAGGACGTGAATCTGGTGGGTGGAATTGTTCGCAGGGAATAAAAACGTGAGTCGTGTAACCCAGAGGGCCAGCGAACTGGCCCTGGATGAGACGACGGTCACCGCACTTCGGGCCGCGCTGAAGACCACCGCCGACGAGGTCGTCCAGGCGATCATCGACGAGGTCCCTTCCTACGCCAACGCCCTTTCGGGCCACATGGGCGGCACCATCCGCCGAGCCGTTCGCACCGCCCTCGGGCACTACCTGGACCTCGCGAGCGGGAACGCCAGGGGCAGCGACGGCGGTGACGCGGCCTACGAGCTGGGCCGCGGCGAGGTGCGCGACGGCCGTTCGATGGACGCCCTGCTCAGCGCCTACCGCGTCGGCGCCCGCGTGGCCTGGCGATGCCTGGCAGCGGGCGCCGTGTCCGCAGGTCTGCCCGCCGCCGAGGTCGCCAAGTTCGCCGAGCTGACCTTCGCCTACATTGACGAGCTCTCCGCCGCGAGCGCCGCGGGCCACGCCGACGAACTGGCCGCCCGGGGCAGAGCCCACGAGCGCCACCTGGAACACCTGGCCCGCGACCTCCTCGCCGGCGCGAGCCCGGACGTGCTGCTGGCCTCTGCTCAACGGGCCGGATGGCAGCCTCCGGTTACGCTGACGGCGGTCCTGCTGCCCGCCGCCCAGGCCCGGCCTGCCTACCGCGCGCTCGACCCGAGCACCCTCGTCCTCGACGATCTGCCGGACGCCACCGGTGTGCTGCTCGTCCCCGATTCCGACCGATCACATCTCGTGCGGCAGCTGACCGACCGCACCGCCGTGGTCGGCCCGGCCCGGCCATGGACTCGTGCGTCGTCCTCGTACGCACGAGCCACACGCGCGCGCTCCCTCTCCTCTGATATCCGCGACACCGAGGACCACCTGCCCGAGCTGGTGCTGAGCGCCGACGTGGACGCGTTCACAGACCTGCGTGCCCGAGCCCTCGCACCGTTGCGCACCTTGCCTGTCGCGACCGCACGGCGGCTGGAGGAGACGTTGCGGGCGTGGCTGCTGCACCAGGGCAGGCGGGACGAGGTGGCGGCGGCGTTGTTCGTCCATCCCCAGACAGTCCGGTACCGGATGTCGCAGCTGCGGGAGCTGTTTCCGGATCTCGCATCGCCGCACCGGGTCCTTGAACTGACGCTGGCGGTCGGTCTTCGGGCCAGTTGACGCGTAATTCGACCGTCCACGAACTTCCGGCGGATCCCGGCATCGTGCTCGGTGTCTACCTGGACGTCCTTGCAGCCGGGACGGTTCGGGTGAGCGACGCGATCAAGGTGCTGCAGGTCGGCTGACAGGGAGCGTTCCACCACGAGTCGCCCACCTGCCGATCCGTCAGGCCCGCGTCTCGCACGACCAGCCACACCCGGTCGCGACTGAGCGGGAGTCGGCCGAGGAGGAGGCCGGTCGCGTCGAGCAGGGTGCTGGCGAAGGCTGGAGCGACCGGGTTGAAACACCGACAGCTGCCGCTCATTGACCCGCCGTTCCAATGGTCCGCCTTCGACTCGAAGTGTCGTACGACGGCGGAATGGTGCCAGTTCTGTTCGTCGGCGACGGGCGGTTCCAGTCAATTCGCTCGAACGAGCGGGCTGACGTGGCTGGAGGCCGGTTGGGCCGAGAACCGTAGGTGGGTGCCTGTCCTACGGCGGAGTCTGACTCCTGAGATCTCTGACCGAGGTGTCCTGATCACACTGTGTCGACCGCCGGCCATGGGACTGCGCACTGTTGGTCTCGGGCTGATGGACGTGTCTCGATAGGGGCTTGCCGGAAAGGCGTCATCACGATTCTGACCGTCCGCACGGCCCGCTGCCGACTACGGGACAAGCCGTTGGGCCTGAAAGGGAACGAGTATGACCGGCACGTCTTCCGCTTCGCGTCCTCGTCGGCGTCGACCGGCGGGGGAGGTGGTCCTGGGAGTGGACACGCACCGGGATGCCCATGTGGCCGCCGTGCTCTCCCTGGTGGGGGAAGTGATCGGCACCCAGGAGTTCCCGGCCAGCGCGGCCGGCTACCGCAACCTGCTGGGGTGGGCCAGGGCGTCGGGTACGGTGCGGCGGGCCGGAGTGGAAGGTACGGGTTCCTTCGGGGCGGCCCTGTCCCGCTACCTGCCGGCCCAGGGTGTTGACGTTTTCGATGTGAACCGGTTCGACCGGGCCGACCGCCGTAGGCGCGGCAACTCGGACCCGCTCGATGCCGAGAACGCGGCCCGGGCCGTGCTGAGCGGGCGGGCGCGCGCCCAGGCCAAGACGGGCGACGGGCCGGTGGAGATCGCCCGGATGTACAAGCCGGCCAAGGACTCGGCGGTCAAGGCCCGCACCCAGGCGATCAACCAGCTCAAGGCCGTCCCCATCCGTGCCGATCCGCAGCTGAGGGAGGAACTGGCCGGGCTGGGCAACGCAGAACTCTTCCGCACCTGCGCAGAGCTCGTCGACGACAGCCTGAACCATGAGACCGGCGAGCGGGCTGTGCTCCACGCCACCCACGTCACCCTGGGCCTCCTGGCCCGGCGCATCGGACAGCTCAGCGAAGAGATCCAGGACCTGGAAGGCCGCCTGACCCGGCTGGTGGAGCGCCACGCTCCGCAGCTGCTCGAGGTGGTGGGCATCGGTCCGGACACGGCCGTCACTTTGCTGATCACGGTGGGGGGCAACCCGGAACGCCTGGGCAGTGAAGCGTCGTTCGCTGCGCTGTGCGGTGTCAGCCCGGTCGAGCGTTCCTCGGGCAGTCGGCAGTACCGTCGCCTCAACCGGGGCGGCGACCGGCAAGCGAACGCGGCCCTGCACCGGATCGTGCAGACCCGCCTGCGCGTCGCCCCGCGTACCCAGGACTACTACGAACGCCGCAGCAAGGAGGGCAAGACCCGGCGCGAGATAGTCCGAAGCCTCAAGCGCTATGCGGCCCGGGAGGTCTTCCACCTGGTCAGGACGGTACCCAGCGTCCCCCCGTTATAGGGGCAGTATGACCGAAGTGTCCAGTCACGGACCTGTCGACTCCTGTTGCGGGATGCTGCCTGCCACCGAGCCACAGGGCGTGTCCCTATAGGGGCCTTGCCGAGTTTCAGGCGCCATCACGGTTCAGACCGCCCGAGCAGGCCGGTGCCATTCACCCCAGCCAGCACGTCACCACGTGGGAGGCGAACCAACATGACGACCAGACAGCGCAGCACCTCCTCGAACACGGATCCTCCCGTTCGGCGAGAGGTCGTTCTGGGCGTGGACACGCACGGCGAGGTGCATGTTGCCGCTGTGATCTCTCCGCTCGGGAAGATCCTAGGAACGGGGTCCTTTCCCGCGACGGCGGCTGGCTACCGACAGTTGCTCGTTTGGGCCCGCAAGCGCGGTACGGTGCGCCGGGCCGGCGTGGAGGGCACCGGCACCTTCGGCGCGGGCCTGTCCCGCTACCTGCTGGCCCAGCAGATCCAGGTGTTCGAAGTGAACCGGCTCGACCGCTCGGCCCGCCGACTGCTGGGGAAGTCGGACCCGCTCGACGCTCAGGCCGCCGCGCGAGCCGTGCTCAGCGGTTGCGCCCGGGCCCAGGCGAAATCCGGCGACGGTCCGGTGCACAGCGCCCGGATCTTCAAGCTCGCCAAGGGCTCCGCGGTCAAGGCCCGTACCCAGGCGATCAACCAGCTCAAAGCCGTCCTGGTCATCGCCGATCCCGCACTGCGGGAACGACTGTCCAGCCTGGGCAACCGCGAGTTGTTCCACGCCTGCGCACGCCTCGGGCCAGGCGACGGCGGGGAGGACGAAACCGCGGTGGTCCAGGCCACCCATATGACTCTGAGAATGCTCGCGGAGCGGATCGAACAGCTCACCGGGCAGATCAATGAGCTGAACCAACGTCTGACCCGGCTCGTCGAACACCACGCCCCACAGCTACTCGTACCGGTGGGCATCGGTCCGGACAGCGCCGTCACCCTGCTGATCACCATGGGAGACAACCCCGAGCGGCTGAACACCGAGGCGTCCTTTGCTGCCCTTTGCGGAGTCAGCCCCATCGAGTATTCCTCTGGTCGTAGGAGCACGCGCCGCCTCAACCACGGCGGCGACCGGCAGGCGAACGCGGCCCTGCACCGCATCGTCTTCACCCGCCTGCGCCACGACCCGCGCACCCAGGCGTACTACGAACGCCGCACCCAGGAAGGCAAAACCCGGCGCGAGATCATCCGATGCCTCAAGCGATACGCCGCCCGCGAGGTCTTCAACCTGGTCAGACCGGTTTCCCGCGCCCCCGCGTTATAGGGGCGTCCCCGAACACCCTGCAATACCGCTTTGACGGGCCAGAAGACGCTCCGGTCCTGATCCTGGGTCCCTCACTGGGTACCACATGGCACAGGTTGTAGAGACCGTCCAGGGGCGTCTACGCCAGTCCAGCGCGGGCATGAAACTCCAGGTCAGAGCATTCTGGTCCGTGAGGCGCCGCCCAGTCGGTGATTGCTGCGTGATAGACGAGTGATACGGCGAGGCCCCGCCGGGGTCCTTCCTGCCGGGACTCTACTCGGAGCCCTGAGGCGGCGCAGCCGCACCGGATCGCTCCGGTGCGGCTGCGCCGTGAGATCGGCTGCGCTCGCGCGGACGACGCAGTCGGCGCCTCACGCAGTCTGGGTTCCTGCGACGATCTGGGAGTGCCTGATTTGCGATCGCACCCGCCTACTCGTCCGTGACGATCCGCGTAGCACATGGCGCGCCCCGGCCACGCGCGGGTAGGGGCGTGAATGACGAGGCGGTGGCCGCGCTGTCCCCCCCACGGCGATCTCGCCGGTGCGCTGATCTGACCAACCCGGTGGCCGTCGACCGCCTGCGGGACGGATCACATCGAGGACGAAGTCAGGATGCGAGAGCATGGGACTGGCTGCTGTCCACGGGACGGATGTTGGCGCCCATTCGCTCGGCAGCGGACCGCTCCAGGTCGGGGTGCACGGTGCGGTCGTTGTTGGCGACGATGTACCAGCTTGGCTTCGTCCGCCGGGCGGTGCCGGGGAACCTGCTGGTTGAACAGGTCCGCCACGGGCCCGGGGCGGCGAGGCAGGTGACGATGCGCATGTCGGGGGCCGAGCCCAGGGTGAGGGTCTCGTAGGCGACGGTGAGTTCCCCGACCGCGGGGTGGCGGATCATTCTTGCTCCGGCTGGTGGACAGTCACTGTGTGCCCCGCCCACCAGGTGCGGAACTCGGGGCTGTGGGTGGCGAGCTCTCGATCCTGGCGCCCGCCTGCCTGCTACTTGATCACGTCATCTGCCGACCGGCCGCGTCCCCGCCCGGGGCGTCGGCCGGCATGAGGGCGGCCGTGATCTGCTTGCCCACCGGTTCGGGATGAACGGCGAAGCCCCGGCAGACGGCCGTCACGATCTCCAGCACCGTCCCGGTCAGGGCGGTCGGGTCGTTGCGGCCAGGCGGACGACGACCATGGCGATGTCGTCGCCTGCGCCGCTGGTGAGGTCCAGGCCGGCGAGGAGGGCGTCGGCGAGGTGTTCCGGGCCGAAGCCCGTGCAGGTGGCGAGCATGGCGGTCAGGTGGGTCAGGCCGGCGTCGATGTCCTCACCGCGGCGTTCGATCAGGCCGTCGGTGTAGAGGATGAGGGTGTCGCCGGGGGTGTAGGTCTTGTTGGCCTGGGGGCGGGGGACGTGTTCGGGGCGGGCGCCCAGTGGTGGGTCGGTGGCCTGGTCGAGCAGGTCGCAGGTGCCGTTGGGGTGCAACAGGACGGGCGGGGGGTGGCCGGCGCTGCTGTAGATGAGCAGATGGCTGTGGCAGTCGACCAGTACCTGGACGGCGGTGGCGGCCAGGGCTCCCTCGACCGAGCGGGCGTACAGCCCCAGGACCTCCAGGGCCTGGGCGGGGCCGTGGACGGTGCGGGTGGCGGCGCTCAGCGCGCTGCGGAGCCTGCCCATGACGGTGGCGGCCATCAGCCCGTGGCCGACCACGTCGCCGACCGCGACGGCGAAGCGGTCGTGGGGCAGGTCGACCGCGTCGTACCAGTCACCACACACATTCAGTGCTCCGACCGCGGGCAGGTAGCGCACGGCGATGTCCGGGTGCCGGCCCAGGTCCGGGGTGTGGAGCATGGTTTCCTGCAGGGCGACGGCGATGCGCCGTTCACGGGCGTGCGCCTGTTGCAGTTCCTCGTTGAGCTGTTGCAGCTGCCGGGCCCGGGCGTACAGCTCGGCTTCCATGGCTGCTTCCCGGCCGGGGCTGACCGATGGCAGATCCTCCGTGCGGCGAGCGCGGACGACGTCGGTCATGTCCTCGGACCGGTGGAGGATCCAGGCGACCCTGCCGTCCGGGCCGAGGACAGGCACGTTGATCGCGGTCCACCACCGCTCCTTGAACACCTCCGGATTGCCGGCGACCGGGATGTCGTACCTCTGCAGCGCCATGTGATCGGTCTGACCGGAGGACAGCACCCGGTGCAGCGAGGCTTTCAGCGTCTCCATCCCGTCGGCCTCCGGGTCGGCGGGGTTGTCCGGGAAGACGTCGAAGAGGTACTGCCCGACCAGCTCGGCCCGACTCCGCCCGGTCCCCTCGCAGAAGGCCGGGTTGGCAGCGGCGATCACCAGGTCCGTGCCCAGCATCAGACACGGGCTCGGAAGGACGGCGAACACCGCCGTGTAGTCGATCTCCGGTGCCGTCACACGTATGTCCCTGCGAGTTCCTCCCCCTTCAATCTACGAAAAGCCCGGCTGCCGCGCCCGCCGAGCTCCCCATGGGAAGGGGGGGCGGCTGCGTACCGCCATCCAGCGGTCGCCCTGGCCGGGACCCTATCGCCGCGTGGTGTCCCCGGCTCGGCGGGCCCTTCTGGGCGGAGCAGCTGCGCAGCGCACCGACGAGGCCCACCGAGATCGACACCGCCTGGTGTCCGAGAGTGGTGGCCGCGGAGGAGGGAGCGCAGGCCGCCACCCGTGGACCCGGCCGTCCGATTTGGCGGGGCCGGCCGTAGCCTTCCGCCATGACTGAGACCCTGACGCCGACTCCCGATGATGCCTTCGAGATGCTGCTGGCAGGCACCACCGGTTCGTCACCGGCTCGCCCGAGCACCCCAACCAGGACTCCGCTCGCCGCGCCGAGACCGCCCCGGCTCAGAATCCCTTCGCGGTGCTGTTCGGCTGCTCCGATTCCCGGCTGGCCGCCGAGATCATCTTCGACCAGGGGCTCGGCGATCTGTTCGTGGTGCGCAACGCCGGGCATGTCGTTGGCGCGGAGGCGTTGGGAAGTATCGAGTACGGCGTGAGTGTGCTGGACTGCCCGCTGGTCGTGGTGCTGGGTCATGACTCGTGCGGGGCCATCGCAGCTGCCTGCGCTGCCGCCGACGGCGGCCGGGTGCCCGCCGGTTTCGTCCGTGACGTCGTCGAGCGGGTGACCCCGAGTGTGCTGGCGGCCCGTGCCGCCGGAGGCGAGCAGCCCGAGGAGATCCTGGCCGAGCACATAAGGCTCACCGTCGATCTGCTGCTGGAACGCTCCCGCGTGCTGGCCGAGCGAGTGGCCGCCGGCCGACTTGCCGTGGTGGGTCTGTCCTACCGCCTGGCCGACGGCAGTGCACAACTGGTCGCCTCCCACGGCCTGAGCAGGGCTGCCGCCCCCACAGGGTGAAACCAACTGCCGGCCACCCCGGTGATCAGTGCTGCTGTAGGCCGGGGACCGAGGAGGGCCGGGGCCCCGCGGCGCGGCGGAGCCGGTTGGCGATCGCCAGTCCCAGCCCCTCCTCCGCCGGCAGGGACGCGACGATGAGCTCGCAACCCTGCTGGTCGAGCTCGCGCAGGAACCCGTACAGCCCGCGCGCGTAGGCGGCCATCGCGGTGGGGACCGTCACCACGGCGTGCGCCTTCACCGGGGCATGGGTGAAGGCGAGCGGAAGAAGAACGCCCACCTGGTGCCCCTGCTCCTGGGCGAGCTCCGCTTCGGCGACGACCTTCTCGGGCTCGACGAGGACGACCCGTGCACGCGGCGCGTAGTGCGACGGATGCTGGCCCGGCACCCGGACACGGCTCGTCGAGGGGACCGCGAGCGGGTGCCCGAGCACCGCTTCGAGATCCTCGCGTGTCACTCCGCCAGGCCGAAGGATGCTCGGAATCTCGCCCGTGACGTCGACGATGGTCGACTCGACGCCGACCTCGCAGGGGCCGCCGTCCAGCACAAAGTCGACCGCCTCGCCGAGCTCCGCACGGACGTGGTCGGCGGTGGTGGGGCTGACCTGGCCGAAGCGGTTGGCGGACGGGGCCGTGACACCGCCGCCGAAGGCCGACAGCAGCGCGAGGGCAACAGGGTGGTCGGGCACCCGCACGGCCACCGTCTCCAAACCACCCGTCGCTTCGAGGGGCACCCGACGACCGCGCCGCAACACCAGCGTCAGTGGCCCCGGCCAGAAGTGTTCGGCCAGCAGCCGCGCCGCCTGGGGCACGCCCCGGACCCAGTCGTCCAGCTGCTCCGCGCCGCCGATGTGGACGATCAGCGGGTGGGAGGGCGGACGCCCTTTGACCTGGAAGATGCGCGCAACAGCTGAGGGGTCCTCGGCGTTGGCGCCCAGACCGTAGACGGTCTCGGTCGGGAGGGCTACCAGGCCGCCGGCGCGAAGCACCTCGGCCGCCTTCTCGATGTCACTGGTACTTGCCGTCACGCCCGCAATACTCCCAATGTTCCGCTCCCCCCATTTCCGTGGAGACCACTCCACGCTCATGGAACGACGACCCATCGGGCGGCATCACGGGCAACGCGAGCGGCGGCGTACTCCGTTCCGGCAACGAAGCGCATCATGGGGCCGAACGTCGGGGCGGCCAGCGAACCAGCGACGTACAGACCAGGCACGGATGTTTCAAACGTCCTGGTCAGCTGAGGGGCGTTGGAGCCGGGCACGCAGACGACGCGCCGCCGTAGCGTAGGGGCGAGAAACGCAAGCGCGTCGATGTCGAGGCGGTAACCGGTGGCGGCCAGCACGTGGTCAACAGCCAGCCCCTCCGAACCGCCCGGCCAGGTGAACTCCAGCCGGGCAGTGGAGCCGGATGCCTCGGCGCGGGTGACACGGCACGAGGTGCGCACCGGCACGACATCCTCGACCCGGTCGCGCAGCCACCAACCGCCGGAGGGCCCCAACGCCCGGCGGAACAACAGCAGCCGGGCGGAAGCGGGCAGCCGCCGCACCCCGCCTGGTGCCCGACAGACCGCGGCGAGTGTCCAGCCCGTCCCCAGGGGCGAAGCGGGCTGCGCGAGCCGCTGCGGCCAAGGCCGGCTCGGCTGCGGAACCGACCCCCACAGAACTCGCCGCTCGCGCACGAGCACCTGCACGTGGGCTCCGGCCTCATGCAACAGCGCGGCGCTCTCCAGCGCGGACTGGCCTCCCCCGACGACCGCGATCCGCTGTCCGGCATACCGCGACAGGTCGCTGTGGTGGCTGGTGTGCGACACCAGGGCCCCGGCTCCCGCTCCGTCCGGCCCGAGGCGCAGCAACTCCTTCGGTATGTACGCCAGTCCGTTCAATCCGGTCGCCACCACGACGGCCGCCGCCGTCAGCTGCCGGCCGTCGTCGAGTCGTACGACGAACCCGGAAGAGCTTGGGCCGCGGTCGACGCAGGCAACCCTGGCCGGTTCCACGTCACCGACGTACCGCTTCTGGAACCACTGCCCGTAACGCACGAACACGTCACACGGGATCGGCGTCAGTTCCGTCAACTCCGACTCACCGTGCACCCTGCGGAAGTCCGCCAGCCGTCCACCCGGCTCGGGTGCAGACAGGTCGGTGGCATCCGGGGTCGACTTCAGGAACATCCCCGTGGCCATGGCATGCCGCCAACTGCCCATCACCTCCCCGAAGATCCGCACTGGAACCCCGGCGGCCCGCAGATGAGCGGCCACCGACAAGCCGTACGGGCCAGCGCCGACCACCACCACCGGGAGCCCTCCGCGCCCGCCGACCGCCCGCTCGCGAGCAGGGCGTTGCCCCGGAAGCGACTGCGTCACACATCCCCCCACCGATCAGCCCACCGCCCTCCCCAGGGCAGCAAGGCACCTCGGAACGCCCCGGCGGCCAACGGGCCACCGCACGCGATCCCCCTCCCGCAACCGAGTGTGCCCCCTCAACCGCAGCCCGCCCAGGATTTCAGCACACCTTGACCGAACCTAGTCAAAGCACCCGACATCCCAAGAAACACAATGATCACGGAACTTACACGCGCTCATCGCCATCTGGCGCCCTCGATGGCTGAACGCAGTGCAGCCTCACCAAGATCGGTCCCATGATTGTCGAGCAGTACCCGGCAAGGAGTCGATCCCATCCTCGCGCGCATCATGCGCCTGACCGGCAGCCACGGCACGTTCGCCATCGAACCGCCTCGCAGTCCGGGTAGTGATCCGGGGCGCTCGACCTGCATTGCGCGTGACTTCCCTGCCGCCGGAGCGTTGGTCCGGTGGATACATGCACCTGTTCCCTGAACCGGCACTCGTGCTGGCGACCCCCGGTTCCTGCCCGGCGCCGGGGGCCGCCGTGTCAGGGGCTCTTCGCCCTCGTCAGCGTGGGTGTCCGGCTCCTCAGATTCGTCCGGATCGGGCCGGGGCACCGGCAGCGTTGCATGGTGCGGTCTGGATTGTGGTGGCTCAGGCTACGGGTACCCCTGCCTGCTCGGGTGCGGCGATGTCATTGCGGGTGACCGAGAGGTACACGACCAGGCCGAGGACGACCGCCAGGAACAGCACGCTGGTGACGACGGTTCCCAGGCCCAAGCCGCCGTCGCCGGTGGGCTGGGAGAGGTAGTCGCCCACCGAGGCACCGAGGGGCCGGGTGAGGATGTAGGCGATCCAGAAGCTCCAGACGGCGTTCAGGTCGAGGGAGAACCAGGCGAGGGCGATCGCGGCGATGGCTGCGGCGAAGAGCACGGCCGACACCCAGTAGCTGAGGTTTATCCCCTCGGCGACCAGGTCGCCGAAGGAGGTGCCGAGCGCGAAGGTGACCAGGACGGCGAGCCAGTAGAACGCCTCACGGCGGGTGGTGTCGATGTGGTGGATCAACAGGGTGCGCTCGGTGCGGTACCAGAGGGCGAAGACGATCACCAGGGCGATCGCGAAAACCGTGCTGGTGGTCTCCAGCGACACGCCCATGCTGTCGGTGAGATTGTCGCTGACCAGGGTTCCGACGACGCTGATCAGGGCGACGGCGGACCAGTACAGGCCCGGGCGGTAGCCCTTCGTGCGGAACTGCACCACCAGGACGACGGTGAGCAGCGCGCTCATCAGCAGCGAGACCCCGGTCAGCCCGAGGCCGGCCTTTTTATTCAGGAGGTCGGCGGCGGTCTCGCCGACCGTGGTGCACAGCACCTTGATCACCCAGAAGCAGAAGGTGACCTCGGGCACCTTGTTCCAGCGCAGCCGGTGACGGGAAAGGGCTGCCTGGCCGACCTCCTCAAGCACCAGATCATCAGATGTCTCGTATGCCATGCTGCCGGACCGTGGCACCGGGTGCCTGAACACATCCTGACTGCCGCCGTGGATCAGCAGCCCCGCCCGTTCCGTGCGCGCACCATGGCTCCATGCACAGGCACGCATGTGGTCTCCGCATAGCGGTCTTTCGTCCCGCCCCTGCCCCCGCGACGGAAGAAGACCGCCATGCACGCTCCCACCGCCACCCCGGCGCCCACTGACCGCGCGAGCGCCTGGCTGCGGCGCCGTCTGGGCCGGGCCGTCGTCCTGTCCTACGCCGCAGCCCTGCTCGTGCCGGGCCCCGGCCTGTGGCTGCGCCACTCCCACGCACTGCCGCTCGGACCGCTGATCCGACTGCCGGTGTCCACCGCACCATGCCTGCTGTGGCTGGTGCTGTTCTCATCCGGACTCCAGGTCCCCGTCCGTGAGCTGGTCCGAGTCCTGCGGTGCCCAAGTGCACTGCTCGCCGGGCTCGCGCTGCACCTGGCGATCCCGTTGCTGGTCATCCCGCTCGTCGCCGTCCTGCTGCACGCCTCGCCCGACTCCGACGGCGGCAGCGGCCTAGTCACCGCGATGATCCTGATCGTGGCGATGCCCGTGGCGGCCGGCGCCACGGTGTGGACCGGCAAGGGCGACGGCGACCAGCCGACCATGGTCGGCCTGGTCCTCGCCTCCACCCTCATCAGCCCACTCACCACACCGCTGGTGATCGAGCTGTTGTCTCCGCTACTTAGTGGCGGCTACGCCAGCTCGCTCGCCGCGAGTGTCCACACTGCGGGCGGTGGCTTCACCTTCGTCGGCGTGGTGCTGCCCTGCGCGGCGGGCATCCTGGTCCGGCTCGCACTGCCCGCGTCGTTGCTCGGCCGGGCGCTGGGCGCAGTCGTGCCTGTCGCCCTGGCCGGCTCGCTGGTCCTGACGTACGTCAACGCCAGCGGCGCCCTCGGCTCCTTCGTCGCTCGGCCACGCCCGCTGCTCCTAGGCGCCGCGCTGGTCGTGGCGGCACTGGTCTGCCAGCTGTCTTTCGTGCTCGGCCGCTGCGCGGCGCGGCTGCTGCGACTGGACCCGCCCGCCGCTTCCTCGCTCACCCTCGCCTGCGGCATGAACAACAGCAGCGCCAGCGCCGTACTGATCACCGCCGTGCTCCCGGACAAACCACACCTACTGATCCCGGTCCTCGCCTACAGCCTGCTCCAGAAGACAGCCGCCAACCGAGTCGTACGGGGCGGGCCTTCCACGGTGTTGCGTTCCATTGCCTAGAACATCGCGGGCCCCGGCCCGACGCAGGACCCGCAGGACACTGGTGCGCGCAGGCTGTCGCAGCCTGTTCCCAGGGTGCAACAGGCGTCGATGGCTGCGACCGTATGGGTGAAGAGTGATCACGGCAGGGGCAGGCCGTGCGGCACCAGCGGCCTGCTCCCGAACGTCAGGCGGCTGACCAGGGAAGATGGAGAACTGGGACGGGAGTATCTAGGGTCAGCGCGTGGCTTTCATCATGGTGTGCGAAGACGACGCGGCGGTCCGCGGGGTCCTCAAGCGCGCCCTGGAGCACGACGGCCACACCGTCTCGGTCGCCGCCACGGCCGACAGCCTGCTGCGGCAGCTCGCACCGGCGCCCCACCTGGTTGTCCTGGATCTCGGGCTCCCGGACGCCGACGGCCGCGACGTCTGCCTGGCCCTGCGGGCCCGCGGCGTGGACGCGCCGGTGTTGATGCTCACCGCCTTGGACGGCCTGCATCACAAGGTGGGCGGCTTCGAGGCCGGTGCCGACGACTACATGACCAAACCCTTCGACATCCCGGAACTGCTGGTCCGCGTCCGGGCGCTGCTGCGTCGGGCCACCGTTGCGCCCGCACCGCGTGAGGTCGTCCTCGATCCGGCGAAGCACGTGGTGACCTACGATTCGGTGAGCATGAGCCTGACCCCGACCGAGTTCCGGCTGCTGGGCCGCCTGATCGCCTCGCAGGGCGACGCGGTACGCCGCCACGCCCTCATCGCTGCCGGCTGGCCGCACGGGGCGCAGGTCAGCGACAACACCCTCGACTCCTATGTGCGCCGGCTGCGGGCCAAGCTCGGTCCGCTGGGTGTGGCCGAGCGTCTGGCGACCGTCCGCGGCGTGGGCTACCGATGGCAGTGACGGGATTCCGTAAGCGGGTCGTCGCGCTCACTGTGCTGATCGCCACCGCCGTGGTCGCGGTCCTGGTCGTGGTCTCGCACGTGCTGCTGAGCCGGGTGACGGACGCCGACGCGCACGATCTGGCACGTACTCGCGCCGAGGCGGTCGCGGCGAACGTCACCGCTAAGGGCGGCCGTGTCGTACTGACGGAGAACGGCAGCGAGGCGCTGGATGAGGTCGCCTGGGTGTATGCCGACGGCCGCCTGCTCGACGGGAACGTGCCGCCGAGCCTGGTCGATCGCGTCGGGGAGCTGGCGGACTCGGGGCGATCGCAGACCGCGTCGGTCGGCGATTACCTCCTGTACGCGCGGGAGGTCCCGATCGACGGCCACCACGTCATGGTGATCGTCCGGGTGGACCTCACGCCCTACGAGACATCCGAACAGCGCAGCCTGACCTTGTCCCTGATACTGGGCGGCCTCACGGTCCTCCTCGCCGGCGGTGTCGCACACCTCGTGGTGCGCCGCGCGCTGCGGGTCGTGCACGAGATGGCCGCCCTCGCCGACGAATGGGGCCATCACGAACCCGGGCGCCGCTTCGACCTTGGAGTCCCTCGCGACGAGTTCGGGGAACTGGGGCGGACCCTGGACCATCTCCTGGAGCGCGTCGACAACGCGCTGGCGGACGAGCGCCGGCTCACCGATGAGATCGCCCACGAGCTGCGGACACCGCTCACGGTCCTGCGGGCCGAGGCGCAGCTGGCACAGCTGTCCGGCGAGCCAGTGCCGCCGGAGGCGGTGCTGAGCGAGGCCGACCGCCTCGATGCGGCGATCAGGACGATCCTGCGCGCCGCGCGCGCACGGACAGACGCCGGGACCCGATGCGATCTGCGCTCCGCCGCGCGGCAGGCGATCGCCGGCCGCGCGGTCGAGGTCGCCATTCCCTCGGAGGTCGAGGTCGCCGTGGCGGCCGACGTCGCCGTGTCGCTGCTGGCACCCCTGCTGGACAACGGCCTGCGGCATGCCAAGTCCCGGGTGTGGATCACCGCGCGCACCCAGGGCGAGGCCATCGTGGTCGATGTCCTGGACGACGGCCCCGGATTCGATCCCGCGGACGTCGACCGGGTCTTCGAAGCGGGGGTGACCGGCGGCGACGGGTACGGGCTGGGGCTGCCGGTGGTCCGGCGCATCGCCGCCTCGGCCGGTGTGGAGGTCCGCGCGATCGCGGACGGCCGCGGTCACGTCGAGATGACACTCCCGGCGGCCCGTGCGGCCGCGTAGTCAGGTTATGTGCAGATTCCCCGCGTCAACCTCCCCGCATGACAACGACAACGGAAGCACGCGCGCGCAGCGGGCGTCTCATGCTCAACAAGGTTCCCGAGGTCACCATCTGGTTCTGGGTGATCAAGATCCTGTGCACGACCGTCGGTGAGAGCTTCGCCGACTGGATCAACATGAAGCTGGGCGTCGGCCTGGTGAACACGGCCTGGATCTTCACCGCGGTGTTCGTGGTGGTCCTGGCCGTCCAGCTGCGGCTGAAGCGGTACGTTCCGTTCCCCTACTGGCTGACCGTCGTCGTTGTCAGCGTCACGGGCACCCTGTACACCGACATCCTGACCGACCAGCTGAACGTACCGCTGTGGATCAGTTCCGCGGTCTTCTCGGTGCTGCTCGCGGCGGTCTTCGGCGTCTGGTGGGCGCGGGAGCGCACGCTGTCGATCCACTCGGTCACGACGCTGCCGCGTGAGTCGTTCTACTGGCTCGCCGTTCTCGTCACCTTCGCGCTCGGCACCGCGACCGGCGACTGGACTCTGGAGCTGACCGGCTGGAGCCCGGGCGTCTCCGTGTTGCTGCCGCTCGGCCTCATCGCGGCGATCACGGCGCTGTGGAAGTTCGGCGCGAACCCGGTGCTGTCCTTCTGGCTCGCCTACATCCTGACCCGCCCGCTGGGCGCGAACATCGGCGACTGGCTCGCCTCCCCGAAGGTCGCTCAGCCGGGCGAGCCGACCGGTCTCGACCTGGGCACCTTCACCACCAGCCTGATCTTCCTCGGCCTGATCCTGGCGACGGTGGTCTACCTGACGGTGACGCGCTCGGACGTGACCGAGACCCACGAGGCGACCCACGCGGCACCGGCCACCAGCAACCCGCGCAAGGAGCACACCGCGCTGGTCGGCTTCGGACTGCTCGCCGTCGCCACCGCGGGCCTGCTGGTCTGGGCCCACGGCCAGCCGCACGTCGGCCCGGCGTCGGAGGAGGACAACACCTCCGCCGTGCAGATGGCTCCCGGCCAGGCGGTGAAGAAGTTCCCGCCCGCCAAGGTCGCCGCGCTGAAGAACCTCGCCTCCACCTCGCTCAAGGACGCACGCTCGGGGAACGAGACCGGGGCCCACGCGGCCGCCCAGAAGCTGCGTGACCTGTGGGACGCCGACCAGGCATCGCTGCAGCCGCTGGACCAGACCGGCTGGACCTCCATCGACGCCCAGATGGACAAGATGCTCAAGACGTTCGGCATCGACCACTCGAACCCGCCGATGTCGCCTGCGCAGCAGGAGAAGGAACTGAACGCCCTCCTGACGGACATGGGCTGACAGACCGCACAGCGCCCGGCCGGCCCACCGGCCGACGGGCTCGGTGTGCCAGGGCGGCGCAGAGAACCGCGCCGCCCTGGCACACGCCGGCGAGCCGCGGACAGTGCAGGCGGCCAGTGCATGTCCGCAGCCTCTCGTGGGGCGGTCGCTGACCGGATGGCGTCGGCCGAACGAGTGCAGACCCTCCTGCGCGCACAGGCGAGGGCCGGTCAACTCTTCGTACCGGCCCCATCGCTCCAGCCGTAGCGCTCGAGGCGGTAGCCATGCCCTCGGAGCGTGGTGATGTGAGGCAACCGGCAAGGGCGGGCGGACTCCTCGGCGGCCTGGGTGAGACGTCGGCGCAGGCCGGCCATGGTGACGTCCAGGGTCTTGGTGGGGCCGAACCAGTTCTCGTCCCACACCTGTGCCATCAGCGTTTCTCGCGAGACGGCGGTGCCGGGATTCTGGGCGAGCAGGGCGAGGAGGTCGAATTCCTTCGGCCGCAAGGAGATCTCCGTGTCGTGCAGGGTGCAGCGGCGTGCCGTGGTGTCGATGATCAGGTCGCCGAGCCGTAGTGGTGGCTGCGGCTGCGATGTGCTGGTCTGTCGCCGCAGGTGGGCGCGGAGGCGGGCCAGCAGGACGGTGAGGCTGAAGGGTTTGACCAGGTAGTCGTCGGCGCCTGCGTCCAGGCCGGCGATGACGTCGATGTCGTCGGTACGGGCGGTGAGGATCACGATCAGCAGGTCGGGGAAGCGGGCGCGCAGGGTGCGGGCGAGGTCCAGTCCGTCGAGGTCGGGCAGGCCGAGGTCCAGGAGAACGGCGTCGTAGGCGCTGCGGTCCGTCTCCGTCAGGGCCGAGGCGCCGGTGCGGCTCCAGGCGGGGGCGTAGCCGTTGACGCGGAGGCCGGTTTCCAGGTGGCGTCCGATGGTGTCGTCGTCCTCGACGACCAGGATGTGCAGGCGGCTGCGGTCCGGTGCGGCAGGCGTGCCCATGGCAACAGAGTAGACAGGTCGCTCCCTCACAGGTCGCGGAGTTCCTCCACTGCGGGGCGCCGGGCACTGCGGACGCCGTTCAGGGCTGCGGCCAGTACGGCGATCAAGGCGGCCAGTCCGGTCAGGGTCAGGTAGACGCCGGGCACCGCCAGGGCGGCGGGCGGCGGGTCGAACACGCCGGTGAGTACCTTGACCAGCATCTCCGACAGCGCCCATCCGATGACGGCACCCCCGGCCAGGCCGCCTGCGGCCAGCAGGAGGGCCTCGGTGAGGACCATGCCGCGCAGCTGGCGTGTGCGTGCGCCGAGGACGGTGGCGATGGCGAAGGTGCGGCGGCGTTCGGCGAGCCCGAGGGCGAGGACCAGTCCCCCGGCTCCGGCGGCCAGCAGGACCGCGAAGGCAAGCTCGATGCGGGTGAGTCCGGCTAGGTCGACGGAGGTCAGGCTGGTGCCGACGGTGCCGCGGGTCTGGGTGAGGTCGCTGACGGTGGCGCTGGTGCCGAGCTGCGAGCGCAGGCGCGTGGCGATCTGCTTCTGGTGGGTGCCGCCGGTGTCGAGGAGGAAGGCGCCGACCGCGTCGCTGCCGGTCGCCTTGGCGATGTAGGAGGCGTTGGCGACGAAGAAGCTGTCCTTCGGTGCTGTGGGGAACTCCTTGGCGATGCCCGCGTAGTGGAAGGGGACCGTGCGCAGGGCCTTGGTGCGGGCGTCCTGGATGCGCAGGTTGACGGTGTCGCCGGGGGAGAGCTGGAAGTCGTTGACGGTCTCGACGCTGACCAGCAGGTTGTCGGGCCGTTCGGCGAGGCGCCGCATGAGTTGCCGGGCCGTGCCGCCGGCGAAGTAGGCGTCCTGGAGGGAGGTGGCGCGGGCGATGGTGTCCGGGCGGACGCCGTAGAGGTCCTGGAGATCGGAGCCGACGTAGGCGAAGCGGTGCTGGAGGGGTTCGACGTGCCGTACGCCGGAGATCTTCAGGGCGGATCCGGCGTCGGGTGGGACACGGGCACCGGGTGGTTCGGTGACGGTGACGTCGGCGCCGTTGGTCAGGCGGGCGTCGACCTCGGCCTGCTGGCGGTATGTGGCGTTGAAGACGGCGGTGGAGAGTGCGAAGGACACAGCGAGGGCGAGCAGCACGACCGAGCGGGCGAGTGGGCGGCGGCGCCGGGAGAGGGTGGCGGCGGTGGTGCCGGCGAGGGTCGCGGTCAGCGGGCGGGCCAGCCGGGCCAGGGCGGGTCGGCCGTGGCTGAGGGCGAGGAGGGTCAGGCGCCACAGCAGCAGGGCGGCGCCGATCCACAGCAGGGCGGGGCCGAGGAAGGCCCAGTACGACACGGAGATGCTGGGCACGCCTTCCGGGGCGAGGACCAGCGCGTACTGGTTGCCGGAGGAGGCGCGGAAGACCAGCCAGGAGCCGATCAGGAGGGCGAAGTCCAGGCCGTACCGCATCCACCACGGGTTCCGGGTGCTGCGGGCGCCGGACTCCTTGCGGGTTTCCGCGACGGTCACCGTGTGCAGGTCACGCAGGGTCGGGACGAGGACGGCTCCCGCGGCGACGGCGGCGCCGAGGACGAAGGCAGTGCCGTACCAGGCGGCCCAGGTGCCCGCGCCCGCTCCGAAGGAGGCGGCACCGAAGGCGAAGCGGCCGGTCAGTGCGGCGGCGGCCAGTCCGGCCAGGCCGCCGGCGAGACCGATCAGCGCCGCTTCCAACCCGGCGAGGGCGGTGATCTGGCGGGGACGCAGGCCGCGCAGCCGTAGCAGGCCCTGCTCCTGGCGGCGCCGTTCGCCGCCGGCGGAGGCGACCGCGGCGGTCAGTGCGGCGGCCAGGACCGCGCCGGGGACGCCGAGGAAGAGGAAGAGGATCTGGGCGTACAGGGCGTCCTGGCGGGCGGAGTCGAGGGCGGCGCCGACGTTGTTGCCGACCAGTGCGGCGCCCGCGGAGCGGGCCTCCAGGTTGTGGGCCGCGCGAGTGACCGCGGTGAAGGCGGCGGCTGGGTCGGAGGGCAGGCGGGCGTCGTCGCGGGCGACATGGATCTGGGTGGTGACCGCAGAGGCACCCCGGGTCAGTGCGGCGAACCTGGCGGCGGGCAGCAGGACGACGTTGTCCGGGGGTGCGGTGGGCTGGGACTGGCTGGGTGCGCCGACGGTCTGGAAGAGGGAGTCGGCCTGGGGCAGGTCGACGACGCCGTCCACCTTCACCTGCCTCGGCCCGATGCCGGGAAGGTCGATACCGATGGTGTCGCCGGGAGCAGCGTGCAGGTTGGAGGCGGTCTGCTGGGCCAGCAGGACGCCGCCCGGGGAGCCGGACAGAGTGCGGATCGCGTCGGGGAAGAGGGCGCGGTAGCCGTCGGGCAGGCCGAGGGCCATACCGGGACCGGTGGTCTGGGTGCTGCCCTGGACGCGCGCGGTGAAGCCGGTGGTGTGGGCGAAGCCGACGGGCAGGGCGGCGCGGGTTTCCGGCGCCTTGCGGACCAGGGACATTACCGCGCCGGGATCAGCACCGGGCTGTACCTGGACCTGCCAGTCGACGGCGACCGAGCGCACGGCACGCTGGGTCATGGTTGCCTTCGACGCCGTGAGGAATGAGCCCAGCGCGGCGACCAGGGCGACCGCGAGGGCGATCCCGGCCAGCGCCGCCAGCAGACGTCCGGTGCGGTGGCGGGCCAGGCCGACCGTCCACGAGCCGATCATGGCACCTCCTCGGGTGCGAGCAGTCGGCCGTCGCGCATGGCGCGCCGGGTGGTGAGGCGGGCGGCGACGGCGGGATCGTGGGTGGTGACGACGAGGGCCGCGCCGGTGTGGTCGGCGGCGGTGAGGAGGGCGTCGAGGACACGGCCGCCGGTGGAGTGGTCGAGGCGGCCGGTGGGCTCGTCGGCGAGGATCAGGCGCGGGGACTGGGCCAGCACCCGGGCGACGGCCACCCGCTGGGCCTGACCACCGGAGATCTCCTCGGGCAGCCGGTCCGCGAGGTCGGCCGCGTCGACCAGCGTGAGCGCCGCGAGGGCGGCCTGCTGGGCCTCGTTTTCCGGGCGGTCGGCGAGGACCAGCGGGAGAGCGGTGTTCTCGACCACGTTCAGGGCCGGGATCAGGCTGTCGCCCTGGAAGACAAGGCCGATGTCGTAGGGCCCCAGGTAGGCGGCCCGCCGCACGGTGCCGCTGGTGGCCTGTTCGAGCCCGGCCAACAGGTGCAGCAGCGAACTCTTGCCCGACCCGGAGGGGCCGACGACGGCGAGCCGATCGCCGGACCCGATCTCGAGGTCGGCGCCGTGTACGGCCACGACCGCCTGTGTGCCCCGGCCGAAGGTGAGCGCCGCGTCAGCACAGGTCACGAGCACTTCATCCCGTGACATCGGGCACCTCCTGCGACGCGGAACGGGCAGTCCGGGCCGAGGCGTCGGTGGCCCTGCCGTCCTCCAGCGTGATCACCCGGTCCGCGCTCCGGACGACTTCCGCGCTGTGCGTCACGATCAGCACCGCGCACCCCTGCGCGGCCCGCTCCCGCAGCATCGCGAGGACCGCCCGCTCGGTCTCTCCGTCGAGTTCGCCGGTCGGCTCGTCGGCCAGCAGGACAGCGGGCGCGTTGGCCAGCGCCACGGCCAGCCCGGCCCGGGCCAGCTCGCCACCGGACAGCTGCCGGGGCAGCGCATGTGCCCGTTCGCCGAGGCCCACCTGGGCCAGCAGCTCCCTGGCCGAGGTGACGTGCTTACGGCTGGCGGCGCGCTGAGGCAGGCGGACGTTGTCCCGCACGCTCAAATGCGGCAGGAGATTGCGGGTCTGCAGCAGCACGCCGATGTGCCGGGCGCGCAGCCGGGCCCGCTCGGTCTCGGGCCGGTGGCTGATCCGTACGCCGTCCACGCGGACCTCGCCGCCCGAGGGCTCGTCGAGCCCGGCCAGGCACGCCAGCAGGGTCGACTTGCCGGATCCCGACGGTCCCACGACCGCCACCGTCTCGCCCCGTCCGACCCGCAGCGACACCCCGCGCAGCGCGAGCGTCTCCTCCTCGCCGGCGCGATAGAAGCGGTACAGCTCACGGGCAGCCAGCACCGGCTCGGACGCCATGGTGCTCACCGCCAGGCGAAGGAGTCGCTGATGATGCGCCACGGGTCGACGTTGTCGGCGTTGACCGGGCCGGACAGGGTCAGATCCACTTCGTGGCCCGACTTGTAGAAGGCGTACCGCTCGAAGCCGTCGCGCACCACCTTGCCGGTGACCGGGTCCTTCGCCGAGTCACCCTGATAGGTCAGCCTGACGACACGGCCGGCGTGCCGGGACACCTCCGACACCTTCGGTGCGGCGAACTTCGGCACCTGGGAGCGCAGCTTGGGGACAACCGTCTTGGTGACCGAGTCGACCGTGGGCGCGGCGGACGCCGAGACGGCCGTGATCCTCACGGTGTTCAGCTTGTCGGTGAACACCGTGCTGCCGCCCTGCTCGGTACGGGCCCAGCCCTCGGGCACCTTCACCGTGAAACCGGTGAAGGACCCGCCTGTCGGCCGGTAGGCGACGTACACCTGGTTGTCGGGGATGTCGCCGGGCGGATTGGACTCGGTGGGAGCGGGTGCCGGGTTGTTCTGCCCGTTTCCGACGCGCGCCGAGGAAGCCGGCGGTGATGATGTCGTCGAACCGGAACCGGAGTGCGAGCCGGAACCGGAACAGCCCGCGGTCACCGCCGCGACGAGCACCAGACCGACTGCCGCGGACATCCGTGCGTGTACTGCCATCACCACTGCCCTCCAAGGAATCCCCCGGATTGGACCGTCATGGCACCCACGCTAGGAAGCGGCCGGTTAACGCCCTGCTCGCCGAGGGTTAGACGACGGCAAAAGCGTGCGCCTCGCCCCGCGCGTCCGGCCGAGCCGCCGCATGATGAGGGCATGAGACAGCGCGTGGTGCGAGTCGCCCTCACCGCCGCGTTGGTCGGCGTGGTCCTGCTCGCCGTCCCCCTGGCCCTGGCCATCAGGTCCTCCCTGTACGCCGGGCAGCGGGACACCCTGGAACGCGCGGCCCTCGCCGCGGCCGTACGGGTGAGCCCGGACTACGCGACCGGTGATCCCGTGGAACTGCCCAGGGCGCCCGCAGGGGGGCATCTGGGCCTGTACGACCCGCAGCAGGCCAAACGTGCGGGCAGCGGCCCCCGGACGGCGGACGCGCCGGTCCACCGCGCCTTTGGCGGAGAGGTGGTCCGGGGGCGGTCGGGCGGCGACCTGGTCGCCGCCGTACCGGTCTCCCACGCCGAGCAGGTGATCGGCGTGGTCCGCGCATCCTCCCCTGTTGACGCCGTACGCGACCGGGTCCTGGCCGCGTGGGCCGTGCTACTCGGCGTGACCGTAGTCGCGCTGACCATCGCGGTGCTGGTCGCCCGTCGGCAGGCTCGGGCGCTGGCCGCCCCGTTGGAGGACCTCTCCCGCCACTGTCGGGCCGTCGCCGAAGGGGACCTGAATGCGCGGGCGGCCCCCAGCAACATCGCCGAGATCGATCAGGTGGCCCGCACGCACAACACCATGCTGCACAGCCTGTCCGAACTCCTCCGCCGGGAACGGGATTTCGCCGCCAACGCATCGCACCAGTTGCGCACTCCGCTCACCGGCCTGCAACTCGCCCTGGAATCGGGTCTCGCCCAGGACGACGACGCCCGTCTGCGCCCCGTGCTGACCGAGGCCCTGGCCACCGCCCATCGCCTCCACCACACCGTGGAGGAAGTGCTGCGCCTGTCCCGCTCCCCGGACCGGCCCCGCCCGGCCGCCAGGGACATCGCGGTGGCACACCTCCTTCAGGAGACGCAGGAGCACTGGCACGGCCTGTTCGCCGCCGACGGCAGACGCCTGGAGTGCGGCACACATGACGCACCCGCGGACGTCCTGGTCCCCAGCGGCCCCGTTTCGGAGGTGCTCGGCGTCCTGCTGGACAATGCACGGGTGCACGGACGCGGAACCGTGCGACTGGTGGTGCGGGACCTGAACGACGCCCTCGCCTTCGACGTGAGCGACGAGGGAGCCGCGGAAGGCGAGCCGGCGCAGCTGTTCGACCGCGGACACACCGGCGGCGGCCACGGGACCGGCATCGGCCTCGCCCTCGCTTCCGAACTGGCCCACTCCATCGGCGGCCGACTCTCCCTCACCAGAAGGGCGCCGGCCACGTTCACCCTCCTCGTCCCGGTCCGCGGGGCCGGCTCCGAAGACAACGCACCGGCCTGCAGATGAATGCCTCTCTCCAACATGCTCGGCTCCGGGGTGTGGCTTGTTCGCCTGCCCTTGTGTCGAGCCGGCCCGATGGGCCCGGATCCACGACGGCAACCGCACAGACGGGGGACATGCGCTACCGCCGGGCGTGACAGCCCGCAGCCGTGCCTTCGCCGCAGCTGGTGCGGGAACGCCAAGCGAGGCGCCTGGTGTCAGTGGCTGTGGGTCAGCCGAAGGCCGACGGCGTGGTGGGCTGGTGGGGCTGCCGGACCCAGAGCCGATCAATTCCGGGCCTGTGAACAGGTCCAGCTCGCCGAAGACGCCCATCACGGCCGCGTCGCCCTCACGGATGACCAGGGCTATAGGCGCACCTCGTACGGTGCCGGGCAGTGTTCCAGGCAAAATGACAGGTCGTACCTGTATCGAGGATGCTGGGGAAGCCGTGATGGAGACCGAGAACGCGCACGGGCCGGAACTGCTGACAGTGGCCTCCACCGCCACCGACGGCACCACAGTGGTGACGGTGACCGGCGAGATCGACCACACCACTGCCGCCCCCCTCATCCACGCTCTGGACCTCGGAGAGCTCGGCGACCGGCCTCGCGTGGTCGTCGACATGCGACACGTCACCTTCATGGACTCCAGCGGCATCAACGTCCTCCTCGTCGCCCACCGCGAGCTCACTCAGGCAGACGGCTGGCTGCGTCTGGCCGGCGTACCGACCTCCGTGCTGCGCACCCTGCAGATCGTCGGGATCGACGCCGTCATCCCCTGCTACACCGACCTCCACGAAGCTCTGGAAGCCTGGGGCAACATCCGTGCCGACCAGTCGGAAACGCCGTAGTACGTCATCAACCGGGCCAGGCTGAGGAGCGGGGCGAGGCGCGCGATCGAGTGGGGCGTTCCAGGCGCGGTCGGGGCAGGACGATACACGTGAGAAACCTTTCCTCGGGTGGCGGCGAGGAGTTCGTCCACGATGCATTCGGCCTCTTCGCGCCCGGCAGGCAGGCCGACGGCTCGGGGCGGTTCGGTGAGGATGCCAGCGCCGCGCTGGGCGCCGTGGACATCGCGCATGAGCCGGCTGGGCCGCACCTCAGCCAGCTGAACCCCTCTGATGGGTCGAGGCCACGTGATAGATGCGGGGTTGTACATCGCTGGCGATGGTGGCCGCCTTGTCCATGTGGACGCGTGCCTCGGGGTTGG
The DNA here is from genome assembly GCF_044903565.1 of Streptomyces sp. NPDC004065. Taxonomy (NCBI): domain Bacteria; kingdom Bacillati; phylum Actinomycetota; class Actinomycetes; order Kitasatosporales; family Streptomycetaceae; genus Streptomyces; species Streptomyces sp. NPDC004065. The sequence continues at coordinate 11,239 of NZ_JBJDQT010000033.1, read as the reverse complement.
CGAGCATGGCGCGGTAGTGCTCCTCGCTCTCCCACTGGGCGTAGTTGATGACGCGTTCGCCGTCCTGGGAGGCGTGGAAGTTGGCGCAGATGAAGCCGGGCTGGTGCTTCATCGTCTCCTCGGTGGCGCCGGCCAGCAGGTCGATCAGCTCGGCCTGGCGGTCGGGGGAGACGGTGAAGACGTTGATGAGAGTCGCCACAGGGCGAGTGGTGTCGATGTGTGCCGTGACGGTCATGGGGCGGTTCCTCCTCTTGCTCTTGCTTCGAGTGGGGGGTGTGCGGGCCCGCGTCCCTGCGGGTGCACGCGGAGATTCAAGTGATCCAGAGGCGGGGCGGCCAGCGTGCGCGCCGGGTGCCGGGGGCCGAGGAAGACGGCGATGCCGTGGCCTTCCGGGGAGGGGTGGGTGGCCTGGGTCCAGCCCTGGCGGCGGTAGAAGGATGTGGCCAGGCCGGACCTCACCGAGGTGAGTAGCCAGGAGCGGCCCTCGGGGGCGTCGGCGGTGACCGCCTCCAGCAATTCGGCGGCGACGCCGGTGCCGCGGGCTGCGGTGCGGACGGCGAGTTCGTCCACTTCGCGGGCGCCGCACAGCCACTGCGCGGTGCGCTCGGGGCCGAGGGCTGCCGCGGCCTGGGGGTGACAGCGGTCGTTGGGGAAGGGAGCCATGGTGGTCCAAGCGGAACTGAAACCGGCGACCTCTGCCGCCATGAAGGCGACGGCCGCGGTGAAACCGGGGCGCTTGACGTCGTCCGCCAGCCGACGGAGGAAGGCGTTGGCCTGCTCCTCGTCCTCGTTCCAGGGCGGCGTCCCGAAGGCGTCGAGGTAGACGGCTCGCAGTCCCTCGGAGTGCGCCAGCACGTCCTCGCCGCGGAAGACGCGGATGTCCGCAGCCATCAGGCGGCCACTCCCGCCATGGCCCTGGGATGCAGGGCTGCGTACTCCAGGGGCGCCGACGGGTCGATGGACACGTCCAGGGGTGCCGGTTCGGCGCCGGCCCGGACAAGGAGGTCACCGACGGCGGCGATCATCGCACCGTTGTCCGTGCACAGCCGCAGCGGCGGCACACGCAGGGCGAGGCCGGCGGCCCGACAGCGCTCCTCGGCCAGTGCGCGCACCCGGGAGTTGGCGGCGACTCCGCCGACCACGACCAGCGTGCGCACGTCGCGCTCCACGCAGGCCGTGACCGCCTTGCGGGTCAGTACGTCGGCGATCGCCTCCTGGAGGGATGCCGCCCCGTCGGCGACCGGCAGTTCGGCGCCGGCGTGACTCTCGGCCCAGCGGGCAGCCGCCGTCTTCAGCCCTGAGAAGGAGAAGTCGTAGGACCCGGGCAGCGGGCGGGGAAAGGGGACGGTGTGCGGATCGCCCGTGCGTGCTGCCCGATCGATGGCCGGCCCGCCGGGATACGGCAGTCCGAAGACCCGCGCGACCTTGTCGAAGCACTCGCCCGCGGCGTCGTCGAGGGTGTCACCGAGATGGACGATCGGATCGCGGGCGAGGTCCCGGACGAGGAGCAGAGACGTATGCCCTCCGGACACGATCAGCACCATGCAGGGGTTGGGCAGCGGGCCGTGTTCGAGCGTGTCGGCGACGTGGCCGGCGAGGTGGTGGACGCCGTAGAGCGGAACGCCCAGCGCGTACGCCAGCCCTTTCGCCCCGGCCAGGCCGACCTGGAGCGCCCCGGACAGGCCCGGACCGGTGGTCACCGCCACCGCCCCGATCTCGGTCAGCCGTAGTCCGGCCTCGTCCAGGGCGCGTTCGACCACCGGGCGGACGGCGTGCACGTGCGCGCGGGCCGCGATCTCCGGCACAACGCCGCCGTAGCGGGCGTGTTCGTCCATGCTCGACGCCACCGCGTGGCCGAGCAGCCGACCCTCCTGGACGATTCCTGCGCCGGTCTCGTCACAGGACGACTCGATGCCCAGCACGACGGGAGAGCCCATGCCCGCCCCTCTCTGCGATGAATAAGTTGTTGCGAGTAGTGTGCAATAAGACTCCCGGGGTGCGCACCTGGAGGCGGAGACGCTGGTCGGAGGCCAGCAGAGTGCGCCACCGGCCCCTTGAACCGAGGTAGCGGAAGTGATCCCCCTGCATCCCGACCAGCCCGATCGCCCCGAACGCGAGAGGGCCGCCGTAGCCGTCGTCGGGATCGGGGCCGACGGCTGGGACGGACTGCCCGAGGCGTCGCGCGCCGTCCTCCTGGATGCCGAGGTGCTCATCGGAGGCGCCCGCCACCTCGCGCTGCTGCCCGTCGCCTGCGCGGGCGAGCGCGTAGCCTGGCCCTCGCCGCTGCGGCCCGCGGTTCCCGGCCTCTTCGCCGCCCACGCTGGACGCCGTGTCGCCGTCCTGGCCAGCGGCGACCCCATGTTCTACGGCATCGGGCGGACCCTCTCGGAGGAGCTGGGGCCCGGTTCGGTGCGCGTCCTGCCGCACCCGTCGTCGGTCTCGTACGCCTGCGCCCGCCTGGGCTGGCCGCTGGAGGACACTGAGGTCTTCACCCTCGTTGGGCGGCCGATCGCCCGCCTCGCCGCCGCCCTCCACCAGGGGCGCCGGCTCCTCGTGCTCAGTGCCGACGCCACCACCGCCGGTGATGTCGCCGCCCTGCTGCGCGGCCGTGGTTTCGGGCCGAGCCGGATGCGGCTGCTGGAACAACTCGGCGGAGCGAGGGAACGTACGACGGTCGAGGTCACGGCGGACGACTGGCCGCATCCGCCTGGGGAGCCTCTCAACATCGTCGCCGTCGAATGCAGACGAGCACCCGGTGCCTTGCGGCTCGGCGCCGTGCCGGGGCTGCCGGACGAGGCGTACGAACACGACGGGCAGCTCACCAAGCGTCACATCCGCGCCGCCACACTCGGCGTGCTCGCGCCCGCGCCCGGCGAGCTGCTGTGGGACATCGGTGGCGGATCCGGATCGATCGCGATCGAGTGGATGCGTACCCACCCGTCGTGTCGGGCGATCACGGTGGAGCGGGATCCGGTGCGCGCGGAGCGGATCGCGCGGAACGCCGAGCGACTGGGCGCTCCCGGGCTGCACATCGTGACCGGCGCCGCGCCTGCCGCCCTGGCCGAACTCCCTTCGCCGGATGCCGTGTTCATCGGTGGCGGGCTCACCGCGCCGGGCCTGCTCGACGCCTGCTGGGACGCGCTGTCGGCCGGTGGCCGACTGGTCGCCAACACCGTGACGCTGGAGTCCGAGGCGCTGCTCGCCGACGCCTACCGGCAGCGCGGCGGCGACCTGGTCAAGCTCGCGGTGGCGCACGCCGTGCCCGTGGGCGGGTTCACCGGGTGGCGGCAGGCGATGCCGGTGACGCAGTGGGCCGTACAGAAGACCCTCACCCCCTCTACAGGAGCAGACGGATGACCGTGTACTTCATCGGCGCCGGCCCCGGTGCCGCCGACCTGATCACGGTGCGGGGCGCCCGCACGCTCGCCGCCTGCCAGGTCTGCCTGTATGCGGGCAGCCTGGTCCCGCGCGAGCTGCTCGCCGAATGCCCGCCGGACGCACGCCTGGTGGACACCGCGCAGCTCAACCTCGATCAGATCACCGCCGAATTGATCCGTGCCCACGAGGAAGGCCATGACGTCGCCCGGCTGCACTCGGGTGACCCGTCGGTGTTCAGCGCGGTCGCCGAGCAGATGCGGCGGCTCGACGCGGCCGGTGTGCCGTACGAGGTGGTGCCGGGTGTGCCCGCCTTCGCGGCGGCCGCCGCCGCGCTCAAGCGGGAGCTGACTGTGCCGACCGTCGGCCAGACCGTCATCCTCACCCGGGTCGCCCACCGTGCCACCGCCATGCCCGAGGGCGAGGACCTGGCCACTCTCGGCCGCAGCGGCGCGCTGATCGCGTTGCACCTGGCCGCCAAGTACGTGGACCGTGTGGTCGAGGAGCTGCTGCCGCACTACGGCGCCGACTGTCCCGCCGCCGTGGTCGCCCTGGCCAGCCGACCCGACGAGCTGATCCTGCGCGGCACTCTCGACGACATCGCCGCGCAGGTGAAGGCCGCCGGTGTGCTGCGCACCGCGGTCATCATGGTGGGCCGCACGCTGGGCGCCGAGCAGTTCCGCGACAGCCACCTGTACTCGCCGGAACGGGAGCGGCACGCGTGCTGAGTCGCTCCCTGACGGTCACGCGGTGACGCCCGTTCCCGCTCGGCCGTCAGCGGACCGCGCTGCGCCCCACGATCGCCCCCGCCCGGTCGATGCAGATCACGTCGACCGTGACGGGCGCCCCGCGCAGGACGGCCAGGGCCTCGTCGCGGGCGGCCACGGCGACGAGGTCACCGAGCGGTACTCCCGCGGCCGCGCACAACTGGAGCGCGGCCAGGCCGGTGTTGGCGTTCGCGACCTCTGCGGTGAGGGTCTCGTCCGCGCCGCCCCGGCGGGCGAGTTCCGCGAGGAAGCCTTTGTCGACCTGGGAGCGTGCGGAGTGCAGGTCGAGGTGGCCGGCCGCGAGTTTCGACAGTTTGGCGAAGCCGCCGCAGATCGTGAGGCGGTCGACGGGGTGCCGGCGTACGTACTTCAGGACCGCGCCCGCGAAGTCGCCCATGTCGAGCAGCGCGTCCTCGGGGAGGCCGTAGACCGCGGTGACGGTCTTCTCCGAGGTCGAGCCGGTGCAGCCCGCCACGTGTGTGCGTCCGGCCGCCCGGGCCACGTCGACCCCGCGCCGGATGGAGTCGATCCATGCCGAGCACGAGTACGGGACCACGATGCCGGTCGTGCCGAGGATGGACAGCCCGCCGAGGATGCCGAGGCGCGGGTTCCAGGTGGAGCGGGCGATCTCCTCGCCGTGGTCGACGGAGATCGTGATCTCGACGTCGCCTCCGTCGCCGTGGGCCCGGGCGACGGACGCGACGTGGTCGCGCATCATCTGCCGGGGGACGGGATTGACGGCCGGTTCGCCGACCGGGAGGGGCAGCCCTGGGCGGGTGATGGTGCCGACGCCGGATTCCGGCTTTGAAGACCACGCCCGAGCCCGCGGGCAGGCGCCGCACGGTGGCTCGTACCAGCGCGCCGTGGGTGACGTCGGGGTCGTCGCCCGCGTCCTTCACTATGCCCGCCATCGCAAAGGAGCCGGTCAGCTCCTCGGCGGCGAGTGCGAACGCCGGGGTCTGCCCCTTGGGCAGGGTGATCGTCACCGGATCGGGAAAGTCGCCGGTCAGCAGTGCCGTGTACGCGGCGGTGGCCGCGCCGGTCGCGCAGGCGCCGGTGGTCCAGCCGGGGCGCAGGCCGGTGTGCTTCAGTTGGGCGCTGCGGCCGCCCTTCACCTCGCTGCTGCTCATACCTCACTACTTGGTGGAACTACTCGATGAACGGGACGGAATCGCCGTGCACGTGCTGATCCTCGGGGGAACGACCGAGGCCCGCCGCCTCGCCGAGATCCTTGCCGCCGAAGAGCCGGATGTGAAGGTGACCTCCTCCCTGGCCGGCCGGGTGGCCGCGCCACGGCTGCCACCGGGCGAGGTGCGCATCGGCGGGTTCGGCGGCGCCGAGGGACTCGCACAGTGGCTGGGAGCGCACCACGTGGACGCGCTCATCGACGCCACCCACCCCTTCGCCGGAACGATCAGCTTCAACGCGGCCACGGCCGCCACCACCGCCCATGTTCCCCTGCTCGCCCTGCGCCGCCCCGGCTGGGTCCCCGTCGAGGGCGACCGGTGGCATGAGGCCGGCTCGCTGGAGGACGCCGCGCGGCTGCTGCCCGCGCTCGGGCGGCGCGTGTTCCTGACCACCGGACGCATGGGCCTGGCCGCCTTCGCGGACCTGGACGAGCTGTGGTTCCTCGTGCGGTCCGTGGACGCCCCCGAGCCCCCGCACCCGACCCGAATGGAGGTGCTGCTCGACCGCGGCCCCTTCTCCCTCGACGGGGAGCGCGAGCTGTTGCGCCGCCACCACATCGACGTGGTCGTGACGAAGGACAGCGGAGGAGCGGCCACCGCGCCGAAGCTGGTGGCTGCCCAGGAGGCGGGGCTGCCGGTGGTCGTGGTGCGTCGGCCGCCCGTCCCGGACGGCGTTCCGGTCGTGCCTGATCCCGGGCAGGCGATCCGCTGGATCCGGGAGCGCGTTGAGCTGGGGACTTTTCCAGCGAGTGACTGAATCCTGGCCCTGCCTTTACTGCGCTCCTCTTGTTGTTGCAACCTATTGGCAGGAACTTGGAAGGCGCGGCTGAAAACAGTCGCTCGCCAAGCAGTAAGGCTCGCGTCTCCATGACCACCGCTCCTGATTCCGCTTCTCCCCGCCCTGCCCCTCCAGGCACCGGCCGCGGCATCTCGTGGCACCGCATCCGCACCTCGATGACCCGCAAGGAATGGGCCAGCGCCGGTGGGATGGCCGCCTTCATCCTGGCTCTGCACGTCATCGGCTGGTTCACGCTCGTGGTGATCGTCGCCCCCGAGCACTACAGCCTCGGCACCAAGACCTTCGGCATAGGCATCGGCATCACCGCCTACACGCTCGGCATGCGGCACGCCTTCGACGCCGACCACATCGCCGCGATCGACAACACCACCCGCAAGCTGATGAACGAGGGGCAGCGCCCGCTGTCCGTCGGCTTCTGGTTCTCCCTCGGCCACTCCACCATCGTCTTCGCCCTCGCCTTCCTGCTCTCCCTGGGCGTGAAGGCGCTGGCCGGGCCGGTCGAGAACGACAACTCCTCGCTGCACGACATCACCGGCTGGATCGGTACCACCGTCTCCGGGACGTTCCTCTACATCATCGCGATCATCAACATCGTGATCATGGCCGGTATCTGGAAGGTCTTCCGGGACATGCGCTCCGGCCACTTCGACGAGGCCGCCCTGGAGGAGCAGCTCAACAACCGCGGCTTCATGAACCGCATCCTGGGCCGACTGATGAAGTCGATCACCAAGCCGTGGCAGATGTACCCCCTGGGTGTCCTGTTCGGTCTCGGCTTCGACACCGCGACCGAGATCGCGCTCCTCGTCCTCGCCGGCTCCGGCGCGGCCTCCGGCCTGCCCTGGTACGCCATCCTCTGCCTGCCGATCCTGTTCGCGGCCGGCATGTCGCTGCTGGACACCATCGACGGCTCGTTCATGAACTTCGCCTACGGCTGGGCGTTCTCCAAGCCGGTCCGCAAGGTCTACTACAACCTCACCATCACCGGCCTGTCCGTCGCCGTCGCACTGATCATCGGCACCGTCGAGCTGCTCGGCCTGATCGCCGAGAAGGCAGACCTGCACGGCGCCTTCTGGGACTGGGTCTCCGGGCTCGACCTCAACATCATCGGCTACGTCATCGTCGGCCTGTTCTTCGCCACCTGGGCGGTCGCCCTGCTGGTGTGGAAGGTCGGCCGCATCGAGGAGAAGTGGACGGCGGGCCTGGCCCAGCCCGCGGAGCAGGGCGCCGAGTAGTGCCGGATGCGGCGCCTCTGCCACAGAGGCGCCGCACACGCTCACGCCTCCGGATACCGACGCGGCGTCCAGACGATCTCCTCGCCGTCCCCGCGCCGTACGACCTGTGTCTGTGAGGAGCCGACCAGCAGGATGGTGCGCATGTCGACCTCGGCCGGATCCAGGTCGGCCAGCCGGACGATCCGGACCCGCTCGCCGGAGCCACCGACGTCCCGCGCGACCACGACCGGCGTGTCCGGCGCCCGGTGCTCCAGCAGCAGCTCCCGCGCCTTGCCCACCTGCCAGGTACGGCTGCGCGAGCCCGGGTTGTACAGGGCCAGCACCAGATCCGCCGAGGCCGCCGCGCGCAGCCGCTCGGCGATGACGTCCCAGGGCTTGAGCCGGTCGGACAGGGAGATGGTCGCGTAGTCATGGCCGAGGGGAGCGCCGGCCCGGGCCGCTGCCGCGTTGGCGGCGGTCACCCCCGGCAGCACCCGCACCGGCACGTTCTTGTGCTCCTCCTGCGAGGCGGCTTCCAGCACGGCGGTGGCCATCGCGAAGATCCCGGGGTCACCCCCGGACACCACGGCCACCTTCCGTCCCCGCTGGGCGAGCTGGAGCGCGAACTCGGCGCGCTCGGCCTCGACGCGGTTGTCCGATCCGTGGCGGCGCTGGCCCGGCCGTACGGGGACGCGGTCCAGGTAGGTCGTATAGCCGACCAGGTCGTCGGCGGCGGCCAGCGCGCCACGCGACTCCGGCGTCAGCCACAACGGCCCGGCAGGACCGGTGCCGACGACCACGACCTCACCCCGCTCGCGCGCCACCGGCTCGGCGTCGACCTGGCTGGGCAGCACGGCGACCGAGAAGTATGGCACCGACTCCCTGGAGGATGCAGGCTGGGACCCGGCCGCCGTACCCACCGAACACGGCGAACAGGTCCGCGCCGACCTGGATTTCGCGGCCCGCGAAGTCGTCCCGCGCATGGTGGCGACCACCGCCGAAATCGACCACACCGTCCACGCACTGGCCGGCGGATTCGTCCCAGCGGGTCCGTCCGGATCCCCGCTGCGCGGCCTGGTCAACGTCCTGCCGACAGGGCGCAACTTCTACTCCGTCGACCCCAAGGCCGTCCCCTCCCGCCTCGCCTGGGAAACCGGCCAGGCCCTCGCCGACTCACTCCTGCAGCGCTACCGCACCGACAACGGTGACTGGCCCACCTCCGTCGGCCTGTCCCTGTGGGGCACCAGCGCCATGCGCACCGCCGGTGACGACGTCGCCGAAGCCCTCGCCCTGCTCGGCATCCGCCCCGTCTGGGACGACGCCTCGCGCCGTGTGACCGGCCTCGAGCCCATCGCGTACGAGGAACTGGGCCGCCCTCGCATCGACGTCACCCTGCGCACCTCGGGCTTCTTCCGCGACGCCTTCCCGCACACCATCGGCCTCCTGGACGACGCCGTGCGCCTGGCCGCCTCCCTGGACGAACCGGCCGAGACCAACCACATCCGCACCCACGTACAGGCCGACCTGGCAGCCCACGGCGACGAACGCCGCGCCACCACACGCATCTTCGGATCCCGCCCCGGAACCTACGGCGCCGGCCTGCTCCAGCTCATCGACTCGCGCGACTGGCGCACCGACGCCGACCTCGCCGAGGTCTACACCGTCTGGGGCGGCTACGCCTACGGCCGTGAACTCGACGGCCGCCCGGCCCGCGAGGAGATGGAGACGGCGTACAAGCGGATCGCGGTCGCGGCCAAGAACACCGACACCCGCGAACACGACATCGCCGACTCCGACGACTACTTCCAGTACCACGGCGGCATGGTGGCCACCGTCCGCGCCCTGCGCGGCACCGCACCGGAGGCGTACATCGGGGACTCCACCCGCCCCGAGACGGTCCGCACCCGCACGCTGGTGGAGGAGACTTCCCGCGTCTTCCGCGCCCGCGTGGTCAACCCGAAGTGGATCGAGGCCATGCGCCGCCACGGCTACAAGGGCGCCTTCGAACTCGCCGCCACGGTCGACTACTTGTTCGGCTACGACGCCACAACCGGCGTCGTAGCCGACTGGATGTACGACAAACTCACCGAGACCTACGTCCTGGACCCGGCCAACCGGGAGTTCCTCCAGCAGGCGAACCCCTGGGCCCTGCACGGCATCGCGGAGCGACTGCTGGAGGCGGAGTCGCGGGGGATGTGGGCGAAACCCGATCCGGCGGTCCTGGACGAATTGCGGCAGGTGTACCTGGAGACGGAGGGCAACCTGGAGGGCGACGGGTGAGTCCTCCGCTTATTGCGAATGACTCGCAATAAGGGCTAGATTCGATGAAGGTCGGCCGGCTGGGGTGCTGAAGCGGTACCCCGCCATCGGCTGGGTGCGGGACGTCGTCATGCCTTGACAGCGTCCGTTCCGACGGCGGCGCCCCGCACCCGTGGCAGGAGCCCACTTACCCGCTGCACCGGGAACATCGGCCGTAGAGCAGCAGCGAGCCCCCTTCACCGGTGTGCAGTCCGGTCAGTTCGGTGATCTGTTTCACGGCTTCCCTCATGTGGGCGATCGCAACGTCCTGTACGCGACCACATTCCTCACACACGGCGTGATGGTGCGGTTCGGAACTGACGCCGTAGCGCTTGGGCCCCGGGCCGTGCACGGCGTGCGCCAGACCCGCCTCCGTGAAGGTCTCCAGAGTCCGGTAGACGGTCGCCTGATCGAACGGCAGACCCATCTCCTGTAGTTCGGCGCAGACTTCGGCGGTGGACAGATGCTGCCCCGACGCGGACAGCAGCCTCAAAGTGCACAGCCTGCTTGCCGTGCAGCGCAGGCCGTGGCGTCGCAGCAGTACCGAGTGGTCCGGTGCCGCCGCGCCGTGCTGTGCCGACGGCGGGGTCATGGTCACGTGTCTGCCTTCCTTGCCACCGTCGAGAAGTCCGGATCGCGGACAGCCGTCACCCGGCCGGCGGCGCGACATGGGGGAGGGGAGTCCTAGGTCCAACGCCTGATCGCAAGGTACCGTTCTTACTGCTAGCGTGCACCTGCATACGACTCGCAATAACGTCGGAGGACGTTGGACATGGCGCTTTACACGCTCCCGGAACTTCCGTACGACTACTCGGCGCTCGCCCCGGTCATCAGCCCGGAGATCATCGAGCTGCACCACGACAAGCACCACGCGGCGTACGTGAAGGGTGCGAACGACACCCTGGAGCAGCTGGCCGAGGCGCGGGACAAGGAGTCGTGGGGCTCCATCAACGGCCTGGAGAAGAACCTGGCCTTCCACCTCTCCGGCCACATCCTGCACAGCATCTACTGGCAGAACATGACCGGCCCCAAGGACGGCGGCGGCGAGCCCCTCGCCCAGGACGGTGTGGGTGACCTGGCCGACGCGATCAGCGAGTCCTTCGGCTCCTTCGCCGGCTTCAAGGCCCAGCTGACCAAGGCCGCTGCCACCACGCAGGGTTCCGGCTGGGGTGTCCTCGCCTACGAGCCGCTGAGCGGCCGCCTGATCGTCGAGCAGGTCTACGACCACCAGGGCAACGTCGGCCAGGGCTCCACCCCGATCCTGGTCTTCGACGCCTGGGAGCACGCCTTCTACCTCCAGTACAAGAACCAGAAGGTCGACTTCATCGAGGCCATGTGGGCCGTCGTCAACTGGCAGGACGTGGCCAAGCGCTACGCCGCCGCCAAGGAGCGCGGCGACAGCCTGCTGCTCAAGCCGTGATGCCGTAGGCACACCGATGTCCTGCTCGTGATCGTCTTCTCACCTTTCACCGGGCAGGCGCACATAGAAGGGCCCTCGCGAGCGCACCTTGGGTTCTAACGGTCCTCGCAACACCCGCGATCTGTGGGAGTTGCGAGGACCGTGGCCGTTGGACGTGATGATCTTGCGGGGTTGAGGGAGCG